>CAZJRM010000245.1:0-7764 GCA_964547975.1 uncultured Vicinamibacterales bacterium | reverse complement strand
TGAAGTACTCGATGCGGCCGGTCAGGTAGTTGTAGAACCACACCGCCGGGATGGCCACGATGAGGCCGAGCGCCGTTTCGACGAGGGCTTCAGCGATACCGGCCGACACGGCGCCGATGCCGCCCGAACCCGTGGCCGCGATGCCCTGGAACGCGGTGATGATGCCGACGACCGTGCCGAGCAGCCCGACGAACGGGGCCGTCGCGCCGATGGTCGCGAGGGAGGCCACGCCGCGCTTCAGGTCGGAGGCGGTCAGGGCCGAGGCGCGCTGGATGGCGCGGCGAACGGTGTCGACCACGTCTTCACGGTTCAGCGAGCTGCCGGACTCCTGCTGGAACTGGTACTCGTTCAGCCCGGCCAGGACGACCTTGGCGAGGTGGCTGTACTTGTATTCCTTCTTCTGCGAGAGCGCGACGGCTTCCTTCAGACGGCCGTCCTTGAGGTGCTTCGCCACCTGCGGCGCGTACAGCTTGGACTGCTTGCGGGCCTGCAGGAAGGTGTAGAAGCGCTCGATGGCCACGCCGAACGAAATGAACGACATGATGAACAGAACGTACGCAATGGCCTTCGCGAAGAAGCCCATCTGCTGCCACATCTCGATGAGGTTCATGTCTCTCCATCCTCTGGGTAACCAAACAACAATGACGTTCAAGCCGGAACCCGCCGGTACCCACGGCGGTGCCGGTCCCTCCCAGTCGTGCGACCGGTGGGCCTACTGCAGCGTAAAGTTCACCGTGACCGTCATGATGACGGGCACCGGCACGCCGTTGAGCAGGGTCGGCGTGAATTCCCACTGGCGCACGGCGTCGAGCGCTGCCTGGTCGAGCAGCGGAATCGAACGCAGGATGCGCGCGTCCTTGACCTTGCCGTCAGGACCGATCGTCGCCTCGATGATCACCACGCCCTGCACGCGCGCGGACTGCGCGATGCTGGGGTAGACGGGCTTGACGTCCTTGATTTTCTGCGGCGGACGGATATTTCCACCGACCCGGACCGGCGCCTGCGGTGGCGGCGGCGGCGGCGGAGCTTCGGGCAACCCACCCACAACGCCCCCGACCACGCCTCCTGGCACCCCGCCTTCGACGCCGCCAGCCACGCCTCCCTCAGGCCCGGCTTCGATACCGGTTTCGGGTTTGATTTCCGACGGCGCTTCAACAGGCGCGGCAGCCGGATTCACATCAAGGACGGGTTTGGGCGCCGCTGCTTGCGGCGGTGGTGGTGGAGGAGGTGGCGGCGGCGGAGGTGGCGGAGCCGCGACGAACGCCATCATCGCCGGCGGTGTCGGCAGGATGTCGGCCGCCATCAAGGGAATGATGACGATCGCACCGATGATAACGGCGTGGACGAGCAGCGAGAGCGGAACCGTATACCATTTCCGGCTCCCGAGTGTGATTGAGGACTGAACGACGTCCCCGAACATGTCGCGTGGCACCGGCTTTTCCTCCTGACCTCTGGGCTCACACGGTTTCACGAGGGCGGTCGATTATAGCCAGAGCCAAAAACAAGAGTCAACGACTGGTCTGACCCCTTCTTGGCCCGCCTGAACGGCCGCCTTTTCCATTAGACACCGGATCGCCGAAATCGGCCATCCGGTCCGACCGCCGGCCCGGGTTGCCCCCCGGCCGCCGGAGTCTCCGACGAGCGCCGCACGCCCCGGAGAGGCCGTCGAATCAGGCGTTCTGCCCGATCCGCATCCCGTAGAACGACCGGTAGACGAACACGATCGCCACGGCAAAGAACACGGCGGACAACACGTGCGTCAGCCCCGTCCCCATATCCCGCGCCAGCGTGACCGCCAGCTCCACCGCCAGCAGCCCGAACAGGGTCGTGAACTTGATCACGGGGTTCATGGCCACCGACGAGGTGTCCTTGAACGGGTCGCCCACCGTGTCGCCCACCACCGTCGCGGCGTGCAGGGGCGTCCCCTTGTCCTTCAGCTCGGTCTCGACGATCTTCTTGGCGTTGTCCCAGGCCCCGCCGGCATTGGCCATGAAAATCGCCTGGTAAAGCCCGAACAGTGCGATCGAAATCAGGTAGCCGATGAAGAAGTACGGCTCCAGGAACGCGAAGGCCAGCGTCGTGAAGAAGACCGTCAGGAAGATGTTGAACATCCCCCGCTGCGCGTACACCGTGCAGATCTCCACGACACGCTTGCTGTCGGCCACCGACGCCTTGTCGACGCCTTCGAGCTTGATGTTCGCCTTGATGAACTCCACCGCGCGGTAGGCGCCCGTCGAGACGGCCTGAATCGACGCGCCGGTGAACCAGTAGATCACCGCGCCGCCGGACACCAGCCCGAGCAGGAACGGCGGGTGCATGATCGACAGGTTCTGCAGCAGCTCGGGCTTCAGCCCCTCGGTCAGCACCATGATGATCGAGAAGATCATCGTCGTCGCGCCGACGACCGCGGTGCCGATGAGGACCGGCTTCGCCGTCGCCTTGAAGGTGTTGCCCGCCCCGTCGTTCTCCTCGAGCAGGTCCTTCGCGCGGTTGAAATCCACATCGAAGCCGTGGGTCTTCTTGATGTCGGCCGCGACGCCCGGCACCTGCTCGATGAGCGACAACTCGAAGACCGACTGGGCGTTGTCGGTCACCGGGCCGTAGGAATCGACGGCAATGGTAACGGGCCCCATGCCCAGGAACCCGAACGCCACGAGGCCGAACGCGAAGACCGGCGCGGCCACCATCAGGGCCGACAGGCCCAGGGTGCTCACGGCGTAGGCCGCGCCCATCAGCGCGACCATGACCATGCCGAGCCAGTACCCGCTGAAGTTGCCCGCCACGAGCCCCGACAGGATGTTGAGCGACGGACCGCCTTCCCGGGACGAGATGACGACTTCGCGAACGTGGCCCGACTCCGTCGACGTGAACACCTTCACCAGCTCGGGGATGATCGCGCCGGCCAGCGTGCCGCACGTGATGACCGTGGACAGTTTCCACCACAGCGTCGGGTCGCCCCCGAGGTCGGGAATCAGGAGGTACGACGAGATGTAGGTGAGGACCACCGACACGACCGAGGTGATCCAGACGAGCGACGTCAGGGGCGCCTCGAAGTTCATCGTGTCGGCGTGCAGGTACCTGGCCTTCGCGATGAGGTCGTTGAGGTTGTAGGACAGGCCGCTCGCCACCACCATGACGATGCGCATCATGAAAATCCAGACGAGCAGCTGGACCTGGATGAGCGGGTCCTTGACGGCGAGGGCGATGAACGAAATGAGCGCCACGCCGGTCACGCCGTAGGTCTCGAAGCCGTCGGCGCTCGGCCCCACCGAGTCGCCGG
The DNA here is from genome assembly GCA_964547975.1 of uncultured Vicinamibacterales bacterium. Classification (GTDB taxonomy): domain Bacteria; phylum Acidobacteriota; class Vicinamibacteria; order Vicinamibacterales; family JAKQTR01; genus CAYJPV01. Next base: position 4,484 of record CAZJRM010000245.1, on the reverse strand, counting down.
CGTTATCGCCCGTACAGTCCGCAATCACGCCGGGGTTGCGCGCGTCGTCTTCCTTGATGTTGAAGACGATCTTCATCAGGTCCGACCCGATGTCGGCAATCTTCGTGAAGATGCCGCCGGCGATGCGCAGGGCCGCGGCGCCGAGGGACTCGCCGATGGCGAAGCCGATGAAACACGGGCCCGCGTACTCGTGCGGCACGAAGAGCAGGATGAAGAGCATGATGAGCAGCTCGACGCTGATCAGCATCATGCCGATGCTCATGCCGGCCTTGAGGGGCAGGGCGTAGACCGGGAACGGCTTCCCGCGCAGGCTCGCGAAGGCCGTGCGGGCGTTGGCGAAGGTGTTGATCCGGATGCCGTACCAGGCGACGCCGTAGCTGCCCCCGATGCCCACCAGGCTGAAGAGCAGGATGATCACCACGCGCATCGCTTCGAAGCCCTGGAGGACGCCGAAGTAGAACACGATGATCGCCGCGATGAAGACCTCGAGGATGAGCAGGAACTTGCCCTGCTGCAGGAGGTAGGTCTTGCAGGTCTCGTAGATCAGGTCGCCAATCTCGGCCATGGCCGCGTGGACCGGCTGGTTCCGGAGATCGCGGTACATGAACAGGCCGAATCCGAGGCCGGCGACGGCCACGAGCAGGCCGTAGAGCAGGAGCGTCCGGCCGTCGAGGCCGCGGAAGGTCGCTTGCGCGAGGTCGGGCAGGACCAGGTTGGCTTCCCCGCCGGCATGGGGCGCGGCGTGCGCCGCCACCGGCTCGGCCGCCGGCTGCGCCGCGCTCGCCGGCAGACTCACGGCGGTCAGCAGGACCGCCACCCACAGCGCGAAGACCGCCACACGCGCCGCGGCGCGCCGCGGGCTCTTCCCGAGAACACCCATGACTGTCACCTCTTGATGGCCCGGGCCTGGATCCCGCCGCGCTCAGCGCGAATCCCGGCCGCCGATGTCCCCGACCCTGGCGTGGACGTGGGACGGCAGGGCCATGCCCCCCGTCAGCACGATGCGCACGCCTTCTTCGACGCTCAGATCCGGATACTGCACGGCGTCACGCGGCACGATGACCACGTCCCCGAGGTAGAGGTGATTCGTCGGCACGTAGACGGCCACGAGCCATTCCGGCCCCTGGCCGCGGTCGATCGTGAACTCCCGGGTCAGGAACCCGAGCACCCAGCCGCGCCGGGGATCGTCCACGAGGGCCACGCGCTTGAACCCGTACTCGTTGTCGGGTGAAAACGCCGCCACGATCTGCTTCACTGGCGAATAGATAGTCCGGAACACCGGCACACGATCCAGCCAGGACTCGGCCTGACGCAACAACCGCCGGCCCAGCACGTTGCTGGCCAGCACGCCCACGGCGAGCACCAGGGCTGCCGTGGTTGCCAGGCCCAACCCCGGGATCGTCAGGCCCGTCCAGCGGTGCCAGAACGGTCCGACAAACCCGTCCACGACGCGAAACATCCAGACGCACGCGACCACGCTCACCACCAGCGGCACGGTCACGAAGAGGCCCGTCAGGAAGTTGCGGCGCAGCCACTGCACCACGTCTTACACCCGCCCCGCCAGCATGAAGGCCACCACCATGCCGGCCACGACCAGCCGGTACCACGCGAAGGCCGCCAGAGAATGGCGCCCGAGGTACCGCAACAACGACCCGATGGCGGCATACCCCACCAGGGCCGACACCACCATCCCGACGAGAAACACCCGGGCCTCGCCCGGAGCGATGCCGGTCTTCAGCAGGTCCAGCCCCGCATGGCCCGCCGCCGCCACGATGGCCGGCACACCCAGCAGGAACGAGAAACGGGCGGCGCCATCGCGCGTCAGCCCGAGGAACATGCCGACCGTAATCGTCGCGCCCGACCGCGAGACCCCCGGAACGAGCGCCGCCGCCTGCGCGCACCCGATGGCCAGACTGTCGGCCACGCCAATCGACGACTCGGTCCGCACGCGCCGTCCCATCCGTTCGACGACGAAGAACCCAATCGCGCCGAGCGCCAGCATCGACGCCGCCACGGGCGGCGTCCGCAACGACGACTCGATGGCCGAGGCCCACAACACCCCGACGATGACCGTCGGGATCGTGCCGATGGCGATGAGGCGCGCCTGGCGCGCCGGCCCCGTGGCCCCGGCCCGGAACACGTCAGGCACGGCCCGGGCCATGGCCCACAGGTCGTGCCTGAAGTAGACGAGCACCGCGATGAGCGTGCCCACGTGGCACGCGACGTCGAACGCCAGCCCGAGTCGATCCGCGTCCCATCCCAGCCACTGCCGCACGAGGATGAGATGCGCCGAACTGGACACGGGCAGGAACTCGGTGAGTCCCTGCACCGCCCCGAGCAAGATCGCCTGGAGGTATCCCACGTCTGGAGGCGTACGGGGCTACCTGGCCTTCTTGCCGCTCTTCTTGCGCGCGCTGCCGTTGTCGGCCGCGACGGCCACCGGGGCCGACGTCACGCGCGCCTCCGCCTTCTTCTTGCTGAGGATGATCGCGATCGCCGCGGCAATGAACACCGTCGAGTACGTGCCGCTGATGATGCCCACGAGCATCGTGAACGCGAACCCTTCGAGCACGTCGCCGCCGAACAGGTACAGCGCGAGCACCGCCAGGAACGTGGTGCCGGCAGTAATGATCGTGCGGCCCAGCGTCTGGTTCACGCTGGTGTTCACGACCTCCTCCAGCGAATCCTTCCGCATGCTGCGGAAGTTCTCGCGGACGCGGTCGAAGATGACGATGGTGTCGTTGACCGAATAACCGGTAATCGTGAGGATGGCCGCCACGACGTTGAGCGACAGTTCGTAGCCGAAGAACGACAGGAACGCGACGGTCACCAGGATGTCGTGGAAGGTCGCCGCGATCGCGCCCATCGCGAAACTCGGCCGGAACCGGAACGCGATGTAGATCGTGATGCCGAGGATCGAGAACAACGTGGCGTAGACGCCCTTGCGCTGCAGTTGGGCGCCGATGACGGGTCCAACCACCTCGGTGCCGACGACCTCGAAACTCCCGAGGTTCGCGGCCGTCACGGCGGCGGTGGCACTCTTGACGTCCTGCTCGAGCAGCGCGCCCTGCTCCACCGCCACGCTCTGGGGCAGGCGGATCATGATCTCGTTCGCCTCGGCCGCGCCGTACTTCTGCACGGTCTTGTCGCCCGGGAGCGACACGAGCGCGGAACGCACCGCGTCCTCGGCCACCGGCCGGTCGAACTTGAGGATGAGGATCGTCCCGCCCTTGAAGTCGACGCCGAGCGGCAGGCCCTTGGTCCCGATGTGCGCCGCGCCCGCCAGGATCACCACGAGCGACAGGATGATGGCGTGCCAGCGCCACTTGATGAAGTTGTAGTGGGTGTTGGTGAAGATCTGCATGGCTAGATGCTCAACGTCGCCACGCGGCGTCGCGACAGGAACAGTTCGAAGATGGTCCGCGACACGAACACGGACGTGAAGACGTTGGACAGCAGACCGATCGACAACGTGGTCGCGAACCCGCGGATGGGGCCGGTGCCGAACTGGAAGAGGAACGCCGCCGAGATGAGGGACGCGACGTGCGTGTCGAGAATCGTGAGGAAGACGCGGTCGAAGCCGGACGAAATCGCCTGCTTGACGCTCTTCTGCGCCGCCAGCTCTTCCTTGATGCGTTCGAAGATCAGCACGTTCGAGTCGACGCCCATGCCGATCGTCAGGATGAAGCCCGCCACGCCGGGCAGCGTCATCGTCGCATCGAAGTAGGCCATCGCCGCCAGCAGCACCGTGAGGTTGATGACCATCGCGGCAATGGCGTTGATGCCAGCCAGCTTGTAGTAGAAGAGCATGAAGACGATGACCAGGAGGAGGCCACCGACCGACGCCATCACGCCGGAGCGGATGGAGTCGGCGCCGAGCGACGGCCCGACGGTGCGTTCCTCGAGGTAGGTCAGCGACGCCGGCAGCGCGCCCGAGCGGAGGATGAGCGCCAGGTCCTGGGCTTCCTGCAGCGTGAACGAGCCGGACGTGATGCGCCCGTCGTCGGTGATGCGGCTCTCGATGACCGGCGCGGACTGCACGCGGCCGTCGAGCACGATGGCCAGGCGGCGGCCGATGTTGTCGCCGGTGAACTTGCCGAACTTGCGGGCCCCTTCGTTGTTGAGCGAGAAGCCGACCGCCGGACGGTTGTTCTCGTCGAGCGTCTGGCGCGCCGTGCGCAGGTCGCGCCCGGTCACCGCCGCCACCTTCTTCAACAGGTAGTAGACCGTCTCGGCCCGTTCACCCGGCGCCACGGCCTCGCTGATGCCCGGCACGACCTCCATGTTGGACGGCACCGCGCCGCCGGTGGCCTGCAGGAGCGCCTCCCGCGTCGGCGCCGGTCCCTGCTCGACGCCTTTCAGTTCGAGCAGCGCCGTGGAGCGGATGATGTCCTTCGCGCGCTGGGGATTGGCCACGCCCGGCAGCTGGACGATGATCTGGTCGTTGCCCGCGCCGGCCCGCGCCACGATCGGCTCGGCCACGC
>CAZJRM010000244.1:0-7779 GCA_964547975.1 uncultured Vicinamibacterales bacterium | reverse complement strand
GGATCGGTGGCTGCGCCGGGGACGGCGGCCGCAGCGGCGGCCTGCTGCGCGGCCGCCGTCTGGACGCGCAGTGCCTCGATTTCCTGGGACAGCGAACTCAGGCGCACGTTGGTCTCGTCGACCTTCTCACGCACCACGCGAAGGTCACCGGCCACCGATTCGACCTGCACGCGCGCGTCGGCTGCCGTCCGGCGCGCCAGGCCCGACTGTTCATCCATGCGCGTGGACACGGCCTTGAGCGCGTCCGCGAGCGCCGCGATCTGCGCCTGCAGCGCCTGCGTCTGCTGCTGCAGCATCCGCAGGTCCGCCATCATCTGCTGGTGTTCCTTGTTGGCAGCCTCCATCGGGCGGCTCGCCAGCACCGCCAGCGTCAGTGCCGCCGCCAGAAGACCTCGGCTTCGTCCAGTCATGGTCGCCTCGTCCCCGCTTCCTACTTGCCAGTGATCACGACATGCGCCCGGCGGTTGCGCGCCCACGCAGCTTCATCGTGCCCCGGATCGAAGGGGAATTCTTTGCCGTAGCTGACGGACCGGAGCCGGCCGGCAGGGATCCCGAGCGACACGAGGTACGAGATGGCCGCCGCCGCCCGGCGCTCGCCGAGCGCGAGGTTGTATTCCGCCGTTCCGCGTTCGTCGCAATGCCCTTCGATGGTGACGCTCCAGGTCGTGTACGTCTTCAGGATCGTCGAGTTCTCGTCGAGCGCCGCCCGTCCCTCCGGGGACAACTCGGCGCTGTCGTAGCCGAAGAACACCGGCTTGAACGGTGAATCGCGATTCAGATCGTCCACCGAGCGCGACGCCATCGTCTCGTCCGGCAGCTTCGGCGCCGGCGTGATGGGCGTCTCTCGAACCGGGGTTGGCGTCGCCGCCGGTGGGGGAGGCGGCGTCGCGGGGGCCGGCGTCGTGCTGGTGTCGGGCGGCTGGACCGGACGCGCCACCGGGGGCGTCTTGGACGAACACCCCGCCGCCGTCAGTCCCACGAACAGGACCGCCGCGACGGCCCAGCTTGATCTCGTCACCATTCGTTTCGTCATGATTTCCGCCCCTTCCGCTACCTGGACCAGTCCGGAGTGGTATTCGTCCCGTCGCGTGTGATCTGGCGGACCCGGCCGCCGTCGCGTCCCATCACGTAGATCTGGAACTTCCCGCTGCGCGTGGACGAGAATGCCAGGTGCCGCCCGTTCGGCGAGTACGCCGGACTCTCGTTGCTGCCCTCCCCGTTGGTGAGCTGCCGCCGCTCTTCGGTCGCCAGATCGTAGGTCCTGATATCGTAGCCCGAGCCCGTCCGCGACACGTACGCGATTTCGTTGAACGGCGCCGGCGACCACGTCGGCCGATCGCAGTACGACTCCGACGTGATTTTGCGCAGGTTCAACCCGTCCGCATCGATGATGTAGATCTGCGGCGACCCGGACCGGTTCGACGTAAACGCGATCTGGGTGCCGCTCGGCGACCACGTCGGCGTGACGTCGTTGGCCGGGCTGGTCGTGATGCGGCGCACGTCGCTGCCGTCGCGATTCATGACGTACAGGTCGGGATTCCCATCGCGGTTCGAGACGAAACAGATCCGCGTGCCGTCCGGCGACCACACGGGCTGCCAGTTCTGCGTCTTGCCGCCCGTCGGATTCTCGAGCGTCCCGAGGAAAATGTTGGACAGGAAGATATCGGGGAAGTCCCGGCGGTACGACGTGTACGCGATCGTCCGGCCGTCGGGCGACCACGCCGGCGTCAGGTTGAGCTTGCGCGTGACCGTCACCCGGCGCTGGTTGGCGCCGTCGTAGTCGGACACGTAAATCTCCTTCGCGCCGCGCCCGGCAATGCCGCCGGCGACACGTTCGCCGTCGCGATCCGAGACGAACGACAGCTTCGTGCGCGCCACCCCCCGCAATGCGCGCTGCTGCTGGTGAATCTCATCGGCGGCCGTATGCGCGTAGAGGCGGGGATTGTTCATCGACCCGCTGTATTCCTTGGCCATCGCCGCGCGGCCGGACCGTACATCGAAGAGCCGCAACTCCACCCGGAACGTCGTGCCGCCCGTGCGCTCCACCGTCCCGACGATTAGCCCATCGACACCGAGTTCGCGCCACTGGTCGAACGGCACGTCGGTCAGCGCCTTCGGCGCGCGAATCGCACGATAGGTGTCGCGCGGCACCATGTAGAACTCGCGTTCGAACGCCAGGTCGTCCCACAACACCGCGCCAATCAGCCGCGCGGCGTCGATCGTCTGCGGGTCCGTCCCCTTGGCGATGAAGTCCGGCACCGCGTACCGTGGACGCGCGCCCGATTCGCCGGAGAGCGACAGGATGATCTCCGACTGCTGCTGCCCGCCCCCCTGCGGCACCGCCTCGGCGCGCACCGACGGATCGGCGAACCGAACCACGACGACGGCCGCCAGGCCGGCGCCGAGGATTACCCCCCATGCATGTGCAAGACGTCTGGTCATCGCTGGTACTGGAATCGCAAGTGCACCGTCAGTTGACTCTCGGGGAACGCCGCCGGAAGCGCCGGCAGGCGCTGCGTCATGAAGAGGGCGCGCTGGGCCGTGATGTCGAGCGCCGTGTACCCGCTCGATCGCTCCAGTTCGATGTCCGTGACGCGGCCGTCCCGCTGGATTCGGAACTTGATCAGCGCTTCGCCCGCCACCTGCTGCTGCGCGTTCCAGTTCTTCTGCACGATCTGCAGCATCGTCGCCAGGTAGTCGGGACAGCAGAAGTTCTGGACGTCCAGGTAGCCACCCGTGCCCGCCCCGCCCCCGGTCGACAAGCCGCCGAACCCGAGCCCGCGATTCGGGTTCTCGGCCGCTGCCGCGCTGTCGCCGAAACCCGCGCCCTTCACCGCTTTCGGAGGCACCACCTGCGCGCCGGGCTCGACGGTCGGCGTCGGTGCCTTTGCCGGCTTCTTCGCCACGGGGGCCTTGGGATCGGGTACGACCATCTCGGGCCGGCGTGACGCCACCGGCCGCAACGGCGCCGGTTTCGGCGCGTCGGGCAGCGGCGCCGTCGCCTGGAACGGCCGTCCCATCATCGTCATGCCGCCCGCCTGCGGGCCTGGCGTGCCGCCGAGCGAAATCGTCATCACGGGCTTCAGGGCATCGAGGTCGGCAGGGGGGTGGGTGGCCGACCACGCCACGAGCGCCGCGCCCAGCACCGCGTGGGCCACGGCAGAAATCGTCACCATACGGGGCAGCCCGCGCATCGAGGCCGAACGGCCCACGATGACATCGGTGACGGTCTGCATGTCTACCGTTCTCCCGGTCGTTTCGCCAGCAGGCCGACCTTCTCGACGCCGCCGTCCTTCAGGCGGTCCATCACCTCGATCAGTTCCTGCAGTTGTACCGCTCCGTCGCCCCGGACGAACACCGACTTGTCCGTCTTGCCGTCCATCGTCTGTCTCACCCGCTCCGCCAGGACGTTCAACGCCACGGCCTCTTCGCCCAGCCAGACCTTGCGATCGCTGCGGAACGAAATCGGGACCGTGACGAATACGCGCTCGGACGAAATCTGCGGCGCGCGCCTCGACACCGGAAGGTTGACCTCCACGCCGCGCTGCAGCATGGGCGCCGTGACCATGAAGATGATGAGCAGCACGAGCATCACGTCGACCAGCGGAACGACGTTGATCTCGGCCAGCGACGTGGACACGCGACGGACTCGTCCCGACCGGCCCACCGCCACGTCTTCGGATGCAGCAACCTTCGGCATGTACGAGCCCTCGTCCGGAAACGCGCCGCGCCTACGTGAAGTTGCGCTCGGCGATGTTGAGGAACTCGAGCGAGAAATCGTCCATGACGGCCGTGGTGCGTTTCACTTCCGCCACGTAGTGGTTGTAGAAATACACGGCCGGGATGGCGGCGAACAGCCCCGCCGCCGTGGCGATCAGCGCCTCGGCGATCCCGGGCGCCACCACCGCGACGTTGGTCGCGCCGACTGTGGCGATGCGCTGGAACGACGTCATGATGCCCCACACCGTGCCGAACAGCCCGATGAACGGCGTGATGCTGGCCGTCGTGGCGAGCGTCGACAAGCCGCGTTCGAGTTTTGTGACTTCCACGGCCGCCGCACGCAGCAACGCGCGGTCCACCGACGCCAGGCTCTTGAGGATTGGACGTCCGGCGGGGGAGCCCGGACTGCCGGACTGGGGCGTCTGGCGCAATTGCGTGTTCAACTCGGCGTAACCCGCCTGGAAAATTCCCGACAGCGGGCTGTCGTCGAACGTCCGGCAGACGGCTTGCACGTCAGAGAACTTGGAACTGCGGCGGAAGACGTCGAGGAATCGCCCGGTCTGCGTGCTCAAACGATGGAAGAACCACAACTTCTGCAGGATGATTCCCCACGAGAGCACAGAAAACGCGGCAAGCAGTACCAGGACGAGCTTCGCCAGCAGGCTGGCGCGCATCACCAGGTCGATGACTCCGGTCCCGTTCAGAGTATTGGCGTCCACTCGGGTGAGGCCCTCCAGAGGCTCCCCCGTCCCGGCGTGGACCCGAGACCGGAACGGCCTCGCCGCATCAATGCCGACAGGCGGGATTACCGGAGGATAACACGCGCCGGAAAACGCTGTCAAACCCGTGATAATATGGAAGTTCCGCGTTTTCACCCGGCCATCGGACGCGCCTATGCTTCGATACCTGAATATCAAGAATCTGGCCGTCATCGAGTCACTCGAGATGACGCTCCAGCCCGGGCTCAGTGTCCTCACCGGTGAAACCGGCGCTGGCAAGTCGATTGTCGTCGGCGCCGTCGGTCTGCTCATGGGGGACCGGGCCTCGGCCGACATGATTCGAACAGGCGAAGAAACGGCGATCGTTCAGGCCGTCTTCGAATTCGAGGATCGCGAAATCCTCGTACGCCGGGAGATTTCGGCAGGGGGGCGATCGCGGAGTTTTGTTGATGACGCGCTTGTAACAGCTGGTTCACTTCGTGAACTCGGGGTCAGACTCGTCGACCTTCACGGACAGCACGAACACCAGTCTCTCCTCGAGCCGGAGAACCACCTCCAACTTCTCGACCAGTACGCCGGAACCCAGCCCCTTCTCGACGCCGTCGCCGAAGCCCACGGCGAATGGACGGCACTCAGGGCGGAACTCGAGCTCACCCGCAAGCAGGAGAAGGACAAAGAACAGCGGGCTGACTTCCTGCGGTTCCAGCTCCGGGAGATCGAATCCGCGGCTCCCGTCGCCAACGAAGACGCCGATCTGGCGTCGAGCAGGCTTCTCCTCGCGAATGCCGAGCGGCTGCACCGTCTCACGAGTGAAGCGTACGACCAGCTCTACGAAGGGGAAGGGGCCGTGGTCGAGATGCTTGCCGCCGTCTGGAAACGCGTCGACGAACTCGGGGCACTCGACCCCAGGTTCAAGGCCTTCGCGGAAGGACAGGAGAGCGTCAACGCCCACCTCGCCGATCTGGCCGATTTCCTTCGGGAGTACCGCGAACACATCGACTCATCGCCGGACCGGCTTCAGGAGGTCGAGGACCGACTCGCCATTCTCGAGCGTCTGAAGCGGAAGTATGGCCCCGGACTCGACCAGGTCATCGAGAGGCGACTCGAACTCCGCGCCAGCCTGGCGGCAATCGAAAACGCCGAGGCGAGGATTGCTGAACTCGAGACCAGGCTCGAGCAGTCGGGTGCCCGATACCGCGAACGGGCGGTTCGCCTATCCGACCGGCGGCAGCGCGAGGCGCAGAAGTTCGCGAGGGCACTGGAACGGGAACTCGCCGAACTGGCAATGGAGCGGACACGATTCGAAGTCAGATTCACCGGCGGCGGAGCCGATGCTTGGGATCGATGGAGCCCTCGGGGTTTTGACATTGCCGAGTTCTACGCCTCGCCGAATCCCGGCGAGGACCTTCGGCCACTGGCCAGGATCGCTTCCGGCGGCGAACTGTCGCGAGTGATGCTCGCGCTCAAGACGCTGGCTTCGACGGACAGTCCGGGCAAGACACTGATCTTCGATGAGGTCGATGCGGGTATCGGCGGGCGAGTGGCCGACGTGGTCGGACAGCGGCTGCAGGTTCTCGGGGAGCGGTTCCAGGTGCTCTGCATAACTCACCTTCCCCAGATCGCTGCCTGCGGCCGGCAACATTTCAGGGTGACCAAGTCCGTTCGTCAGGGACGCACGGTGACATCGGTCGACGCGCTCGGCCCTGGCGACCGCGTCGACGAGATTGCGCGGATGATGGCTGGAGCGGTCCTGACGGACGGCTCCAAGGCGACCGCGAGGGAAATGCTCGAGGCGCGAGCGGGGCAACGGCAGGCGTCAGCGAAGGGCGAAAGCGAAAGCCATGGCGAAAGGCGAAAGCGAAAGTCCTAACCTGGCCGGAGCAGGGAAGAACGAATGGCGAGACGATACCTGATCGAGACCTTCGGCTGTCAGATGAACTTTCACGACTCGGAGCGCATGGCCGGCCTCCTCGAAGCGGCCGGCTACGAGGCCGCCGAAAGCCCATCCGACGCCGATGTCATCGTGCTCAACACATGCACCGTTCGCGAGAAGGCCGAGGACAAGGTCTTCAGCCGCATCGGTGAACTCAGGGCAGAAGCGCTCTCGGCCGGCCTGGAACCCGTGGTCGCCGTGACCGGGTGCCTGGCTCAGCAGGAGGGCTCGGCGCTGTTCAAGCGCTCTCCGTTCATCGATGTGGTGGTCGGCACGCAGGCCGAGAAGCGCCTGCCTACGCTCATCGAGGATGCCTCTCGCGCATCCGGCGGCAGGCAGATCGACATCAACCCGTACGAAGACGTCTCATTCCCGCTCGGGATGGTGCGCCGGGGGGACCCTGTCCGGGCGTACGTCACGATTATCGAGGGATGCAACGACTTCTGCACGTACTGCGTCGTGCCGTATACTCGCGGCCACGAACGGATGCGACCCAAGGCCGACATCCTCGCGGAGGCCGCCGAAGCCGGCGCGACAGGGCGCCGCGAAGTCCAGTTGCTGGGGCAGATCGTCAATCACTACCAGGCCCCGGACGACCCGGAATGCGACTTCGCCGGCCTCTTGCGCCACGTCGATGCCATCCCGGGCATCGAGCGGATCCGATTCGCGAGTCCGCACCCGCGCCACGTCACGCCGGCGTTGATAGACGCCATCGCCGAGCTCCCGCACGTGTGTAAGCACATCCACCTGCCAGTCCAGTCCGGCTCCACGCGACTGCTCGCGGCAATGAAGCGCCGCCACACCCGGGAAGACTACCTGGCTCTCGTGGATGACCTTCGCCGGCGGATACCGGACATCCAGCTTTCGACCGATATCATCGTCGGATTCCCGGGCGAGACCGACGAGGACTTCCGCGACACGATGTCGCTGGTGGAATACTCGCAGTTCCACTCGATGTTCTCATTCAATTACTCGGAGCGCCCGAACACGCTGGCGTCGAAGCGCCTTCCGGACGATGTGCCTGAAGAGGTGAAATCGGCGCGGCTGAGCGAGTTGCAGGAGCGGCAACGGGAGATCCAGGCGTTGCTCCACTCAAGGTCCGTCGGCACCACCGTCGACGTGCTGGTCGATAGTGTCAGCCGCCGCCGCGACACCGAACTGTCAGGGCGGACGACTGGAAATACGGTCGTGAACTTCCCGGGGCATGCCGACTTGCTCGGACAGTTGGTGCGGGTCGTCATCGAACGCTCCGGCCCGAACAGCCTGTGGGGTCGCCAGGCGTAGGGCATTGACACCAGTGGGCGGCGTGCCTACGTTGTAGGGCAAGAGGCGATGGCTGGGCGGGGGCGAGGGATACGATGCAGATCGAGATGCTGATCAAAGGGCTGATGGTGGACCCTGTCACCA
>CAZJRM010000243.1:0-7851 GCA_964547975.1 uncultured Vicinamibacterales bacterium | reverse complement strand
TTTCCTGGTAACCCGGGTCTGAACGAGTCGTACGGGCGGCGGCGCGCGGGCGCCGCCGCCCGTTTTGTTGAGGGAGACAGCCGTGCGATTCCACACGTGGGTGTTCCCGGCCTTCGCCGCTGTGCTCGCCCTTGTCCTCCTTCCGGCATCGGCCGTCGACGGCGCCGGGCCGCAGGCGCCCCAGCAGCCGGTCTTCCGCTCGGCGGTCACGCTCGTGCCACTGGACGTTCGTGTGACTGACAAGAACGGCAAGCCGGTGACCGATCTCAGGCAGGACGAGTTCACCGTGATCGATGGGGGTACGAAACAGGAGATCCGTCACTTCTCCGTGCGGAACCTGATTGCGGAACCCCAGACTGCCGGCACCGCGATGAAGGTCCGCAAGGATGGCGTCTCGCTGGAGCCGCAAGCCAACCGGATTTTCCTGATCGTACTGGGCCGGGGGAAGCTGACGGAACCGTCGGGGTCCATCGACGCGCTCGTACGCTTCGCGCGCGAGCGGCTGCTTCCGCAGGACCAGGTTGCGGTGTTCGCCTACAACCGGGCCACGACGTTCACGACCGACCACGCGTCGGTCGTGACGCTGCTCGAGCGTTTCAAGGGGCTCCACGAACAGGTGGACTACGAAATCGGGCTCCAGATGAGCGGACTGGCCGCCGTCTACGGGAGCAAGGCAATCCCACGATCGCTCCAGGCCAAGATCGACACCTTGTTTGCCGGATCGGGCCTGCTGGCGTCGAAGCGGCTCGAGCAGGCCGACGCGGCGGCGAGCCGTGTCGATGCGGACACCACGCGGCAGATCGATGCCCAGATCCAGCAGCAGGCCGAACGAGCCAAGGCCGAGATGGCCGCCGGCGCGGGCCTGTCGCACCTCACCGCGTGGTCGGACTTCGACGAAGTCCAGACCCAGATGTTCGGCGATCTCCCCCTGGAGGAATTCATCGCGTCGACGGCGCAAACCCTCCAGGACCTTGGCAACCTCTACGCCGGTATCGCCTACCTCCGGCACTTCGAGGGCGAGAAACACATCGTCTACTTCACGGAGCGCGGTCTGGCGATGCCGCGGCTCGAGGAAGACGAGTTGCTGGCGGCGGCGGCGAACGACGCGCGGGTCGCCATCGACACGGTCCAGACCGGGGGGCTGTACGTCGCCCAGACCGGCGGTGCGCTGGCCGAAGGGCGGTGGAACCAGACGTTTGCCTTCAAGACGCTGCGCACGATCGCGGAACTCACGGGGGGCGTGTCCTCCATCGCGGAGTCGGGTGAGACGGCGATGGCGCGGCTCAACGACGTGACGCGGTCCGGGTACCTGCTCGGATACTACCCGTCCAACGGCACCTGGGACGGCCGTTATCGGAAAGTCGAGGTCAAGGTGTCGCGGCCCGGCGTGAACGTCCACTACCGGCACGGCTATGTCGCCCGCCGGGACCTCACCACATTCAGCCGGCGTGAATTCGTGACCGCCGACCGGATCAGGGCGGCCGCGTCGTTCCGCCGGGAGATCAAGGACATCCGTGTCAAGGTCGAGGCCTCGATGGGCCGAGCCGAAGACGGATCCGGTCCCGAGTTGACGGTGAGCGCGACGATCGACCCGGCGAAACTCGCGTTCACCTTCGAGGAGAACGTGCACGTGGGCCGGATCGGCATTGCCGTCTTCTGCTTCGACGAGAAGGGCAATGCGATGGGAAACAGCATGCAGACGGCCGATCTGAAGCTGAAGGACGAACTGTTCAAGCAGATTCAGACCGCCGGTATTCCGTACAAAGTGCGCTTCCCGGTGAATCCGGCCGTCCGAAGCGTCAGGATGGTGGTCTACGACGCGAAGGCGGACCTGCTGGGCAGTGCCGACAAGACCCTGCGCTGACCGCTCGAACGTGACTACCTGCGCTCACCTCCGAGGAGACGTTCCACTTCGCGGCGCTGGGCCGGCGGAAGGACCGGAGGCGTGGCCTGCAGGATACGCAGGAGATACGGCCGGGCTTCACCGACGCGCCCGTCGCGCGCGAGATTGACGCCCAGGTTCAGTGCGGCTTCGTGGTTGGACGGGTCGAGTTCGACGGCGCGTGCCCAGGCCTCGTAGGCTGCGGCCTTGTCACCACGGCCGAACGCGGCGGCCCCGGCGCCGGCGTGCGCGCGCGATGACCCTGGCGCGACGGCAATGGCGCGGGCGAAGTACTGCGTCGCCGCAACCGCGTCGCCCACCTCGAGTGCCAGGACCCCCAGGTTCTCGAGCGGGGCACTGCTGCCAGGCATGACCTCCAGCAACCGCTCGAACATCGCCCGCGCGTCACCAGGACGACGAGCGCGCGCGTACGCGATCGCGAGCGCGTTCAACGTGTCGGCGTCAGCGGCGGTGTCGTGCGCCAGCGGTTCGAGCAGCCGGATGCCCTCCTCGAGTTGACCGGTATCGGAGAGGTACCCGCCCAGTTGCCCGATGACGCGCGCGTCCGTCACGCCGTTCGCCACGGCCTGGCGCAGCACGCCGACGGCGCCCGCCGCATCGGCCTGTTGCCACGCCAGAAGGGCCAGGTGCCGATAGGCGATGGCCATGCCGGGCCGGCGCGTGATGATCCCGCGATAGATGGCCGCCGCCTCGGCCTCCCGCCCGCTGCCCGCGAGATCCAGGGCCTGGTGCATGGCGCGGTCGAGTTCCACCAGTCGTTTCGGGTCGTCGTCTTCGCCATACCGCGCTTTCGCGGGCGCCGTGCCCGACACGTAGCCCAGCGCGCGAAGCCGGGCGGCGGCCTCCGGGTCTTCCGCCACCCGTCGTTCCCGCCCGGGCAGCGACGGCGCGAAGGCGCTCAGCGCCGCGGCAAGCTCGCGGTCACGCTCGGGTCTGCGTCCCGACAGGTTCGTGAGTTCCCCGGGATCGGCGGCAAGGTCGTACCGCTCGGCGATGGGCAGATCGATCCACTTGTCGCGAGCGACGAGCGCACCAGAGAGCGGAGCCCAGCCGTGATTGAGCGTGCCCGACATCGCTTCGAAGTAGGTCGGGCGGGGCGCCGAGCCCGCGCGTCGTTCCGCGCGGGGCAGCAGTGTGCGGCCGGGGAGATCGGGCGGGACGGGCCGGCCGACGGCGTCGAGGATCGTGGGCACGATGTCGATGTGGCGGGCCGATACGGACGAGACCTCCGCCACGCGCGGACGCGCCGTGCCGCCGCCGAGAGCCGTGACGATCAAAGGCACACGCAAGGTGGACTCGTACGCGAAGAGGCCGTGCGCGTCTTCGCCATGGTCACCCAGGCCTTCGCCGTGGTCACTCGTCACGATGACCAGCGTCGGCCGGCTGGAGGTCCGGACGTCGTCCAGCAGCGGGGCGAGGGCTGCGTCGGTCGCGGCCACCTCGCCGTGGTACGGACGTCCGGCGTACTGCGTGTCGTACGGTGCCGGAGGCCGGTACGGCGCGTGCGGGTCGAATACGTGGACCCACACGAACCAGGGCCGGGCGGCGGCGTCTGCCATCCAGCGGCGCGCCAGCGAAACGACCTCCGGGGCCGGCCGTTCGGGCATGACGAAGTCGGTGGGGCCGCTTTCGTCGCCAACCCGGTCGTCGTACACGTCGAACCCGGCGTTCAGCCCGAAGCGGGAGTGCAGCGGGAAGGCGCCCACGAACGCCGCCGTTGCGTACCCGGCCTGCTTCAGCATCGTGGCCGTCGTGCGGGCGCCGGCTGGAAGCCGATACCCGGCGTTGTCCCGCAGGCCGTGCACGAACGGCAGTTCGCCCGTCAGGATGCTCGCGTGCGACGGAAGCGTCATCACGGCGTGCGCGTGGGCGAAGTCGAACCGCACCCCTTCGCCGGCCAGGCGGTCGAGCGCCGGCGTCGCCGCAGGGCCGCCGTACGCCCCCAGGGCATCCGCCCGAAGCGTGTCGATCGTGATCAGCAGAACGTTCTGCCCCGCGATCGGGCGCAGGTCCGCCTGCGGCGGCCGCGACATCCAGACGCCGACGGCCACGGCGGTGACGAGCAGGCTCGCGCCGGCGGCCATGGCCATCCCGGTTCGTTTCGCGGATCCCGAGGGACGAGGGGCAAGGGGTCGGGACA
The DNA here is from genome assembly GCA_964547975.1 of uncultured Vicinamibacterales bacterium. Taxonomy (GTDB): domain Bacteria; phylum Acidobacteriota; class Vicinamibacteria; order Vicinamibacterales; family JAKQTR01; genus CAYJPV01. The sequence continues at coordinate 3,808 of CAZJRM010000243.1, read as the reverse complement.
TATCACAGGATGTTGACGTCGGTGCGACCGACCAGGTCGGAGCCGAAGTCATAGACCACGAACCGGATGTTCTGTGTGCTTCGGATGAGCGGGAACTCCAGCGTGTAGGGAAGGCCGCTCTTGACCGCGCGTGCGTATTCCTCTTCGGTCAGCTTCAGCGCCAGGTCCCTCGTGTCGGCGCCCATCGGATTGGCGCCGCTGTCGAAGCAGAAGACCGCGACCTTGAGCAGGCCGACGCGCATTCCGTCCACCGTGGTCACGCTGACTTTCGACAGGTCGATCTTGCCCTCGACCACGAGCACGGTGCCGCCTCGCTGGGACGCCGAGGCCTTCACCTTGATGTCGTTCACCTGGCGCCGGAAGTTGCCGGCCTGCGATACTCTGTCGCTCGCGATGAAGCCGCGCCGGCTGAACCCGCCGATGCCATCCTGGCGGATGTAGCCGCGCCGGTGCAGCACCGTGACGTCAGGGCGGTTGACCCGGACTTCGATGGAGCGGTACTCGCCGGACCCCGTCGGCCTCGAGGATCGATAACCGATGACGTATCCAGCGCCGGTCGCGGCGGCGAGGCGATCGACGGCGTCGGATCCCTTCTCGTCCAGCAACGCCAGGCCGCCGGTCAGTTCCGAGATCGTCCGCAGGCTTCTGAGCGATCTGGCCTGACGGACGGTTGCGGTCAGCTCCCGGCCCGTCTCGGCCGCGAGCACCCCTCCGGCCCGGAGGCAGTGGATGGACGCGCGCGCGTCGTTCGCCGCGGCCGCCAACGCCTTGTCGTTGTCGTCGCTTGGCGCGGGGAACCCGTGCTCCGTGACGAAGACAACGTGTTTCTCGCCGTCGAATCGTCGCAGGTACTCGATGAGCGCCATCAGGTTGCCCTGATCCTGGAGCGTCGTCGCGCACGACACCATGAAGTCGTCGAGCGACAGGCCGGCAAACGCCCCGAGGTCGATGACGTCGGTGGCGACGGGCTGCCCCGGTTTCGCGCCGGGACCGAGCACCATCTCATCGATCTTGTTCTGCAGTTTCTTCGGCAGGACCCGGGACCCGTAGAGCGGGGCCATGCCGATGTCTCCCAGTTGCTGGCCGAGCGAGAAGGTGACGTCTTCGTGGGACTTCCTGACGCGCTCGAGCGCGTCGAGTACCCCTTGGTGGTCGCTCGTGAACGGGAGCGCGCGATTGTACGCGAACAACGCGACCTGATCCTGGGGCAGCAGGCGCGTCTTCACGAAACGTGTCAGCGCGGTGATGTGGTGGGAGGTTTCTTCGAGGCTGCCGAGGCCCAGGGCGATGACGAAGAGGCGGCCGTTCCTGGCCGTCCATCCGGCGTCCTTGCGCACCGCCAGCGGCGCGCCGGCCAGGGACGGATCCGCCGAGGCGGCCTGCGCCGAGAACGACCGGATCTGCTGGGGGACGCCGCCTTCGAGCACGGTGAAGTCCGCCTGCTGCAATCCGGTCACGGGAGCGCCCGACCGGTCGACGACGTGGATATCGACCGCGACGAGGTCCGGCGCCGCCTGGGGCGGCGCGACGGCGTGCGTCGCGGCCGGGGCGATCGGCAAGGCCACGAAGGCCAGTGACAGCAGGAATGCGCCGGCCGGCCGCAGGCATCGGGACATCGCACACCTCCCAAAGGCGTCACTATAACCCGCGCCGCCGCCGACAGGTAGTGCCCGTTCGTGTATCATCGGCCGCGTGAATCTGCTGCTGCTCGCGCCAGACGAGGTGGGCCAGGACGGGACGGTGCGGCTGACCGGCCGCCGCCACGAACACGCCCGCAACGTGTTGCGCGTCCAGGCCGGAGAGACCCTGCGGATCGGCGTGCGGGGAGGCCAGTGCGGACACGGCGACGTGCTGGCGGAAGACGCGGACGGCCTCCGGTTGCGGGTTACGCTCGACGAGGACCCGCCGCCGCGCGCGGGCGTGTCGCTGGTGCTGGCGATTCCGCGGCCAAAAGCCCTGCGGCGCATCATTCCCGCCGTGGCATCGCTCGGCGTCGATCGAGTCGTGCTGCTGAATGCCGCGCGCGTGGAGAAGAGCTACTTCGATTCGAAACTCATCGCGCCGGACGCGATTGACGCGCTTGTCGATCTCGGCCTCGAGCAGGGCCGCGACACTATCCCGCCCGTCATCGAGGTTCGCGAGCGGTTCCGGCCGTTCGTCGAGGACGAACTCGACGCGTGGGCCGGGGACGCGCGGCGGTTCGTGCCGCATCCGGCGGCAGAGACGACGCTGCCGCGCGTCGCGAACGATCGGCGTGTCGCGCTCGCGATAGGCCCGGACGGCGGGTGGGTGCCGTTCGAGGTGGATCTGCTGGCGAAGCGTGGCTTCGAACCGGTCTCGATCGGCCCGCGCATACTCCGTGTCGAAGTGGCGGTGACCTACCTCCTCGGCCGCCTCCGCTGACGCGGCGGGACGCAGGCCGTCGCATGATGTGGGGCAGGCCTTCAGGCCTGCCAGTCCCTGCGGCCGTCTCTGTGACATTTCCGCGACAAGAGTGTTGCCGCGTCGCCGCCGCGCCCCCGGCGTGTGACGATGTACCTGCTTGCGCCTGAGAGTGCGGCCGACGTGTGGCCTGCGGAAGGATCAGGAGATGATGACGAGCATCACGCGGCGAGAACTCATGTCGGGCGCGCTGGCCCTCGTGGCGGGCCGAGCGTGGCTGTGTGCGCAGGGGCAGGCGGGCGCGCAGGTGCCGGTCTTCACGTCCGACGTCGAGGTGGTGAGCCTCTACGTTACCGTGCGTGACAAACAGGGCGCCCTCGTGCGCGACCTCGGGAAGGAGGCGTTCTCGGTGCGCGAGGATGGCCGCCCGCAGGCGCTGAGTGTCTTCTCGCGCGAGAGCGATCTGCCGCTGACGATTGGCATCCTCGTGGACCGGACGGCCAGCGAATCGAACATGCTCGAGTTCGAGCGGCAGGCGAGCCTTGCGTTTCTCGAACACATGCTGCGTCCCGACAAGGACAAGGCCTTCGTCGTTCAGTATCGCGGCTCCACGCCTGAACTGCTGCAAGGCCTGACTGCGTCGCGGGACGAACTGCAGGCAGGGCTCGACAGGTTGCTGATTCGCGACGAGGTGGACGGGGCGTCGGCGGGCTCGGGACGCGGCACGCCCGAGCGCGATCGGTGGGGCAATCCGCGGGGCGGATTCGGCGGCCGCGGTGGTCCGTCGTACGCGGCGGCGCTGGCCAACGCGATCCGGTACGCCTCGCGCGACATCATGCTGACCCAGCAGGGGCGCAAGGCGTTGCTCATCCTCGGCGACGGCGATCACCTCAACGACGAAGCGGACGAGGTGATTGGCGCGTCGCAGCGGGCCGACACGGCGATCTACGCGATCCGCATCCACGACGAGGACTTCGGCCGGGGGCGGGGCCCCGGCGGCCCCGGCGGCATCAACCTCGGCCCGGTCCGCATCGGCGTTGTCGGCGGCACGATGGGCCGGGGCGGGCCTGGCGGTGGCATGGGCCCCGGCGGTCCAGGCGGAATGCCGCCGCGTGCTCCGGAGAACGGTGAGAAGAACCTCAAGAAACTGGCGAAGGACACCGGCGGCGCGTACTTCGAGGTGGACGAGAAACACTCGCTCGAATCGATCTACCTGCAGATCGAAGAAGAACTGCGCAGCCAGTATCTGCTGGGCTACTCACCAGACGCGAAGGCCGTCGAGGGGTTCCGCTCGATCAAGGTCGATGCAAAGGCGAAGGACCTCACCGTACGCTGCCGGAGGGGGTACTTCGGACGGGGACGACGCAGGTAGGCGCCGAGGGTTTCCGATAGGGTTCCGAGGCAAGCGCTGCGGTAACCCCGCGAC
>CAZJRM010000242.1:0-7858 GCA_964547975.1 uncultured Vicinamibacterales bacterium | reverse complement strand
GCAGTACCTGCGGGCAAAGTAACCGTGTTATGGTAGCGGCGAGTCCCGACATCCGCGCATGAGCACACCACGCCGCGTTCAGCTGTTCGTCACCTGCCTGGTGGACCATTTCTGCCCGCAGGTGGGCGATGCCTGCGTCGTCCTCCTCGAGCGACTGGGCGTCGAGGTCACGGTGCCGGAGGCGCAGACCTGCTGCGGGCAGCCGGCGTTCAACGGCGGATTCCGCGACGAAGCCGCCGACATGGCCCGGCACACGATTCGTGTCCTCTCCGCGTCGCCGGATCCGGTGGTCGTGCCGTCCGGCTCGTGCGCGGACATGATGATCAATCACTACCCGGAACTGTTCGCTCACGACGGTGTCTACGGGCCGCTGGCGAAACAGCTGGCCGCGCGAACCTACGAGCTGAGCCAGTTCCTGGTGGACGTGCTGGGCGTGACCGATGTCGGCGCCCGCGGGGCGGGCAAGGTGGCGTACCACGCGTCGTGCCACGGCTTGCGGGGCCTCGGCGTGCGGACGCAGCCCCGCGCGCTGTTGCGGCAGGTCGCCGGCGCCGAGGTCTCGGATCTGCCAGACGCGGAGACGTGCTGCGGGTTCGGCGGCCTCTTTGCCGTGAAGATGGCGCCGCTGTCGGGCGCCATGCTGGAGTCGAAACTCGCGTCGATCGCCGAGAGCGGCGCCGACACCGTTGTCGCCACGGACGTGAGCTGCCTGATGCACATCGGCGGCGGCCTCTCGCGCCACGGTAGCCGCGTGCGCGTGCGTCACATCGCCGAAGTCCTGGCGGAGCGGGGCCATGACTAATCCCGCGTCGCACGGACCGTCGGGGCCCGACGCCGCCTTCGCACCCGCCGTGTCGGAGGCGTTCCACGAACGTATCGAAGCCGCCGTTGCCGACACGCGCCTCAAGCAGGCGCTGGCGGTCACGACCGGGCGCCTCGCCGGAGGGCGCACGAACGCCATCGGCACAATGGCCGACGCCGACGCGGTGCGCGATACGGCACGCCGCATCCGCGCGCACACGATCGCGCACCTCGATCGGTACCTCGATCAGTTCGCCACCGAGGCGACGCGCCGCGGCTGCACCGTGCATTGGGCGGAAACCGCCGAAGATGCGCGGCGCATCGTCACCGGAATCGCCCGCGCCGAGGGCATCACCCTCGCGGTGAAGTCCAAGTCGATGGTCACCGAGGAGATCGAACTGAACGCCGCGCTCGAAGACGCGGGCGTCCGGGTCATCGAGACCGATCTCGGCGAGTTCGTCGTGCAGGTAGCCAACGACCGCCCGGCCCACATCATCACGCCCATCGTGCACTGGCGCCGCGAAGGCGTCGCTGAGTTGTTCAAGGCGAAACTGGGCGCCACCGACGACGAAGTCAAGGACGTGCCGTCGATCACGGCCTTCGCACGGCGGACGCTGCGCGAGCAGTTCCTCAAGGCCGGCATGGGCATCAGCGGCGTCAACATGGCCGTCGCCGAATCCGGGAGCTTCGCCATCGTCACGAACGAAGGCAACGGGCGACTGACGACGAGCGCGCCGCGCGTGCACGTGGCGGTGATGGGGCTCGAGCGCATCGTGCCGACGGCGAAGGACCTCGGCGTCGTGCTGCAACTGCTCGCGCGAAGCGCCACCGGCCAGACGCTCTCGGTCTACAGCAATATCCTCACCGGGCCGCGCCGGTGCCCGTCCGCCACCGGCCCCGTGAACGGGCCCGTGGCGGAACCCGACGGCCCCGACCAACTCCACATCGTCATGGTCGACAACGGCCGGAGCCGGCTCCTCGGGACGACGCTGGCCGAGATCCTGTATTGCATCCGCTGCGGCGCGTGCCTGAACATCTGTCCCGTCTACAAGAACGTGGGCGGCCACGCGTACGACAGCGTCTATCCCGGACCGATCGGATCCGTCGTGACGCCGGGGCTGTTCGGCCTCGACGTGGCCGCCGAACTGCCGCACGCCAGCAGTCTGTGCGGCGCGTGCCGCGACGTCTGCCCGGTGCGCATCGACCTGCCGCACCTGCTGCTCGAACTGCGGGCCGAGTCAGCGCGCCGTGAACTCGGGCCGCTCTGGCTTCGCGTCGGGATGAACCTCTACGCCGCGGTCGCGACGAAGCCCTGGCTCTATCGACTGGCCGCCGGCACGGCCGGACGACTGGCGAGAGTGGTGGCGTCGAACGGACGGCTGAAGTGGCTGCCCGGCCCGTTGTCCGGGTGGACCCGCTATCGCGACTTCCCCGCCCCGGTGACACGATCCTTCGTCGCGCGATGGAACGCGGACCGTCGCAGGAAGGGCGGCGCCCCATGAGCACCGCGCGCGAACGTATCCTCGGCTCGATCCAGAAGAGCCTCGTCAAGGCCGTCCTGCCCGGCTCGTCGTCTTCCGCGCCGGCAATTCCGCAGAGCGCTCCCGCGGAGAGCGCGGCGCTCGTTGGGCCATTCACCACCGCGCTCGAAGCGCTGAAGGGCCGCGTACACACGGCCAGAGACGCGGCCGAGGCGGCGCAGGTGGTCGCCGCGATCGCCGCCGAATACGGCGCCACGACCTACATCGCGTGGGACGAGACGTCCATCGGCTGCCCGGGGCTCACGCAGGCGCTCACCTCGCGGGGCATCGCGCGCATCCCGTACGACGTGCCGTCGGATTCCGGCGCTCGCCGGCTCGCCATGGAACGACTCGGGGCTGTCCCGCTCGGTCTCACCGGTGCGGACGCCGCCTTGGCGGATGCGGGCGCCATCGTCCTGGTCGCTGGCCCGGGTCGAGGCCGCCTCCCGTCCGCGCTTCCGCCCGTGCACGTGGCCATCGTCGACCGTCGGCAGCTCGTGCCCACGCTGGGCGCGCTCATCGAGCGAAGGCCGGGCCTGCTCGACGAGTCGAGTAACGTCGTCGTCATCTCCGGTCCGAGTCGGACGGCAGATATCGAGATGACGCTGTCACACGGCGTGCACGGTCCGAAACACGTGCACGTGGTGCTGGTGGGCTGACGCGCGTGCGATTTCCGGGACTCGGCTTCGTCGACGATGCGGACATGGTGGCGCTGGAGGCGACCAGCGACGGGCGTTTCCGCGTCGGCGCCGACGGCGTTCAGCGGGTCGTCACGCCGCGCGACCGCCGCGTGGAATTCGTGGCCTTCGCGTCCCACACGCTCGCCCACGTCCGATCGCTTCTGGGCTACGGCGCGTACTATCCCGTGTACGACGTCCGCATCGACCCGCCCGTGAAAGCCGTCCTGATGGACCTCGACGGGACGACGGTGCACAGCGAGTCGTTCTGGGTGTGGTTGATCGAGAAGACGACGGCCAGCCTGCTTGGCAATCCGTCGTTCACGCTCGAGGACGCGGACCTGCCGTTCGTATCGGGTTTCGGCACGTCGGAGCACCTCGAGTACTGCATCCGGAAGTACTGCCCGGGCAAGACGGTCGAAGAGGCGCGCGCGCAGTACTTCCGGCATACGCACCACGAGATGGCGGAGATCCTGGCGGGGCGGGGCCGGGCTGAAGCGTTCGTGCCCGCGCCGGGACTCAAGGACTTCCTGCTGACGCTGAAGGCGCGCGGCATCAAGATCGCCGTCGTCACGTCGGGCCTGCACGAGAAGGCGTGGCCGGAGCTGGTCGCGGCGTTCCGCACGATGGGCCTCGGCGATCCGCGGGCGTTCTACGACGCCATCATCACGGCGGGATTCCCCATCCGCGGCGGCGAACCGGGCACCATCGGAGAACTCGCGCCGAAGCCGCACCCGTGGCTCTATGCCGAAGCCTGCCGCCTCGGGCTCGGCATGCCGTTCGACGACCGCCACCACGTCATCGGCATCGAGGACAGTGCTGCCGGCGTGTGCGCCATTCGGCTGGCCGGCTTCTCCACGGTCGGCATGGCCGGCGGCAACATCATCGAGGCCGGCGCGCGGTCGTTGTGCGAGCGGATTTGCGGCTCGTTTGACGAGGTGTTACAGCTGGTTTAGCATGCCTGTACCCCTCGGACGGTCTCCGTCCGCCCGGCGCGGCAGCCTGCAGGTTTCGCGTCTCCCACTTTCATACGGCCCTCTGACGAGGCGGTTCGATGAACCTCATTCTCCTTGGTCCTCCCGGCGCCGGCAAAGGCACGCAGGCCGACACGATCGTCCGCGCCCTGGGCATTCCGCAGGTGTCCACCGGTGACATCATTCGCGGCGCCATTCGTAACAAGACGGCTCTTGGTGTCGAATTCAAGCAGTACACGGATTCCGGCGCGCTGGTTCCTGACGACCTCGTCAACCGGCTCGTCGAAGAACGCCTCGCCCAGCCCGACTGCGCGGGCGGGTTCTTGCTCGACGGCTTCCCGCGCACGATCGCGCAGGCCGAGTGGCTGGACGTGATGCTGGAACGCACGGGCCGGCGCATGGACCGCGTGCTGCTGGTGGACGTGGCGGACGAAGCCATCCTGGAACGCGTGACGGGCCGGCGGTCCGACCCCCTCACGGGTCACGTCTACCATGTGGTGTTCGATCCGCCGCCGGCGGACGTCGCCGATCGCCTGATTCAGCGCCCCGACGACACGGCGGAAGTGCTGCAGCAGCGCCTGACGGAGTACCACTCCAAGACGGCGCCGCTCATTCCGTACTACGAGAGCCGAGGCGTGCTGGCGAAGATCGACGGCGGCGGCTCGATGGCCGACGTGCGCCAGCGGATTCTCGAGACGCTTGGGAAGGCCACCGCAGCGGTCTAGTCGGACGACTCACTCTCGCTTGCAGGCGGGCGCCGCTCGGTGACGAGCACTTTGTCCACGCGGCGCCCGTCCATATCCATCACCTCGAAGCGCCACCGTCCCCAGTCGAAGTGCTGACCGGGCACAGGAATGCTGTGCAACTGGTGGATCACGAATCCGCCGAGGGTCTGGTACGCCGCGTCCTCCTCGCCGGGGAGGAGCGGCAGGTCGAGCGTGTCTCGCAGGACGTCGACGCCGATCAGGCCATCCACGAGCCACGTCCCGTCTTCGCGCTGGACAGCTCCGGGGGCCGGCGACTCGCCCCGCGTGGGGATATCGCCAACGATGGCCTCGAGGATGTCGTTGTGCGTGACGAGCCCCTGCACGCTGCCGTACTCGTCGGTCACCACCGCGATGTGGGCGCCGTGCCGCTTCAACGTCTCGAGGACCTGCGGCGCCGGCATGGTCTCAGGCACGAACAACGTCGGCTGCAGTGAGACCTGCAGGTCGATGGGCTGCCCCGCCAGCACCTGCACGAGCAGATCCTTCGCACGCACGATGCCGATCACATTCTCGGAATCGTGCTGGGTCACCGGAAACCGCGACCGGTGGCTCGCGGACAGTTTCCGCAGGATCTCCGCCTGGTCATCGTCCACGTCGAGGTAGACGATGCGCGTGCGCGGCGTCATGAGCATCCCGGCCGTGCGATCGCCGAGATGGAGTACGCCTTCGAGCATCTCCTGCTCGACTTCTTCGAACACGCCGCTCTCGGTGCCCTGGTTGATGAGGACCTTCAGCTCTTCCGGCGTGATGACCGGGTCCTGCGACGGCTTCATGCGGAGCAGCCAGATCACCGCGTTGGTCGACGCTTCGAGCACGCGGACGATTGGCGTCGCGACAAACGCGAGCGCCCGCATGGGCTCGGCCACGTACTTCGCGATACGTTCAGGGTTGTTCAGCCCGAGCCGTTTCGGGACGAGTTCGCCGATGACGAGGGAGAAGAACGTGATCCCGGCCACGACGATACCGAGACCGAGCGCGCTCCCGTACGGCGCGAGCGCGGGCACGGTGGCGGCCCACGCCGCGATGGTCTCGGCAATGGTCGCGCCGCCGAACGCGCCGGCCAGGATGCCGACGAGCGAAATGCCCACCTGTACGGCGGCGAGGAAGCGGTTCGGGCTGGCGGCCAGTTCGAGCGCCGCCTTCGCGCGGACGTCGCCGTCCTCAGCCCACTGCTGGAGTTTCGCTTTCCTCGCCGAGACGACCGCGATTTCGGCCATGGCAAAGACGCCATTGGCGAGGATCAGCAGCGCGATGATTGTCAGCTCGAGCCCGACGCCGTGCACGCGGGCATTGTACACTGCCCCGGGCGGCGGGCTACTTCGCGCGTTCCCTGAAGGCGGCGGCGAGCGCCGGGCCGCTCCCGTAGCTCGAGAAGAGGACCCGCAGGGCCTGGTCCTGCCCCGCCATGGCAGTTCTGAACGCCGCGACGTCCAGTGTCTTCCGCGCGTCGTCCAACGACTGTCCCCTGGCGATCGCGCTCGCCGCGTGCGCGTCAACGGCCCGCAGGAAGTCCCGGAGGAGCTTCGCCTGCGCCGAATCGCGGTAGACGGGGCCGTGCCCCGGGATCCAGACACGCGCCGGCAGCGCGAGCAGGCGATCGAGGCTCGCGGCCCAATCCGAGATGAACGACTGGTCACCGCCGACGATCGGAATCGGCCCGGTCACCAGGTCGCCGGCCACCACCACGCCTTCGTCCGGCAGGAAAACGATGAGGTCGCCGTGCGTGTGACTTCTCCCCATCCGTTCGATCTGGATGGTCCGCCGCCCGCGGTGCACGGTCAGGCGGTCCTCCACCGTGACCGTGGGCGGGACGATCTCGATTCCCGGGACGGCGGCAACCAGCTCGTCGATGAGCGACAGGTCCGCGGCGTAACTCGCGCGCTCCGAATCGCTGATCGCCTGGCCCGCGAGGTTGTGTCCCGCGGCCACCTGCTCGCGCATCTGCGCCGCGAAGGCCCGTCCCTGCTCGCCCATGTCGCGGCGGTTCGCCGACCCCTTCGCGACGAGGTCTTCGCGCACCAGTCGCTGGCCGATGAACTCGACGCCGGGAAACGCCTTCCGGTAGACCTGGTTGCCCGACACGTGGTCCACGTGCCAGTGGGTGTTGATGACCAGCCGGACCGGCTTCGAAGTGATGCGTCGCAGCGCGGCCAGTGACGCCTCCGCCGACGCCGGCGTCAGGTTCGTATCGACGACGACGACGTCGTCATCGTTGACGATGAAGACGACGTTGCAGTCGTTCAGGAATCCGATCGGTTTCGTCGGCACGAGGGCGTGGATGCCCGGCACGACTTCTTCCACCCGGTAGGCCGGAGTCGTGGGCGTCTGAGCGACGGCCGGTCCGGCAGCCAGCGCTGCCAGCAGTAGCACTCCCGCCGCGGCGGCTCGGGCGATGCGAAGGTGGAAGGGGGACACAGAACCTCCTGGAGTTGCCGGGTATAGCCGTATTGGACGATGGAAACGGCATGACGGTTGTGTCGGACAGGCTTTCGGCTTTCGGCTTTCGGCTCTCGGCTCTCGCCTCTCGCCTATTCCCTTTCCCCTTTCCCTCCCCCCTATCGCCCATTCCCTCGCACCTTGTTCCTTGCCCCTCGCCCCTTCTAGTAGAATCCGCCCGGAGGCAGGCCATGGCAGTGGTGTCTTTCACGCTCAACGGCAAACCAACGCGCATCACGGTGGACGACAGCCGGATGCTCCTGTGGGTGCTGCGCGACGACCTCGGGCTCACCGGGACGAAGTTCGGCTGCGGTGAATCCGTGTGCGGCGCGTGCACCGTGCTCGTCAACGATCAACCCGTGCGGTCGTGCGCGACCGCCGTGAAGGACGTGGCGGGCAAGCGGGTCGTGACCATCGAGGGCCTCGCGACGAACGGGAAGCTGCACCCGGTGCAGCAGGCGTTCGTCGATCACCTCGGCTTCCAGTGCGGCTACTGCACGCCGGGGATGATTCTCGGCGCCTACGCGTTGCTCAAGAAGAACCCGCGGCCGACGCGCGACGACATCGCCCGGGAGATGGACGGCCATCTCTGCCGGTGCGGTGCCCACGAGCGGATCGAGAAGGCCATCGACGGCGCGGCGGCCGCGATGCGGGGAGGTGCGCGATGAACCGCCCCGACGACC
>CAZJRM010000241.1:0-7882 GCA_964547975.1 uncultured Vicinamibacterales bacterium | reverse complement strand
CGCCTGCGCCACGAAGTCGAGTACCTGCGGCACACGCAGAAGGACATCTACGACTTCGATTCGATCGTGGGCGCCTCGGGGGCGCTGCAGAAGCTGCTTGGCATCATCCGGAAGGTCGCCAAGAGCAACACGACGGTCCTGATCCGCGGCGAAACGGGCACGGGCAAGGAGCTGATTGCCGGGGCCATTCACCACAACTCGCTCCGCGCCGGCCGCGGTTTCGTGAAGGTCAACTGCGCGGCGCTGCAGGAGAACCTCCTCGAGTCGGAACTGTTCGGCCACGAGAAAGGCGCGTTCACGAGCGCGGACAAGCAGCGGATCGGCCGGTTCGAGCAGGCCGACGGCGGAACGATGTTCCTCGACGAGGTCGGGGACATGAGCCCCAACACGCAGGCAAAGATCCTGCGCGTGCTGCAGGAACACGAGTTCGAACGGCTCGGCGGCACGCGCACGCTGAAAGTCGACGTCCGGCTGATCGCCGCGACGAACCGGAACCTGCCGGCGATGGTGAGTTCGGGCCAGTTCCGCGAAGACCTCTTCTACCGCCTCAACGTGGTGTCGGTCGAAATGCCGCCGCTGCGCGATCGGAAAGAAGATATCCCGGCGCTCACCTCATTCTTCATCCGCAAGTTCGCCAGCGAGCTGAAGCGCAAGATCGACGGCATCACGCCGGACGCCCAGAAACTCCTGCTGCGCTACCATTGGCCCGGCAACATCCGCGAACTGGAGAACACGCTCGAGCGGGCGGTCCTGCTGACCGAGGGACCGGTGGTCGGCGTCGACGACCTGCGGCTCGGCGAGACCATTGCCGTCGGCGGCGATCCGGCCGCCACGCCGGTGGTGCGGGTGCCGCCGACCGGAGTGCCGCTCGAAGAAATCGAGCGGCAGGCGCTGGTCGAGGCGCTCAAGATGTGCAACTGGGTCCAGAAGGACGCCGCGGACCTGCTCCACGTCAGCCCGCGCGTGATGAACTACAAGATCAAGACGCTGGGCATCCAGCTTCCGAAACACCGCCGGCCGGCGCCGGTGATCGACTGACACGAAGGGCCCGGTTCGGACATCCGAGCCGGGCCCTTCGTGTGTACGGGCTTCGAGACCCGCGCGCCTGCCCGAGCTACAGTCCCGCGAGCAGCCGCCGGGCCTCCGCCGCCTCCGGGAACGGCTTGTTCAGGGACAGCGCCTTCTCGAAGGACTCTCTGGCCTTCGCGGCTTCGCCGCTCTTCATCAGGGCCAGGCCCAGATGGAACTGGTAGGTTGGCGTGTTCGGGTCCTTCGACACGGCCTGCCTGAACGATCCGGACGCCAGACCGGGCAGGTCCTTCTTGAGGTAGACCCACCCGAGCGTATCGTCGATCTCCGCCTGGTTGGGAATCTGGCTCTTGGCCGTCTGCGCCAGGTGCAACGCCTCGTCCAGGTTGATGCCCTTCTCGGCGTAGAGCCAGGCCAGGTTGTTGGCGGCCACCGCCGCCTTGCTGTCCAGTTCGATGACGCGTTCGAAGGTCTTCTGGGCCTCGTCGAGGCGGTTCTGCATCTGCTGGGTGACACCGAGCAGCGTGTGCGCCGCGACGGACGTGGGTTGCTTGGCGACGTACTGTTCGAGTTCCCGACGCGCATCGTCAAGCCGGCCCTGTGACAGGAACAACTGGCCGAGCGAGCCGTACGCGGCCAGGTTCAGGGGATCGACCTCGAGCAGCTTCTTGAGGCTCTGCTCGGAACCCTTCGGGTCACCCAGCGCCACGAACGATCGGCTGGCCACTTCCAGCAACGCGGGATCCGAGGGGTTCTTCGCCAACGCGGAGGTAAGGCGTGCCCGGGCCTCGGCCGTCCTCCCGGACGCCGCGTCCAACCCGACGAGACCCGCGAGCGCCGGCACGGATCGGGGGTCGATCGCGAGCGCCCGGCCGAACGCCGCCCGCGCCTCGCCAAGCTGACCCTTCGTGGCCGCGACGGATCCGACCAGCGTCTGCACATCGGCTGACTTCGGGTAGTCCCTGACCAGTGTCTCGACCTCGGCCGCGGCCCGGTCCGTCTTGCGCGCCATCACCAGGGCACGGACGAGCGTGAGTCGCGCCTCGCCGCTGCCGGGCGCGCGGCGGATCGTGTCTTCGGCGTACCGCAGCGCCTGCTCGGCGTCTCCCTGCTCCAGGTGCAGTTTGGCGATCTGCAACGACGAGTCCACCGCGCCCGGTGCCAGCTTGATGGCTTCGCCAAACGCCTTCAATGCCGCGGCGGTGTCGCGTTTCCTGACCTGCAGCAACCCGACCGTGTGGTGCACCATCGGCAGTGACGGCGCGGCGTGCACGGCGGCGTCCGCCTTCGCCAGGGCTTCATCGATCTTGCCGTCCGCGTTCAGCATCAGTGCCTTCTGAACGAGCACCTCGGGGTTCGCCGGTTCGGCGGCCATCAGCGCGTCGACTCGGGCGTGGGCCTCCGGCTTCTTGCCGTTCGAGAACTCCCACCGGCTCTGCATCAGGCCCGCGGGGACCTTGCCTTCCGCCTCCCTGGAGATCGACTCCAGCAGCGCGATGGCCTCCGGGGCGCGTTTGGCCTGGAAGTAGTACTCCGCCAGCGCCAGCCGTGCCGGGACCGCCGCCGTGCCATCCGCCACCACCCGAAGCGGTCCTTCGGCTTCGCCCAGGCGGCCGGCCTTCATCAGGAAGAGCGCCAGCGCCCGGTTGGCCAGCATGTGTTTCGGATCGAGGCTCAGCGCTTCTTTGAATCGCGCTTCCGCGCTGCGCGTGTCTCCGACGGCCCAGTCGAGGGTGGCCATCGCGAGCCGGATATCCACGCTCTTCGGATTCCGCGCCAGGGCCTGTTCCAGGATCTTCCGCGACTCCCCCTGGTTGCCGCTGGCCGCCTGGTAGCTCGACAGCGTCAAGTAGCTGTCGACCCGCGAGGGATCCAGCTTGATCGCCTCTTCCATCTGGGTGATCGCGGTCGCGAGGTCGGACAAGCCGGCGGTCGCGTGAGCGAGCATGACCTGCGCATCGACGTTCGACGGATCCTTCGCCAGGATCGCCTCTGCGACGCGTTTCACGTCGTCGAGCCGTCCGGCCAGCGACAGGTACCGCGCCGCGCGCAGTTGCACGTCAACGCTGTCCGGCAGCAGGTCGGCCGCGCGGACGTACGCACCGGCCGCTTCCCGGGTGTTGCCGGTCTTCTCGTAGGCCTCGGCGAGTTTCAGCCGTGCCTCGCCGTTCTTCGGGTCGAGCTGTGTCGCGTTCTTGTACTCCAGGATCGCTTCGGCCATCTTGCCGTTCTGGACGAACTGGTCGCCCCTGGCGATCCGGGCCTTCAGCTTGGCTTCCGTGCTCCCGCCGCACGCTGCCATGACGGTCACCAGCACCGTCGCCACCCCCAACGTCACGCCACGTTTCAGTCTCATCGCGTCCTCCCCCTCCAGCCGCCATGACCTCTGCGTTCGAGGGGATACACCGTCTTCACGCCACACGGGGCGGGCACCAGGCCTGCCCGCCCTCAACCCGGATTACTCTGGAAGGTACGCGCCGAGCGTGCCGAACAATGCCGTCGCAAACTCGACGGACGCGCGCTCGGCATGGCCCTGCGCCTCGGGATCCCGACCGTCGAGCGGCGTGATGATCCGCACCATCGCTCCGTCGCTCCGATTCAGACGGATGGCATCCAGCACCGTGTAGATCTTGCCCCAGTACTCGGACGCGACAACCCGCCCGTGGCCTTGATACCAGTAGAGCACGAGCAGCCGATCGAGGCCCTTCTGGACCACGAGCCGATTGACCTCGACCCGTGTCCCGGCCGCCCCGGCGGCGCCCGGAACCTCGATCCACACGCGACGCTTCTCGGTCGGTTCCCAGCCCGAACCGGGCATGCAGTTCATCGGCGAGTGCATCGTGCGACCGTCCCGCTGCGAGCGGTAGTACCCGACATACAGGCTCATGCCGGGACGTGTCGCGGCGGCGTACTCGCGCGTGATGTACTCGTCGACGCCCAGGACCGCGAGCACATCGTCAGTGAAGGGTTTGCCATTTCGCCCGCGCCACTCCGAGATCTGCAGGGGAAACTCGGCCAGCGGTTGGCGGACCGGCGTGATCTCCGGGCGCGAGAGCGCGCGCAACGTCGCCGCGGCGCCGAGCATCAACGCCACCACCACGAGCGTCCGCGGGATCAGCCGCGCCGCGTGCCACCCCAGCGACGGCGATGCGCCTGGCTCCGACTTCGGCGCGGCCGGTGCGCCAGTCCGGGCCGACGGCACCAGCCAGACCGCGAGGCGGTGCAGCGTCAGCAGCAGCAACCCGGCCACGATGAAGACCAGCCAGCCGGAAAACGTGTGGAAGAACCCCTGGGCCGCCTCAGGTCCGTAGAGATGAGACAGGATGCCGGTACCGGCCACCCGAATCCCGTTCGCGAAGATGGCAATCGGGGCGGCCGCGATCGCGTACAACCATCGCAGCCATCCGGGCGAGTCGGTGAGATAGCCCCAGATCACCGCCAGCGCAACCAGAGAGACGAGCGAACGGATGCCGGAACACGCTTCCGCCACTTCCAGCGTCGTCGTCGCCAGCACGATGACGTTGCCCTCCCGCAGGACGGGGATCTGGCACATCGAGATCGTCGCCACGCCAAACCGCGACGCCAGCATCTGGAGTGGCATCGTGATCTGGTTGAAGATGATCGACGGGATGGGGATGGACAACACCAGCAACAGGAGCGGGAATGCCAGCGCCCGCAGATGACGCCAGCCCCACAGGAAGACGACGGTCCCCGCCACCGTGCCCAGCAGCGCCATCCGCGTCAGGAACAGCTCCACGCCGAGCCTGCCGGCGACGAGCGTCAACAGGCTGCCGGCCACGATCACCAGGCCCGCCACGGATGGCTTCACCGGGATGGCGGACAGCCGGTCACGTTCCCGCCACACGACGTAAGCCGCGAGCGGAGCCATGAGGAACCCGTGGGAGTAGTTCTCGTCGGCTCCCCAGTCGTGGACGAGCTTCGACACGACGCCGGAGAACAACAGGGCGGTCCCGCCGAGAAACAGCAGGAAGGCGATGATTCGGTCCTTGTTCATGTGTGCCTGGAGCAGTGTACCCGCAGTCCGTCTCGAACGCCAAGACGCCCCGGTTGCCCCGGCGGGCAACGTCCGCCGGACATACGCATGCCGATCCGGCCAGAAGCCGGCCAGTCTCCACGAGCAAGATCGCTGCCACCGGAGGGGACACGACGACGCGGGTTTCCCGCGCTGGGGCTACCGTCTGTGTGGGACCCGAGGGCTGTTGAGCCACACTTCGCGCAGGGCAGGCCGGGGCCCGGGATCAGCCGCGCGAACCAGGTGCCGGCCCCGCACCTTCGCCAACGCCCCCGGGCCAGTGGCCCGCCCGCGCCTGCACGGGCCGCGGCGCTGAGCCCGCCGCGCGCATCGCGGACCGCCGCCGCTCCTCGTCCCGCTCCTCCTCTTCCGTCGGGCGCCCCAGCGTCAGCAGGATGACGAAGATCGTCGGAATCATGTCGATCGCAATCCCGCCGGCCCACGCATAGAACACGTCGCCGGCATGCACCCAGACCGCCCGGGCCGCCGGCACCATCGTGAACGCCTGGATCGACACCTGGTCCTCGGGCCGGTTCCCGCCCGAGATCTGCGCGACCACCTTGACCGCCGCGTCCTTCAGCCCCTCGAGTCTCGCGATCGCGTCGCGCTGCGCCGCCGTATCACTCGCCTTGATTGTCGTCGTGAGCGACCCGAGGTTCTGGTTGACCACGCGCACGTAGGACGCCGACGACGCTTCGCGCATGCGCGTCATCACCTCGTTGATGTCGCCGAGCACCCGGCTGAACACCAGGTTGTTGCGCCGGATCTTCTCGCTCTCGCCGACGTCGGCCTGTTCGGTTTCCGACGCCACCTTCCGCGCCTCCGCCGACAACTCTTTGTACCGGTCGTAGAGCGCCTTCTTCTCCGCATCGACGCCCTTTACCGTCCGGCTGAGATTCGCGAACATCTGGGACATGTTCTGCAGCGTCGAGACCACGCTCCCTTCGCCCTCGAGCCCCGAGAACGCACCGCGCGATTCGCGGGCCGCGAGCCCTTCGTACTGGCGCGCGAGACTGTCGAGCTGCGGCGCCAGGTTCGCCTCGGTGGCCGCCTGCTTCAACAGGGCCAGTGACTGCGCGTCGGCGTCCTGCAGCACACGCTGCATGTGGATGCTCAACGCGTCCTTGCCCCCCATGGCAATCACGCTCCACTGCGTCGAGAACCCGAACGCCAGCGCGAGCACCACCACGGTGACGATGCCGTACCCGATCTGGCGCATCCGATCCGCATACGGAAAACGCCACATCAGGAAGAGCGAGAACACGAACAGGAAGAATCCTCCCGCCACCGCCACGCCGCCCGATACGAGGAGGTCGGAGGTAACCGTCGCGAGCCCTTGCTGGGTCGTGTACGCACTCACCACGCACGCGAGCAGGCTCACGAGCGGCATCAACACGTCGAGTTTCTTTCGTCGGCTCACGGGTGCTCCTTTCTTCCACCTTGGGCCTCGCGCACGCGCGAGTCAACGCGGAAAACGCCCGCGAAAAATGTTGTCGACCGACCGGAACCCCGCCCCGGACTGGTGCGTATTCCAAAGATGCCGAGGCACGACCGGCACGGTCCTGAAGTAGGCTGAAGGGCATGCAGGCTGCCGCCGACATCCACCCGGTCCCCGCCGCCGAACGCACGCAATCCCCGTTCGATCTGTTCATCATCTTCGCCGGCGCGAACATCGTCGCCACGACGATGCAGGTCGGGGCGAGTCTCTCGTCGGGCACGTCGGTGTGGACCGCCCTGGCCATCATCGCCGCGGGCACCCTCGGCGGGTCGTTGCTCGTGGCCGCGCTGGCGCCGATCGGACCGCGGCTGGGCGTGCCGTCGATCGTCGCCGCGCGCGCGGCGCTCGGCATGCGGGGAGGCGGTGTCATCGCGGCGGTGTTGTACCTGACGAACTTCGCGTGGATCGCCGTCAACAACGTGATTGCCGGCTCCGTCGCTTCGCAGTACTTCGGGGGGCCGGCGTCACTGACCGCCTGGATCGTCGGCCTGGGACTCGTGTCGACACTGACCGTCGCGGGGGGACCGCGAGCCGTGGCCCTGGCCGACCGCGTCGCGGTGCCCCTCCTGCTCGTCGTCGGCGCCGTCATCACCTGGGCGGTCCTGCGGATGCCGCCGGCCGCGATGCCGCTGCCTGCCGCGGACCTGCCGTGGCCTCGCGCCCTCGACATCGTGATGGGGTACCAGGTGTCGTGGATTCTGATGTTCGCCGACTACTCCCGCTACACGACGAGCGAACGCGGCGCGTTCGGCGGCGTCTTCTTCGGCCTCGCGGCGACGAGCCTGTGGCTGATGCCGCTCGGTCTCGTGGCTGCGCGGGCTGCGGGCACGAGCGATCCGGGCCGCATGATGCAGGCCGTCAACCTCGGCGCGTGGGGCGCTGCGCTGATGGTCCTGGCCACGATCACCACGAACTTCGTGAACGTCTACCTGTCGGGACTGGCGTGGCGCAGCGTGTTCCCCCGCACGGGCGGGCAGACCGCGATCTGGTCGGTTGGGCTGGTCGGCACGGCGCTGGCCATCGCCGGCGGCCGGTGGCTCGACCGGTACGTGGACTTGATGCTCGTCCTCGGCGGCGCGCTGGTCCCGATCGGAGGCGTCCTCATCGCGCACTACTTCGTCGCGCGACGCCCGGTCGTTGCCGCAGACTTGTATGACGCGAACGGCCCGTACGCGAAGACCGGAGGCTTCCTCGTGCCCGGTCTCCTCGCGTGGGCCGCCGGCAGTGCCGCGTACGCGCTGGGTGGGTACGTCGGGGGCAGCACGTTCCCCGCCCTCGTCGTCTCGGTGGGCGTGTACCTCGTGGCGAGCCGGAAGCGCTGA
>CAZJRM010000240.1:0-7924 GCA_964547975.1 uncultured Vicinamibacterales bacterium | reverse complement strand
GTGTCTCGAGCCGGCCGCGATAGAAGTCCTCTTCCATCGTGAACCGCGTGCCGAGCAGGCCGACGCGCATCAGCCCGGCCTGCCTCACGCGCTCGGCCGTGGCGTCCGCGATGTGCAGCAGCGGGACGTCGACCGCGCGTTCGATGGCCGCGGCCACCTTGTGCATGGTGTTCGTGCACAGGACGATGATCTCGGCCCCCCCGCGGCAGACGGCCTTCGCCGCCTCCGCCAGCACCGCGCCGGCGTCGTCCCACCGGCCGCTGTGCTGAAGGCGCTCGATCTCCTCGAAGTCCACGCTGTACAGGACCAGCTTCGCCGAATGCAGACCGCCGAGCCGTCGACCCACGACTCGATTGATGGTCTGGTAGTACGGCACGGTGGATTCCCAGCTCATGCCGCCGATGAGGCCAATGGTTCTCACGAGCCGCATGGTGTCACAAGTCAGGAAGGCGAACCAGAGCCGAGTGGCAGGGCCGGAGGGCCGGCACCTGGCGTCAGGTTTCGGGCGTCAGGCGTTGGCGTCGGAGCATCCGGCGTCTGTCGGGCGCTGCCCGACCCGGCTGTCCGGCGGCCCCGAGCGGGCGCATCGGAGATTCGCGACTCACCGTGTCCGTGCCGACCGGCGGCGGCGCGTCGGGCAAGCGCAACACCGTGTATCCGTAGCAATTGTCACTGTCAAAACGAGGCACAGGGCCGATTCACAACCTGCAAGGCGGTCGAGGCCCGCACCGCCATCCGGCCTCCCCCCGGGCGCTGCCGCCCCGGGCTGAAGCGCGGGTCACATGCGCGGCTAGACCGCGCCAGGAGTTGAAGGTGAACAACTGGACGATAGGCAAGAAGCTCTATGCCGTGGTCGGCACCCTGGCGTTCCTGCTCGTGCTCGCAGGCGCGTACGCGATGTACAGCGGGTCGACGCTCAACGAAGGGCTCGATACCGCGCTCACCAAGACGACCCAGAAGGTCAATCTGGCCCTCCGGATCCAGCAGAACGCCCTCGTGCTCCGCAGCGAACAGCGCCGGGCGCTGGTGGCGGGGTTCGGCAACGACATGAAGACGGTGGAGGCGGCGTCCAGCACCATCGCCGAGGTGGTCACGCTCAACGCCCAGCGCGTCGACCAGATCACTCCGCTGCTCGCGACCGAGGAGGGCAAGAAGCTCGTCCGCGACATCGGCGCGGCGTTCGTGCAGTGGAAGGGCTATCACGCCGAGGTCGACCGCCTGTTGCGCGAGGGCAAGGCGGCGGAAGCGTGGGCGGAAGCCCGTGAGAAGTGCAATCCCCTCGTCGACCAGGCCGACAAGTGGACCGACGACCTGCTGGCCCAGCAGGACGCGTTCGTGCAGGAGTCGGTCAAGGAAGCGGCGTCGACCTACTCGACGATCCGGTTCATCATGATCGCCATCCTGGTCGTCTCGGTCATCGTGCTGGTGGTGGGCATCGCCGTGGTGCGATCGACGAATACGACGCTGCGCGAGGTCGCGGGCGAACTCAAGGTCGGCGCCGAGCAGGTCGTCGCCGCGTCGGGCCAGGTCGCCACGTCGTCGCAGTCGCTGTCGCAGGGCGCGACCGAGCAGGCCGCGTCGATCGAGGAAACGTCGGCCTCAATGGAGGAGATGGCCTCGATGACGCGGAAGAACGCGGACAACGCCGCGCAGACGGCGTCGCTCGTCACCGATGTCACGAAGCAGATGGAGGTCTCCAACGCGGCACTGCACCTGATGGTGGGCGCGATGGACGCCATCAAGGACTCGAGCAACCGGGTCGCGAAGATCATCAAGACCATCGACGAGATTGCGTTCCAGACCAACATCCTGGCCTTGAACGCCGCGGTCGAGGCGGCGAGGGCCGGCGAGGCGGGCATGGGGTTCGCGGTGGTGGCCGACGAGGTGCGCAACCTGGCCCAGCGTTCGGCGCAGGCCGCGAAGGATACGGCGGGTCTCATCGAAGAATCGATTTCGCGGTCGCAGGAAGGCGCGGCGAAGGTCGATCAGGTGGGGTCGGCGATTGCCGTGGTGTCCGAGAACATCGTGAAGGTGCAGGGCCTCGTCGAGGAAGTCCGGATGGCGAGCCAGCAGCAGACGCAGGGAATCGACCAGGTGACGCAGGCCATCACGCAGATGGAGAAGGTCACCCAGTCGACGGCCGCGACGGCCGAGGAAAGTGCGGCTGCCAGCGAAGAGCTGAACGCCCAGGCCGAGACCTCGATGCAGGTGGCGCGGCGCCTCGAGTCGCTGGTGGGGGGCACGGGCGCCGAACCGCCGGCGGCAGGCCAGCGGCCGGCGGCGCACGCAACCCCGAAGAAACTGGCCAAGCTTCTGTCACACACGCCGCGGACGAAGGCCTCCGTTCAGCCGCGGGAGGACGCCGCGGACGCGACCGGCACCTTCGGCTCGTTCTGACCGCCGCGCAGCGAAAAAGGGGGCCAGGCCCCCTTTTCTCATTTCCCCGCGACCGCCACCGACACTTTCGCGATCGTTTCCCCTTTTCGCTGTCAGGAAAGGGGGCCTGGCCCCCTTTCCCCCGTCTCGAAAAGGGGGCCTGGCCCCCTTTTCTCATTTCCCCGCGACCGCCACCGACACTTTCGCGATCGTTTCGGTCGCCGCCTTCGTGAAGGTCCCGGACAGGCGGATGTCCTCCGACGAGGCGCCGATCCTGACGGTGTAGGTGCCCGCGTCGGCCACCCACGCGGACGCCGCCTGATCGAAGGACGCGAGATCGCCCGGCGACAGCGCGAACGTCAACGTCTGGGACTCTCCCGGCGCCAGCAGCCGCGTCTTGGCAAATCCCTTCAGTTCCATCGCCGGCTTCGGCATCGACGTGGCGGGAGCCGCAACGTAGAGCTGCACCACCTCGCGGCCCGCAACCTTCCCGGTGTTCGTGACGGTGACGCTCGCGGTGAAGCCCGAACCGAACGTCTTCCCGCTCGTGACGAGGTTCTTGTAGCCGAACGTGGTGTACGAGAGACCATAACCGAACGGGAAGGACGTCTTCACGCTCCTGGACGCGAAGTGCCGGTACCCCACGAAGATGTCATCGTCGTACGACACTTCGGCGGCGCGATCGCCCATCCCGAGGATGCCCCGCGCGTTCGGGTCCGGACCGAGCAGCGTCCTGCCCGGGAAGTTCGCCGACGAGGGCACGTCCTCCCAGCGGATCGGGAACGTAGTCGCGAGTTTGCCGGAAGGATTCACTTTCCCGGTGACCACGTCGGCGATGGCGTGGCCGGATTCCTGCCCCGGCTGCCAGGCGAGCAGGACCGCGTCAGGAATGTCGCGCCAGGTGGCCGTTTCGATCACGCCGCCGATGTTGAGCACGACCAGCACCTTCTTCTGCTTCGCGTGGAAGGCCTTCGTGACGTCGGCGATGAGGGCCTGCTCGACCGGCAGCAGGTCGAAGTCGCCCTCACGTTTGCGATCGGCGAACTCGCCGGAATTGCGCCCGATGGTGACGATCGCGAGGTCGGCCGTCCCGGCTGCGGCCGCGAGTTCGGCGCTGGCCGCCGGCCGCTCGGCGAGCGGCGGCACTGGCATGAACGCCTGGCGCGGCGGCGCCTTCTTGCGCTCGGCCTCGAGGTAGGTCGCGTACGCCGCAGCCAGCGTGGCGTCGGGCGTGATCCCGGCGGCCTTCAGCCCCTCGACCATGGAGATCGTGTACGCCTCGTTGACGTCGCCGCTGCCTGTGCCTCCGGTGATCATGGCGTACGAGGTGTTGCCGAAGAGCGCGACGTGCTTCACGCCGGCCGCCAGCGGCAGCACGCCCTGGTTGCGCAGCAGCACCATGCCCTGGGCCGCGGCGTCGCGGCCGACCTTCGCGTGCGCCGCGAGGTCCGGCGTGTCCGATCGCGGCACGCGCTTGAATGTCGGGCTGCGCAAGATCAGCTCGAGCACGCGGACGACGTTGCGGTCGAGCACGTCCGGCCTGAGCGCTCCCGACGCGAGGGCGTCGAGCAGGGCCTTCTGCTGTCCGGCCGTGCCCGGCATGAGCAGGTCGTTGCCGGCCACCATCTGCGCGACGGCATCGCGGCCGCCGAACCAGTCGGTCATGACCAGGCCGCCGTAGCCCCAGTCGCCGCGCAGGACGCCCGTCAGCAGCGCCGGGCTCTCGGAGGTATAGGTGCCGTTGATCCGGTTGTACGACGACATGACGGTCCACGGCTTCGCGTCGCGCACGGCGAGTTCGAAGCCCCGCAGGTAGATCTCGCGCAACGCGCGCTGCGAGACCTTCACGTCGATCGTCATCCGGTTCCACTCGTGGTCGTTGGCCGCGAAGTGCTTGATCGACGTGCCGACGCCTTCCGCCTGCACGCCCTTGACCATGGCCGCGGCGAGGCGCCCCGACACGAGCGGGTCTTCGGAGTAGTACTCGAAGTTGCGACCGCCGAGCGGATTGCGATGCGTGTTGAGCGCCGGTCCGAGAAGGATGTCGACGCCGTACTCCCGTGCCTCAGCGCCCATCGCGCGCCCGACGCGTTCGAGCAGATCGACGTCCCACGACGACGCGAGCAGCGTCTCGATCGGGAAGGCCGTGCAGTAATAGGTGCGCGTGTCGTCGCCAGGCCGTTTCGGCTGGATGCGGACGCCCGCGGGTCCGTCGGCCAGCACGATGGCCGGGATACCGAGACGCGGAACCGGAATCGTCGTCCCGGCGGCCCCGGGTACGCCCTTGATGGTGACGCCGACGGCGGGCCCCTGCCGGTCGGCGCCGAGATTGACGCCCGGCATGTTCATCCCGGCGCCGACGACGAGCGCGACCTTCTCTTCGGGTGTCAGCGCGGCAACGACGTCTTTGAGCGGGCTCTTGCCCAACTGGGGCGGATCGGCGGGGCTTGCCCCCGGCGATGCCACCGCAGCCACCACGAGTGCTACCGTCACGATCCGCAGGCGTACATTGAACACGGTCATCCTCCGACGTCGGAGCTGCGCGAGCTCTGGGTGAATCCGAACCGGGGGCGGGGCTGGAAGATCGTATACCGAAAAAGGGGGCCAGGCCCCGTTTCGGCGCGTGCGAAAGGGGGCCTGGCCCCCTTTCGGTGTGTCGGCAAGGGGGCCAGGCCCCCTTTTCGTTCGCGGACGATTCTCGACGGTAATCCGGCGTCGCGGCGATCCCGTCTCACCCACCATGACGACACGCCGCCTTCGGGCCGGGACGGCCCTCATCCTGATGGCGCTCGCCGCCGTGCCTGGTGCGCGGGCGAGCTCACACACGCCGGCGGCGACGCCCGCGTCGCTCGACTTCCGTTTCTCCGACGTACCGCCGCGTATCGACGGCCGCTTGGATGACGACATCTGGAAGCAGGCCCCGGTGCCGACCGGGGAATGGCTGTCGTACAACCCGCTCTACGGCGACACGCTCCAACACCGCACGACGGTGTGGGCCGCCTATGACAAGCGTTACCTGTACTTCGCGTTTCACTGCGTCGACCCGGATCCCCGTGGCATCAAGACCAGCATCGCGCGCCGCGACAACATCTTCAGCGACGACTGGGTCGGATTGAAGCTCGATGCGATGGGGAACGGACAGACGTCGTACGACATGTTCGTCAACCCCAGTGGCATTCAGGCCGACATCCTCACGAGCGCGGCGCGGGAGAACGCCTCGATCGACTGGGTCTGGGACAGCGCCGCGCGACTGACGGAAGACGGCTACACCGTGGAAATCCGGGTCCCCGTGCAGAGCATCCGATTCAAGAGCGGCGCCGAGGTGCCGATGCGCGTCCTGTTCTGGCGCCGGATCAGCCGCCTGGGCGTCTCGGTTGCCTGGCCGGACATTCCGCCCGGCAAGTCGGCGTTCGGGCAGCAGGCGTTGATGGTCGTCCGTGACCTGTCGTGGCCGGGCGTGCGCGAGTTCATCCCGAGCCTCACCGAGTCGGTCAACCAGACGCGGCGCACACCCGACACCTGGAACGCCGCAGCCGGCAAGACCGACGTCGGCGTCAGCGGGAAACTGGGCCTGACGTCAGCGGTCACGCTCGACGGCACGGTCAACCCCGACTTCAGCCAGGTGGAGAGTGACAGTTTCCAGGTGCAGGTCAACCAGCGATACCCCGTCTTCTACAGCGAGAAACGGCCGTTCTTCATGGAGGGCATGGGCGTCTTCGAACTGGCGGGCACCGGCGGTGACGGCAACATGGGCTCCGCCGTCCACACCCGCCGGATCGTCGATCCGGCGTTCGGGGTCAAGCTGTCGGGCACGGTCGGCAAAGTGACGTTTGGCACGATCAGCGCGGCCGACAGCGCCGCCGGGCGGGTCGATCCCCGGTACGATGGCACACGGAAGCTCTTCAACATCGCGCGCGCGACCTACGGTCTCGGTCCGAGCGCGTACGTCGGCGCGATCGTCACGGCCACCGACTTCGCGGACGGGTACAACCGCGTGGGCGGGGCGGACCTCTCGGTGCGATTCGGCGGGCAGCAGGTCTCGGCGACGGTCCTTCGGTCCGCGTCGGTCGAACCGGGAGGCCAAACGTCGAACTCCGGAACGATGGCGCAAGCCACCTATGCTTACAATTCCCGCCGCTACGGCTTCGCGACGCAGGTGGAGCACTACGACCGCGATTTCCAGATGGACACCGCGTTCTACAACCGCACCGGCGTCACCGGCGGCTGGAGTTATGCGGGTATCAACTTCTACCCGCCCAAAGCGCGGCTGCCGTGGCTCCGAAAGGTCAATCCGTTCGTCTTCGTCCAGTACATGCACGACCGTGTGCAGGGGGGCGACGACTTCCTGCAGGTGTTCGCCGTGCGGGCGAGCATGAGCCGGGCTGGCGGTCTCAGGATCGACACCATCCGGCAGCGGGAAGCGTGGGCCGGACGGGAGTTCGACAAGGTCATCTACCGCATCCAGGCAAGCGGCCAGGTGACGAAGTGGCTGTACCTCTCGTCGAATGTCAGGTTCGGCGATGGCCTCTATTACGATGCCGCCGATCCCTTCGTCGGGCCGTCGGGCACGCAGTCGCTGACCGTGACCCTGCAGCCCAGCGCCCGTTTCGCGCAGAACCTCTCGGTCCAGCGGGTGACGATGGACCGACCGTCTGGCGGCGGGCGCGTGTACGACGTCCGCGTCGTCAACTCGAAGACCACCTACCAGTTCACGCCGCGGCTGGCCGCGCGCGCGATCGTGCAGTACGACAGTTCCCGCAAGCGGGTGCTGGGCGACATGCTGACGTCCTACGAAGTGCGGCCGGGGACCGTGTTCTACATGGGTTACGGGACACTGTACGAGAAGCGCGACTATCGGAACGAGCAGTGGGTGGACACCGAGGGCGAATTTCTGACGACCAACCGCGGGCTGTTCTTCAAGGCGTCGTATCTCTACCGGTTCTGAGACTCAGAGTTCTTTCCGGTAGTGCACGGTCTCGGGCCGGTATCCGAGGCGATCGTAGAGCCCGCGCGCGCGTCTGTTCGTGTCGAAGACGTTGAGCGTGACGTAGCCGTAGCCGGCGTCGCGGGCCCAGGTTTCGACGGCGGCCATCAGTGCGCCCGCGATGCCTCGCGCTTCGGCGTTCGGGTCCACCACCAGCACTTCGATGTGCGCGTGGAGCGCCTGGGTGAAATAGTCGTGTTTCGTCGTGGCGAACACGTACCCGAGGCGTGTCGCGGGTATCCCCTCCTCCGCGACCAGGATAACGGCGCCGGGGGTCAGACCGCGAAGGGCGTCGCGCAGGATGCCGCGGTCGCCCTGGGCGATCTCGTCTGCCGACCGCCAGGGAGGCAACTCGAAGTCGGCCAGGCGGCGGGTCATCCGAATCAGCCAGTCTTCGTCATCGAGTCGTGCGAGCCGGATGGTCATCGTGAGCATGATACCGAAAAGGGGGCCAGGCCCCCTTTCCAGGACGGGCGGTGCGCCTCAGCGGAGGCGACGCAGCATCCCGTTCACCACCCGGGCGAGTTCGTCGGCGGCACCGGCCGCGTAAGGGCTGTGATCGAC
>CAZJRM010000239.1:0-7925 GCA_964547975.1 uncultured Vicinamibacterales bacterium | reverse complement strand
GCGTTCTTCATCGACTTCACGAACTCGCTCGTGATCACGGCCTACATCAACCTGGTGAAGTGAGGACCTCATGACGGTGACGCGGGACGCGGCGTGGGCCCTCCTGACGGAGTTCACGCAGAACGAGAACCTGATCAAACACGGCCTCGCCGTGGAAGCCGCCGTGCGGGGGTACGCACGGCAGTTCGGCGAAGACGAGCCACTCTGGGGCGTGGCGGCCCTCGTTCACGATTTCGACTACGAACGGTATCCGGATCTGGCCGACCATCCCTTCAGAGGCGCCGAGATCCTGCGTGAACGCGGCTGGCCCGAGGTGGTGATTCGCGCCGTCCTGTCGCACGCGGACCACACGGGGACGCCCCGCAAATCGCGCCTCGAACACGTCTTGTTCGCCTGTGACGAAATGGCCGGCTTCGTCACCGCCGCCGCGCTCGTGCGGCCGTCGAAGAGCCTGCTCGACCTCGAAGCGAAGTCAGTCGTGAAACGCATGAAGGAGAAGGCGTTCGCCCGGGCAGTCAACCGCGACGACCTTCGAAAGGGCGCCGAAGAAATCGGCCTGCCCCTCGAGGAACACGCCGCCAACGTCATCCGATTCATGCGGGAGAAGGTGGATGAACTGGGGCTCAGGGGGAACCTCTGAACTGTCCGCAACCAGCTTTCGTATGTAGCAGATGAGCATGAGCGACTCACCACCTTCCGCCGTCGTCCAGATTGACAACCTGACGGTCATCTACGGCAAGAACGCCGCGCTCCGCGGCGTGTCGGCCGCGTTTCCGGGCGGCGCCGTGGGCCTCCTGGGGCCGAACGGGGCGGGCAAGAGCACGATGCTCAGGTCCCTGCTGGGCTTCGTGGTGCCGACGCAGGGCAAGATGAACGTCCTCGGCCTGAGCGTCGCCGAGCAGCCCGTGGACATCCGCGCCCGCCTGGGGTACATGCCCGAGATCGACGCGCACATCCCGGGCATGAACGCCGTGTCATTCGTCGCGTACTGCGGCGAACTCTCGGGCCTGCCGCCGGTGGACGCGATGCAGCGCGCGCACGAGGTGCTCTACTACGTAGGCCTCGGCGAGGCGCGCTATCGCAACATCGAAACGTATTCGACCGGGATGAAGCAGCGCATCAAGCTCGCGCAAGCCCTGGTCCACGATCCCGACCTGCTGTTCCTCGACGAGCCGACCAACGGCATGGACCCGCAGGGCCGCGAAGAAATGCTCGCGCTCATCCTCGACCTGGCCACCAACAAGGGGATGAACCTGATCCTCTCGTCGCACCTGCTCCCGGACGTGGAGTACACGTGCACGCACGTGGTCGTGCTGCACCAGGGGCAGGTGGTCGAATCGGGGCCCATCAAGGAACTCAAGACGCCGCGGGGCAGCCTCTTCGAACTGCGCATCAAGGGCGATCGCGTGGCGTTCGCGGCGGTCCTGCAGCGCGAAGGCATGACCTGCCACATGACCGACGAGGATCTGATGCGCGTGTTCGTGCCCGACGAGAGCGGATCGCGGGCGGTCTTCGCCATTGCCGCGCGGGAAGGCGTGCAGGTCCGACACCTGCGCCCGAGCGTCCCGACGCTCGAGGACGTCTTCGCGCACGCGGTGGGGGAGGAATAACGTGCCCATCCACGATCAGAGCTACCGGCACTACGCGGGCGAGCGGATGCCCCGCGGCCGGGTCTGGAACGTCATCGCCGTCGCCGGCATCAAGAACATGATGGCGAAACGCGCGTTTCTCGGCCTGTTACTCTTCGCCTGGTTGCCGTTCCTCGTCCGCGCCGTTCAGTTCTACGTCGCCGTGAACTTCCCGCAGGCGTCGATGATCGCACCGACGGCTGAAACGTTCCGGCAGTTCGCCGAGCAGCAGGGTGTCTTCACGTTCTTCGTGACCATCTTCACCGGTGCCGGGCTCATTGCCAACGACCTGCGCGCCAACGCCTTGCAGATCTACCTCTCGAAGCCCATGGGGCGGGCCGAGTACATCGCAGGCAAGTTCGCGATCCTGGCCGTGTTCCTGCTGCTGGTCACGTTCCTGCCGGCCATGATGCTCCTTGCCGTGCAGATCGTGCTGGCGGGCAGCCTCAAGTTCCTCGTCGACAACCTGTTCCTCATTCCGGCGATCACCGTCTACGCGTTCATCGAAACGGTCATCACGGCGCTCATCATGCTGGCGCTCTCGTCGCTGACGAAGAGTTCCCGATTCGTCGGCATCATGTTCGCGGGGATGTACTTCTTCACCGTCGCGGTCTTCCAGGCGATTCGAGGCGTGACGCACACCTCGTCGATGTCGTGGATCTCGCCGACGGCCAACCTGGAGCAGATCGGCGACGTGATCTTCCGGCAGACACCCCGGTACGAGACGTCCGCGATCGTCACGCTCGTGGCGCTCGTCGCCATCGGAGCCCTGGCGGCCTTCATCCTCGAACGCCGCGTGCGTGGCGTGGAGGTGGTGACATGATCGAGACCGACCACCTCTCGAAATGGTACGGACAGGTCATCGGCCTCAACGACGTGACGATGACCATTCCCAGGGGCATCACGGGATTGCTCGGGCCGAACGGCGCCGGGAAGTCTACGTTGATGAAGCTCCTGACCGGACAGCTGAAGCCGAGCAAGGGCACCATCACGGTGTTCGGCCAGCCCGTGTGGGGCAACCCGTCCATCTACTTCCGCATGGGATTCTGCCCGGAGCAGGACACGTTCTACGACCGGATGACCGGCCTCGAATGGGTCGCCGGCCTCGTCCGTCTGAACGGTCTCAGTGAAAAGGAAGCCATCGAGGCCGCGACGATTGCCCTCGAACGTGTCGATCTCCTCGATGCGTCGAAGAAGAAGATCGGCAGTTACAGCAAGGGCATGCGGCAGCGCGTCAAGATGGCGCAGGCGCTCGTGCACGACCCCGAACTGCTGATCCTCGACGAACCGCTGTCGGGCATGGATCCCATCGCGCGTCGGCGGACGATCCGGCTGATCAAGGACTGGGCCAGGGCGGGCAAGACGATCATCGTGTCGAGCCACATCCTCCACGAGATCGAGTCGATGACGTCGAACATCCTGCTCATCAACAACGGCAGGATTCTCGCCGAAGGGGACGTGCATCACATCCGCGAACTCATCGACGAACACCCCCACACCGTGCACGTCCGCGCGGCGGATCCCCGGTCGCTCGCCCGCGAATTCCTCACCCGGGACGATGTGCTGAGCCTCAAGCTGGAACAGGACGCCATCGTCGTGGAAACGTCGAAGCCGGACGGCTTCTACCGGTACCTGACGGAACTGGCAGCCTCGGGGCAGGGCGGGGCCATTGCCGAAGTCACGTCGCCGGACGATAACCTCCAGGCCGTGTTCAAGTTCCTGGTCAAATGAGTACCACGACTCCCGCACCCACCGTGCCGGGCGTTCCGGCGTTGTCGCCGCGCGGGCCGTCGTTCGCCACGGCGGCCATGCGCGTCTTCGACCTGTCGCTCGGGCAGATGCTCTGGTCGAGGCGCACGATCTTCCTCGCCCTCGTCGTCGGGGCCCCGATCGCGCTCGGCCTGATGTTCCGTATCCTCGAGGCGTTCGGGATCGGGCCGAGGTCGGGACAGACCATCATGAGCGGCGCCACCGTGTTCGGCGGGATGATCTGGCTGCTCTACCTCCGGTTTATCGTGCCCGTCCTCGGCGTGTTCTACGGCACGTCGCTTATCGCCGACGAAATCGAGGACAAGACGATCACGTATCTGTTCGTCAGGCCGGTATCGCGATCGGCGATCCTGGCCGGCAAGTACCTTGCCTACCTCGTCACCACCGTTTTCGTCGTCTTGCCGTCCGTGGTGGTTCTGTACCTGCTGGTCGTCCCGATTGGAAAGGGGTCCATCGCGGCGGCGTTCCCGGACCTGCTGAAGGATCTCGGCCTGATGGCGCTCGGGCTGGCGGCGTACGGCGCGGTGTTCTCGTTCATCGGGGCCTGGTTCAAGCGGCCGCTCGTCTTCGGCCTGATTTTCGCCTTCGGCTGGGAACAGTTCGCACTCGTGATGCCCGGCTACCTGCGCCGGGGGACGGTCGCCTTCTACCTGCAGGCGCTCGTTCCGCACTCCATGCCGACCGAGGGACTCGGCAGCGTGCTCCAGGCGCTCTTCCGCGAGGTCCCGACACCGCTGGTCAGCATCAGTTGGTTACTGGTGATCACCGTGGTCTTCGTGTTCCTCGCCGGGCGTATCATCTCCCGGAAGGAATACGTGCTGGAGCAGTAGAGCGCTGGCTGGGGCATGGGACGTGGGGCATGGGGAAGGTGCTGTAGGGGCAAGGAACAAGAGGCAAGGCCGAAGCCGAGGGCCGAGAGCCTGACAGTCATTGCCGGATGCTAGTGTCGGGGGCCGCGCGAGGAGAGAGTCCGGCGCGGCCCCAAGTCTTTTGTCTCCGGGAACTTCCGGCCGGTCGGTTCGTATAAGGGATCGAGGGGACGAACGATGACCGCAAAAACCCGCTACTTTTTCGTTGGAGCCGCCCTGATCCTCGTGATGGGACTGGGCATCGGGACCGTGGCGTACTACGGGGGCGTGCCGGGGGGCCTGTTCGCGGCTTCGCCCGGGCCGGACGAGCTCAAGTACGTGCCCCGCGACGCGGCCGTGGTCGCGTACGCCAATGTGCAGGACGTCATGCGGTCGGATCTGCGCCAGCGCCTGGTCAAGTTCGGCGTACACGGCGAGGAGAACGGTCGCGACGAGTTCAAGCGCGAGACGGGCATCGACATCGAACGGGACATCGACTACGTCGTCGCGAGCGTGATGGCGACGGAAGGCGAGCAGCATGGTCCCAACGCCCTGTTCCTGGCACGCGGCCGGTTCGATACCACCCGGATCGAATCGCTGGCCCGCGAACACGGCGGCCTGATCGAGACCTACAAGGGCAAGCGGATCATTGGCGCTCCGGCCAAGCAGCAGGACGGGCACGCGGTCAAGATGTCGCTGTCGTTCATCGAACCCGGCCTGGTCGTCATGGGCGACTCGGCGCTGGTGCGCCGCGCCATCGACACCGGCGGCAAGGGCGGCAGCGTGACCGACAATGCCGAGCTGATGAAGCTCGTGGCCGACATGGGTGACGGGAGTCTCTGGGCCGTCGGGCGGTTCGATTCCCTGGCTTCTCGCGCCAAGTTGCCCAGCGAAGTCTCCGGACGGATTCCCCCGATCAGCCTGTTTGCGGCCAGCGGCCACATCAACGGCGGAATCCAGGCGATGCTGAAGGCCGAGACGCAGAGCGAAGAAGCGGCCACCAACCTGCGCGACATCATTCGCGGGTTCACGGCGCTGGCGAAGATGTCGACGGGCAGCAAGCCCGAGATGCAGGCGCTCTGGCCCGAGATCGAACTCGGCGGCACGGGCAAGACGGTGACGTTGTCCTTCTCGGTGTCGGCGGCGCTGCTCGACGCGGCCAGCCAGCTCGGCGAGATGCAGAAGAAGGCGCGGCAGATTGAGAAAGACGAGTAAGCGCCATCGAGTCACATTCGCTGGCCGGGAGCGGGTGCTCCCGGCCAGCGTCGCGTACGCGCCTGCATGTCCTGCCTCTGTCCTTGACTCGTCATCGCGTCTCTCCTACACTGACGCCATACCCAAGCCTTCTCGGTCCGCGTCGGGCCCGCCTCGGGTCGAGGCCGACGAGAGGCGCGCGAGCCGCGGTTCGGTGGACCCCTGGAGTCGTCATCACCAGTGAACAACAAGGTGTTCTTCTACGGCACCCTGATGGCGGGGTTCGATCGCCGGCGCCGGGCCGGGATCGATACCCGGATGACGTTCGTGGAGCGCGGCAGCATCGACGCCGCGCTCTTCGACCTGGGCTTATTTCCCGCGGCCGTGCCCGCGCCGGGCAGCCAGGTGTGGGGAGAGGTCTACGAGGTCGATGAAGACCCCGCGGTCATGGCCGCGCTGGACGGCATCGAGGGATATCAGCCCGATGAACCCGATTCCAGTCTCTACACGAGGGTCCTGGTTCCGGTAACCTACGCCGATGGCCGCATCGAACCTGCCTGGGTCTACTTCTACAACGCGCCGCTCGGCCAGGCCCAGCGCATCGACAGCGGCGACTACCTCGAACACCTCCGCGGCCGCTGACCGACGGACGTCGGTCGGCCGAGCCGTCTGGCCAGCCCTGCTGGCCGTGGCCGTCATTCTGCTGGCCACGATTGACGACAGGCACGTCGGCCTGGCCGCCGACGAACGGCAGATGATCTGGACCGCCGTGGCGCTGGCGGAGACGGGGCAGTGGTCCCAGGCGCGAGACCGGGACTTCACCTATGTGACCGAGCGGGGCGAGGCCGTGTCGCGTTTCGGGCTGGGCATGTCCTTCCTCCAGTTGCCCGCGGCGTTTGTTGCGCCTGTGATCGAGCGCATGTGTGGCCCCGGTTCCTCCCAGCCGCTGTTCCTCATCGCGCCGATCCTGCTGGTCCTCGGCGGGGCCGCCGCCGCCGGCCTGGCGTGCCGCCGCCTCGGCGGGCGCGCTTCGTCCGCCGTGCTGGCGGCGTCGATCGCGTCGCCGCTGGCGTCGTACGCCGCCACGGGGTTCAGCGAACCGTTGCAGGCCACGGCTCTGGCCACGGCATTCCTGCTGGCGCTGGCATCAGGGACGTCGGTGAGGGCACGCCGCGGGTGGTGGCTCGCGTGGCTCTCAGGCGTCGCCGTCGGCGTGGCGGTCCTCGCGAAGTCCGCGCTCATCGTGGTGGCCCCGTTGGCAGTGATTCCCGTGCTGGCTGCGCCCGAGCCGGGAAGGAGAATGCGGCACGCGCTGGCCTCCCTGGCAGGCTTCGCTCCCGTTGCCGCGTTGTGGGCGGTCCTCGACTGGTCACGATTTGGCTCATTGTTCGGCGCCTACCCCGGGGAGGGTTTCACCCACGCGGCATGGGACGGCGTATGGCGCCTCCTGGCGAGCCCGAACCAGGGGCTCGTGTGGTTCTTCCCGGCCCTGGCTGCTGTCGCCTGGCTGGTCGCGCGGCGGCTGCGACGTGGCGATCGGGCCGCGCTGATGCCCATCGCCGGCGCGGTGCTGCCGTTCGTCGCGCTCCTCGCGATGACGTCAGCGTGGTGGGCGTGGCACGGGGTCTGGGGATGGGGGCCGCGGCTGCTCATGCCCGCCATTCCGCTGCTGGCTATTCCCGCGGGCGTGGCCATGGAGACGTGGCCCGCGTGGGGCCGGCGGACCTTGCTCGCCGTTTCGGTCCTGCTCAACCTTCCGGGACTCGTGCAGCATCCGACTCCCGTTGCGACCTACGTCTCGAACCTCTCGTGGCCTTCTGTATCGGCCGACTTCGCCGGCGGGCTTGCCGGGTACGCGGTGCGTCACGAGCCTGACGGGACGTGGCGCGCCAGTCCCGACCACGTGCTCGCCTCGGTGCCACAATCATCGCCATTTGTCGTGTTCCCGTGGTTCTTCGGCGTAAGCCGGGAGGCCAACGCTCCGGAGGTTGGCCGGGAACTCGGACTGCCGCCGTGGCGCGGTGCGCGGCCGGACCTGGTTCCGGCCGAGCATCCGATGGGCGAGGCGTCGGTCCGGTTCATCACGGGATACCCGAGGGCCCGATTCTGGGGGCGTGGGTTCTGGCCTTCACCTGACGATGCGACGCGGGCAGCCGTCTTCGACGAAGGCCTGGCCGACCAGGTCGTACGTTGCCAGCAGCACGACGATGGGAAGGAGGCGCTCCGGCTGGCGACTCGCCTGGTCGGACTGGCCCCGTTCGGACACCATGACGCGCTCGTGCTCGAGAGTCTCCGGCTGCTTCGTGACCGCCAGGGGGCATCCGACTACTTGCGGCAGCTCCCGCTCGAACGCCGCGCCCATCCCTGGATCAACGTCGTGCTTGCCCTCTTCGAGCGCGACGCGGGCAACGACGGCATGGCGGTCCAGTTCCTGTCCTCGGTCCTTCCCCGCCTGTCACCCGATGCGCCCGCCCACCGCGCCGTC
>CAZJRM010000238.1:0-7936 GCA_964547975.1 uncultured Vicinamibacterales bacterium | reverse complement strand
CATCGCGGTCAGGGCGTCGGCGGGAAGTCGCATCGCGATGGCCGCCATCGCGTGGAGGACCTCTTCCAGTTGTTCCGGCTGCGTCCGGCTGACGAATTCGGCCATCGCCCGCAACAGGCCCGCCATCACGATCGGGGCCCGGCTGCCTCCCGACTCCGTGCGCTCCTGCAGCGCGTCGAGCAACTGAGCGGCTTTCGCGGGATCGTCCAGCGCCTCGACGAGCAACGAGGTCAGCCACTCGTCGCACGCGTGGGCGTCGCCTTCGAGGCAGTGGGCGACGATCGCCTTCCAGGTGGCGTCTTCGCCCTGCAGCCGGCCGCGCAGGAGCGTTTCGTAGTCGATCTGACGGACGCCGATGCGCGCCTGCCCCTCGCTGGCCCACAACCGCGACAGCCCGCCACGGCGACGGGTCTGGTCCGGCGGCAGCGCAACGAGCGCGAGAAATCGGCGCCATTCGTCGGCGGGACACTGGGGCTGAAGGCTGACCTGCCCGATCTGGTGCTGGTGCAGCAACGCGGCGAGTTCGCTCACGGCCTGATCGGGCCTGGGCAACGTGCGGCCGTCCACCGTGAAGGTGTCGGGCAGCACGTTCAGTCGCAACTCCCCGTTGGCGGCCGCCTCCGTCGCCGCGTCCGTCACGTGCGCGAGCGCGGTCCCGACCGCCGGGTGTTCGGCTGGATAGAGGGATACCGCCCTGGCCGCCGCCCGGCAGGCGCGGGCGAGCGCGACGACGACACGCGCCGTCTCGGGCGGCACCACGTCGGGTTTGCCTGGCATCGGCACCACCGGCGTGCTCATGCGGCAAACGCCTCCAGCGGGTCCAGGCCCCATTCGGCGGGATCGACGGCTGCTTCGATTTCCGTGTCGCTGCCCGCCCGTGACAGCGAGGTATCCCGAACGACCGGGGTCTCGAGCCGTTCCCCCGATGGGTCGAGGAGCACGAGCACTTCGGGATGGTGCATGTCGGTCTGGTGTTCCTGCGTCACGATGCCGATCTCGCCGTTGATGAGCCGGACGGCGCTGCCGACAGGGAAGAGGCCCATGAGCGTGGTGAAACGCCGCAGCAGCGTGGGTTCGAACGCCTTTCCCGACTGGTGGGCCAGCATCGTCCGGACTCGATCGGTTGGCAGACCGCTCCGGTACGACCGATTCGTCCGAAGCGCGTCGAACACGTCGGCGATGCTGACGAGCATCGTGCACAGGTTCAGCCGGTGGCGCGACACGCCCTCGGGATACCCACCTCCGTCGAGGCGCAGGTGATGCTCGAACGCCACGATGGGGGCCAGCGCCGGCATGCCCGGCGTCTGGCGCAGGATCTGGGCGCCTTCCACCACGTGGAGCTGCATGGCCGCGCGTTCCGCGTCGGTGAGCGTGCCGGGCTTGTTGATGATGTCCGGCGAGACCCTGACCTTGCCGATGTCGTGCATCAGTCCGGCCAGGCCGAACTCCCGGACGGTCGCGGCGTTGAGCCCCAGCGTCCGCGCCTGGGCCATGGTCAGGATCGAGACGTTCACCATGTGCGTGAACGTATATCCGTCGTGCGACTTGGCGTCGGTCAGGACCAGCATCGACGCCCGGTCGTTGGCCACGGCCTGGGCGAGGATGTCGATGATGGTACGGGCGGCGTCCGCGTCCGGGGCACCTCCGTGGGCAGCGCCCCAGGCATCGCGCGCGCCGGTGACGGCCTGCTCGTAGATGTGGCGGGCGGCCAGCATGCCGAGCGCCGAACTCATCGCCGACTCGTTGGTGTCCATCACGCCAATACCGACGCCCTTGATCCCGGACGCCTCGAACCGGGCCGCCAGGGGCTGATCGCTGCGTTCGGCGACGAGCGAGACGAAGCGCTGGACGTCTTCGCGCGTGACGCCGCGCGAGATGGTGACCTTGTCGACACGCAGGTCGCGGAACTGCCGCACGAGCCCCTGCAGGTTCGCTGACGCGCGCAGACGGACCCGGCCGGCGATCACGTCGTCTCCGAGAAATCCAATCGTGATGTCCGGTCGCTGCCTGAACTCCGTGTCGAGCGCGCTCTGCAGGTGCGAGAGGCTGCGCTGGGCGAGGGGATGGGTCGCCGGATAGATGGCGGCCGTCCGCACGGCGGCCGACAGGCGTTTGATCAGATCGTCGAGGGTGCGACTGTCGTCCATGTCAGGCTCTCGTGCGCCGCGCCGCCCCGGCCAGGCGCCTCAGGAGGAAGTCGCCGTCGCGCGCGGCCGCGTCGAGAGCGGCCCGGGCGTCAGGCGTGTCCGTTCGCGCCAGGAGATCGATCGCTTCGCGCTTCAGCCACAGGGCCCGCCGCCACGAGCGCCATGACATGGCGCGCATGGTGTCAGCGAGAGACACGACGGCATCGCGGGCCCCGGTTATCTGGAGGCCCTGAATCACTCGTCTGCATGCCGCCCAGTCGGCTCCCAGCGGATCCAGACCGCCGAGGGCCAGGGCCAGCAGCCCGCCCGCTTTCGGGTGGCGGGTCGAGGCGATTCGTTCCACGGCCGCCAGCCGATGCTCCTCGTCGCCCGTGCTGACCAGCCAGGCCAGGACCTTCCAGGCGGCAGGGTCTTCCATGACCAGGAGCTCGTTCGTCGCCAGTGCCGCGAGATCCACCTTCGGGCTGCGTGCGAAGGCTTGGAGGGCCGCGAAGGATCGGGGCCCGCCGAGTGTCGCGATGAGCCGGAGGTAGACGGCGGCTTGTTCGGTGGCGGCGGTCTCGGCGGCCGCGACGGCCGCCTCGATCGCCGACGGTCCTGCCTCCGCGACCAGGGAGCGCAAGCGGTCAGCGGCCGATTCGTCCGAGGCCGTCCCCATGGCGGCCACGAGCGTCGGGGAAACGTCGGGGCCCAGCTGGCGGCAGATCCGGGCGAACGCGTCGAACTGATCGTCATCGAACTCCGCGACAGCCGCGGCGGCTTCGCCGATTGCCGCCGACTGCCGAAGCACGTCGAGGCCTGCCCGCGCTGCCTCCGCGCGGGCTTCACCTTCAGTGCCGGCGTCGTGCAGCGTGCCGACCACACGGGCCGCCTCATCGACGTCGTTGGCCAGCAACAGGTCTTCGGCCACGGCACCGAGGTCCCTGGCCAAGTCGCGCGCCCGCGCTTCGTCCGTCTCGAGGCTGAAGAGGTCCAGCAGGAGCGTCGTCGACAACGCCCGCAACGACTCGGACGATATCGACCGTGTCCACTGGTCGAGTTTCTGCGGGGCATCGAGGCGGAGCCGGTTCGACCGCGCTTCGGCGTATTCGATGGTCTCGCCGTACAACCGCGAGACGTAGTCGGCGTCGGCAGGCCCGGCCAGCAGGCTGTCGAGCGCTTCCCACGCCGTGGCCAGGCTGCCGGCGTCTGCCGATCCTCCGCCGGAGTCGTGCTGACGGGCCAGCCGGAGGACACGCTCGCGACGCTCGGCGTCGGGTACGAGCGTCGTCAACGCCGCGGCCATCCTCGATGACGCTTTGCCTTCCGCGGCGAGGGCGGTGGCGAGCAGGCGGGAGGCTTCCTGGTCGGTGAACCTGGCGCCGACCGCCGAGACCACGTCGACGCCCACGCCGGACTCGGCGGCTTCGCTGACGGCTCTCATGAACAGCGCAGGGTCCGTTCTGCCCGCCGCCGACGCGATGTTGTTCACCACGAATTCGGCATCGCCGGGGGCCTGCAGTTCCACGAAGGTCGTCAGCCGCTGGTACGTCGAGAGCACCGCGGCGGCTCGAGTGGCATCGAGCGCCGTACCAGAGCCGGTCTGGGTGTTGGCCGCGTCCGCGACCAGGGCGGCGATCGCTTCGGCCGAATGCGCGATCTCCATCAGCCGGTGTTCGGCCCTGGCGTCGATTGGCGTCGAACCCTGGGACATGGCCCGGACCAGCGATCCCCAGATCTCATCGTCTCGCGCGACGCCGCGGCGATGTCCCCCCGGGCCGTCATTGCGGTCCGCCGTCACGACGGTGCCCAGGGCTGCGCCGGTCAGGAGGCGGTCGTAGTTGATTTGATCGAGTTCCAGCCAGGGCTGCCCGGTGGATTCCCACACCGCGGCCGGACCACCGCTGGCACGGAGGGTGTCGGCATCGACGGTCAGCAACCGGAGGAAGTCGAGGACGTCGGCCGCTTCCGGCGCCGCCTTGAAGCGGAGCCGGAGGATGTCCTTGTCGTTGAGGAGCGTGCAGGCCTCCCGGGTGCGTCCGTCGGAGGGCTGAGGATCGCCGTTGACGAGGAGTCCGTGCGGCGTCACGCCGATGGTCAGCTGATCGTGGGCGGCCAGGGCCGCGATGGCCGTCCGGCAATGTCCGGCCGCGGCCTGGGTGTTCGGGTGGCGGTCCGAGTACATCTGCAGCGCCCGCAAGGCCGTGACGAGCGTGCGCGCGAAGGCGGCCACGTCCCGCGAGACGGGGGCCGGAATCGACGATGGGGAGGGCAGTGTCACTGGCATACGACGGGCGTCGGGGCGGGAGGCCCCTGTTACGCAATATCGGCAGAATGCCCCGGGAACTTCGCTATACTGCTGACTCCATGCGTGCCGTCGACGTCATCCGAAAGAAGCGGGACGGGTTGGCCCTCGAGCGTCAGGAGATTGACGGTTTCGTGGCCGGGGCCACGGACGGATCCTGGCCCGATTACCAGCTCTCCGCGCTGCTGATGGCGACGGTCCTTCGAGGCATGACCGACGAAGAAACCGCGTGGCTGACCGAAGCCATGGCCCGCTCGGGCTCGCGCTTCGATCTGGCAGCCATTCCCGGGACGAAAGTCGACAAACACAGCACGGGCGGCGTCGGGGACAAGACGTCACTCGTCCTCGCGCCACTCGCCGCCGCCTGCGGCGCGGTCGTGCCGATGATGTCCGGCCGGGGACTCGGTCACACGGGCGGCACGCTGGACAAGCTGGAGGCCATCCCGGGATTCCGGGTGGACTTCGCGGCCTCCGAGATCGTCAGCGCCCTCCGTGACGTCGGGTGCGTCATCGTTGGACAGACGCGCGACGTGGCTCCGGCCGACCGGCGGCTCTACCGCCTCCGCGATGTGACGGCGACCGTCGAGAGTATTCCGCTCATCACGGCGTCGATCATGAGCAAGAAGCTGGCGGAGGGCATCGACGGTCTCGTGCTGGACGTGAAGGTCGGTCGCGGCGCGTTCATGAAGCACGAGTCCGAGGCCCGGCAGCTGGCTGTGTCGATGGTCCGCGCGGGCCAGTTGGCCGGTGTGCGCACCGAGGCGCTCCTGACGCGCATGGACGCGCCGCTCGGCCGCGCCGTCGGCAATGCGCTCGAAGTCATCGAATCGATCGAGACCCTGCGGGGACAGGGCCCCGGGGACCTGACGAACCTGTCGGTGCTGCTGGCTGCCCGGATGGTTCTGCTGGCCGGCCGGGCGAACGACGCGGCCGACGCCGAACGCCAGGTCAGGGATGCGCTGTCATCCGGCGCCGGACTCTCGGTGTTCCGGCGGATGGTCGAGCGGCAGGGCGGCGATCCCGCGGTCGTCGACGACCCGGGGCGGCTGGCGCTGGCGCCGGGGCGGGAGTTCGTGCGCGCGCCCCGCTCGGGATACCTCACCGGTCTCGATGCGCTGCTCGTCGGACGCGCCGCGGCGGCGCTCGGTGCGGGGCGGGCCACCGCCGAAGACCGGGTCGACCACGGCGTGGGTGTGCGCGTGCTGGCGACTCTTGGCGCGCTCGTGAGAGCAGGGGAGCCGGTACTGGAGCTGGTGCACCGCGATGCCGGGGTGAAGGAGGCCGTGGACCTCGGCCTGGCGGCGGTCGAACTCGGCGGGGCGCCGCCGGCGCCGTTGCCCCTCGTGGTGGGTGAAATCGTCTGACGCGTTGAGGAGCGTGTATGACCTGGCGTCTGTCCGCGAAAGAACTGTGGGTGGTGCTGGCCGGAGCCGGTATCGCCGTGCTCGCCGTGCTGCTCGCCAGCTTCGGCGGTGTGCCGAAAGCGCAACCGCTGGCCGGCGCCATCGTGATTCTCGGCATCGCGTACCTGTTCTCGACGAACCGCCGCGCCATCGACGTCAAGACCGTCGCGTGGGGGCTGGGGCTGCAGATCGTCTTCGCGTTGTTCGTGCTGAAGAACGAGTGGGGCCAGCGCGCGTTCCGGTACCTCGGCGATTTGATCACGCGCCTGCTGGACTTCGCGAGCGTCGGGTCGTCGTTCGTGTTCGGCGCGCTGGGTGACAAGACCGCGTGGCCGAAGGTGGTCACCGGGGCGATGGGTGAGGCGGGCGCGCAGTACTCCCTGATCTTCGCGTTCCAGGTGCTGCCGACCATCATCTTCATCGCGGCGCTGTTCGCGATCCTCTACTACTACGGCGTCATGCAGCTGGTCGTGCGGGTATTCGCCTGGGGCATGCGCAAGGTCATGAAAGCCAGTGGGGCCGAGACCCTGAATGTCGCCGCGAGCATCTTCATGGGGCAGACCGAAGCGCCGCTCACCATCCGGCCCTTCCTGCCGAAGATGACCCAGTCGGAACTGATGACCGTCATGACGTCCGGCATGGCGCACATCTCGGGCGGCATCATGGCGGCGTACATCCTGTTCGGGGTGGATGCGAAACACCTGCTCACCGCGGTCATCATGACGGCGCCCGGCACGCTCATGATGGCAAAGATGTTCGTGCCCGAGACCGAACAGCCCGAGACGATGGGCACGGTGAAGCTCAACGTCGAGCGGACGGACGTGAACGTGATCGATGCGGCCGGACGCGGCACGGGGGAAGGGCTGCATCTCGCGCTCAACGTCGCGGCGATGCTCATCTCGTTCCTCGCCCTGGTCGCCCTGCTCAACGCGTTGCTGGGTGTGGTCGGCGGGTTCGTCGCGCAGCAGTTCGGCCTGACGTCGGTGGCGAACCTGAGCCTGCAGCAGATCCTCGGCTGGATCTTCGCGCCAGTGGCCTGGGCGATGGGCGTCCCGTGGAAGGACGCGTCGATCATCGGCAACCTGCTCGGGACGCGCATGGTGCTCAACGAGTTCGTCGCGTACGCGGAACTCGGCAAGTACGCCGCGGCCACAGCCGCCAACGCGGCGGGCCCGCTCTTCGGGACCATCGATCCGAAGTCGTTCACCATCGCGACCTTCGCGCTGTGTGGCTTCGCGAACTTCAGTTCCATCGGCATCCAGATCGGCGGTATCGGCGCGCTCGCGCCCAATCGCCGGCACGACCTGGCGCGCCTCGGGTTCCGTGCGATGATCGCCGGTACGCTGGCGAACTTCCTGACGGCGACGATTGCGGGATTCCTGCTATGACACACGACTTCGCGGCAGTACAGGCGGCGGCGGACTTCGTCCGGGAGCGTATCCCGGCGGTGCCGTCCATGGCCATCGTCCTCGGCTCGGGCCTCGGCGACTTCGCGTCGAACGTGGCCGATGCCGTCGTCCTCCCGTACGAGACGATTCCCGGCTGGCCGAAGTCGACCGTTATCGGGCATGCCGGCACACTCGTCATCGGCCAGGTGCGCGGCCGGCTGGTTGCCGTGCTCTCCGGCCGCGTGCACCTGTACGAAGGTCACCCCGTGCAGACCGTTGTCTTCGCGACGCGCGTCATGGGCGCGCTCGGCGTCAGGACGATCCTGCTGACCAACGCCGCCGGTGGCGTGAAGACGACGTTCTCGCAGGGCGCGCTCATGGTGATGGACGACCACATCAACCTGATGGCGACCAACCCGCTCGTCGGCCCGAACGACGATCGGTTCGGGCCGCGATTCCCCGACATGACGGAGGTCTACTCGAAGCGGCTGCGCGCCATCGCGGACGCGGCCGCCGGGCGCCTGGGCATCGCGATCGAACACGGCGTCTACGCCGGGCTGCTCG
This sequence comes from uncultured Vicinamibacterales bacterium, assembly GCA_964547975.1. GTDB lineage: Bacteria > Acidobacteriota > Vicinamibacteria > Vicinamibacterales > JAKQTR01 > CAYJPV01. Next base: position 150 of record CAZJRM010000238.1, on the reverse strand, counting down.
GCCCGAGTTACGAGACGCCCGCCGAAATCCGCTACCTGCGGACGATTGGGGCGGACGCCGTGGGCATGTCGACCGTCCCCGAGGCGATTGCCGCCCGGCACATGGGCGTCGAGGTGCTCGGGATTTCGTGCATCACGAACATGGCGGCCG
>CAZJRM010000237.1:0-8051 GCA_964547975.1 uncultured Vicinamibacterales bacterium | reverse complement strand
CGGGCCTACGAGCTGGAGGAGGTCGTGCTCGCCCCCGCCCTCTTCAGCGACGCGACCTGCCTCAGGATGCTGCGCCAGGGGTTACGCGACGATCTCGTCTTCCACGCGTCCCGCGCCGGCGAGCCGCTCGCCAAGGCCGGCACCAACGCGCGGGGCTTCGGGGCCGACCAGATCGGCGGGGTGTTCACCCTGGCATCGGAGCGCGGCAAGGGACTGGCGAGGATCGTGATGGCCGCGCTGCTGGAGGCGATCTTCGCGGAAAAGCCCGTCGCGTGCCTCTTCGTCAAGACGGCGAACGCGCCGGCGATCGCGCTCTACGAGCGGCTCGGCTTCACGACGGTCGGCGGGTACGTCATCGCGTATTTCGGAATCTAGGGTGCGGCCGGAGGTTCAGTTCGCGATGCCGAAGCTCGAGATCAGCAGGGTTCACGACGCGTACGCGCAGGGCGGGGAGTGCCCGCTCTGCACCCTCGTCGACGGCGCGGAGCGCCGGTACCTCGACTCGTTCCTCGGCGGCCGGGTGATGGCGAGCGAGGCCCGGGTGCGGACGAACGAGAAGGGCTTCTGCCCCGAGCACACGATGCGGCTCTACCGGGGCCACAATCCGCTCGGCCTCGCGGTGATGACGCAAACCCACCTGCAGCACCAGGCGGCCGCGCTGCGCGCGGCGCTCGTGGCGGCGAGAACTCCGAATCGGCGGAGGGACGGCTCCGCGGCGCTCGCCGACCTTATCGCGGACCTGCGCGACCGGTGCCAGATCTGCAGCATGCTCGCGACTGACCTCGAGCATTGGGCTTCCACCATCGTTTACCTGTGGCGCCACGATCCCGAGTTCCCCCCGCGCCTCAGGGCCTCGCGCGGCTTCTGCCTCGTGCACCTGCGCGCCGTCGTGCTCGCCGCGCGCGATTCGCTCGGATCCGCCGACCGCGAACGGTTCCTCGCCGACGCGACCGCGCTGGCCGAATCGGGTCTCGCCCGACTCGAGGCCGAGCTCGCCGATTTCATCGGGCTGTTCCAGCACACCGAGCCGGGCGTCGGCACGGAGAAGCAGCGGTCCGCCCTCGCGCGGACGCTCCAGTTCCTCACGGGCCGGCTCATGAGAAAGGAGTAGGCGATGCCACGGAAGCAAGCCCCCTCCCGGGCGAGGGCTCCCCGCGGCGAGCGCGTGCTCGTCGTCGCCGCGCATCCCGACGATCCCGAGTACGGGTGCGCCGGCACCGTGGCGAAGTGGACGGCCGAGGGCCGCGAGGTAACCTACCTGCTGCTCACCAGCGGCGACAAGGGCAGCAAGGACCCGCGAATCCGGCCCGGCAGCCTCGCCGCGCGGCGCGAGCGGGAGCAGCGCGGCGCCGCTGCGGCCCTCGGGGTGAAGGAGGTCATCTTCCAGCGGCACCCCGACGGCATGCTCGAGAACACGATGGCGCTGCGGCGGGAGATCGCGGGCATCATCCGGCGCGTTCGGCCGCACGTGCTCCTCGTCATCGATCCGTGGACCCGCTACCAGACGCACCCCGATCATCGGGCAGCGGGCCAGGCGGCGCTCGACGCGGCCTACGCGGCCAAGGAGATCAACCTCTTCCCCGAGCAGCTCGTCGACGGGATCGCGCCATGGCGCATCCGGGAAGCGTGGCTGTTCTGGAGCGAGAATGCCGATCGCTGGGTCGACGTGGGGGATCACCTCGGGGTGCGCATCGCCGCGCACGAACGGCGGGGCTTCGGCCGTCCTCCACGTCACCTTCCCGTCCATCGTCATGCAGACGAAGCCGTCGCTGCGTTCGTTGATCGTGTAGTGCGCGTAGAAGTGGTCCTTGTAGAGGACCGGCGGCTGCGTATGCGCGCCGAAGTCGGGGTTCTTGAAGAGCTCAGTGACGCGGTAGCCGTCGGCGCCCTTCTCGACCTTGATCATAGCCGTGCCGGCCCGATATCCGCCGGTGATCAGGATGCGGCCCTGTCCCGCGTCCACCGCGTGCGGAACGGGAATACCACATTGCCAGCCCTCATACGTCCACAGCACGCGGCCGGTCAGCGGATCGAGGCCGCCCACCGTGCCGCCGCTCGCCGTGCGTCCGAATCCCTTCGACGCCGTCACCATCACCAGGTGGTCCTCGGGACCGACCTTCACCACCGAGGGTGAGACGTATCCCGGGGCGCCGGAAATCACCGGTGACTTCCACCTCACGTCGCCCGTCTTCTTGTCGTAGGCGACGACGGTCGTCTGCGACGTCTGCGGCGCGACGATGACGAGGTCGCCGTAGATGAGGGGATTCTGCACGATGCCCCAGCGGGGCAGTTCGGCGCCGCCAAAGTCCTTCCAGATGTTCTTGTTCCAGACCGGCGTGTGCGTGGTCGTGCTGATGGCGTAGAAGTCGCCGAGGACGCCAACCGTGTAGATGAGGTCGCCATCCACCGTCGGCGTGGTCCGGGAGCCCGGGAACATGAACGTACCCGGCGCGCTGTACGCGAAGCTCCAGAGTTCCTTGCCCGTGGCGAAGTCGATGGCGCGAAGCGTGTCGCCCGTCTTCTCGTCGCGGTCCAGGAGGTAGAGCGTGCCGCGGCTGACGACGGGGCCGCCAAAGCCCGCGCCGAGCGGGAACGTCCAGGCGACTTTCGGGCCTTCGGCGGGCCAGGTGCGAAGCAGTCCCTTCTCGACGGACGAGCCGTCGCGTTTCGGGCCCAGGTACTGCGGCCAGTCGGCGGCGAGGACCGACAAGCCGGAGACGGCGACGAGCAACGCGACGACGGCGACTCTGAGTTTCATTCGGGTATCTCCACGGACCGGAGTTCGGTGCGGCTGACCTGTTCATGATGTGGCGCAGGGCTTTCAGCCTGCGGGTCATGGCAGGCCTGAAGGCCTGCCCCACGCCAGCACGCGTGCGCTACCGACCGACCATCTTCATGACGCTCTCAGGATACCTCGCGCCCTCGATGGGCACGCTCGACAGGACATCGTTGATGTCGCGGAGGTCGTCGGGCGTAAGTTCGACCGAGGCGCCGCCGAGATTCTCGTCGAGGCGCGAGAGTCTGCGCGTGCCGGGAATCGGGACGATCCAGGGCTTCTGCGCCAGGAGCCACGCGAGGGCGATCTGCGCGAGCGTCGAGTGCGTGCGCGCCGCGATCGCGCCCAGGCGATCGAGCAGCACCTGGTTCGCCGCCATCGCGTCCGGTGTGAACCGGGGCACGATGTTGCGGAAGTCGCCGGCTTCGAACGACGAGGTCGCGCTGATCGCGCCGGTGAGGAATCCCTTGCCCAGGGGGCTGAAAGGCACGAATCCGATGCCCAGTTCGTCGAGCGTGGGCACGATCTCGGGCTCGGGATCGCGGGTCCACAGCGAGTATTCGCTCTGGAGCGCGGCGACGGGCTGCACGGCGTGGGCGCGGCGAATCGTCGCGGCGCCGGCCTCGGACAAGCCGAAGTGTTTGACCTTCCCCTCGCGGACGAGGTCGCGCACGGTGCCGGCCACGTCTTCGATGGGCACGTCGGGGTCGACGCGATGTTGGTAGAAGAGGTCGATGGCGTCCACGCGCAGGCGCTTGAGCGATGCTTCCGCGACCGCGCGAATCCGTTCCGGCCGGCTGTCGAGACCAATGAACCCCGGTGAAAGGTCCGGCTTGAGCTTGAAGCCGAACTTCGTGGCGATGACGACCTGTCCACGGAAGGGCTCCAGCGCTTCGCCCACCAGTTCTTCGTTGTGGAACGGGCCGTACACTTCGGCGGTGTCGAAGAACGTCACGCCGCGTTCGACGGCCGTGCGGATGAGGCCGATCATCTCCCGGCGATCGGCGGGTGCGCCGAAGCCGAAACTCATCCCCATGCAGCCCAGGCCGATGGCCGACACTTCCAGCGAACTGCTGCCCAGCTTCCGAACCTGCATCGAACGTCCTCCGTCTACCGCGCGACGTCGTCGGCCGTGTAGCCGTCCTGCCGCAGGCGTGCCATGTCTCGTGTGGGGGCGTTGCCGAAGAGCCGCGTGTATTCACGGCTGAACTGCGAGGGGCTCAGGTAACCGACGTGCCTGGCGGCGCTTCCCGCGTCCATCAGGCGCGCCAGCATCAGGCGTCGCGCTTCGTGCAGGCGCAGCACCTTCTGGTATTGCAGGGGGCTCATCGACGTGACGGCCTTGAAGTGCTGGTGGAACGACGACACGCTCATGTGCACGAGGTCGGCGAGGTCGTCCACGGCCATCGGCTGGGCGAAGTTCTCGCGCACCCACGCCACGGCCTTGGCGACGCGACGCACGCCGGACTCGAGGTGGCCCAGTTGGGCCACGCGTGTGCCGATCGAACTCTTGAGCAGGCGGATCAGGATCTCGTCCACGACGAGCGGCCCGAGCAGTTCGGCGTCGCCGGGTTGTGCCATGAGCGACACGAGACGCGAAGCGGCGTCCACCAGGCCGTCGGACGCCTGTCCCACGAAGATGCCGCGGCCCTGCGGACCCGCGGGGACACCGTGCGGGTAGACCCTCAGCGTGAGTTCGGCGATCTTGTAGGCGTCCAGGTCGAGCTTGAAGGCGAGGAACGGCTCGGCCTCGGTGGCCCTCAGCACCTGGCCCGCCAGGGGCAAGTCCACGGAATAGGCAATCATCCTCGAGGCGTCGTACTCGTACACCTCGCGGCCGAGCATGACCTGTTTCGAGCCCTGTGCCACCAGGCACAGCGCCGGCCTCACCGTCGCCCGCACCGGTTCGCCGTGGACGCGTGACCGGCGGACCACCCAGACGCCCGGCAGGCGGAGTTGGAAGGCCCCGTCGTAGGGCGCGTGCGCCTTGAGCGCCTGGGCCAGCCGTCGCAGCGCCTGGGCCCCCGGCGAGCCGGGAAGCGCCTCGGCGGAGTGGCCGAACCGACCGTTCACGAGCGTCGCTGCCGATGACTGTCGCACCATGACGGCCTGATCCTACCGCCTCCCGCCGCCGGGCGCTTGCCCATTGCTCCAAACAGCTGGCGCGATTGTCGCCTGACGCCGCACCGGCGTTGCCCCGCGTTGCCCCTTGCCCCTTGTCCCATGCCCCTGATGAAATAGCAGCATGACCACCGCGCCCGTCCGCGTCCGTTTCGCGCCATCGCCCACCGGCTACCTGCACGTCGGGGGCGCCCGCACGGCGTTGTTCAACTGGCTCTACGCCCGGCGGTCGAACGGCGTGTTCGTCCTGCGCATCGAAGACACCGACGTCGAGCGGTCGTCGTGGGACATGGTCGAGGGCATCCTCGAAGGCCTGCGCTGGCTCGGCCTCGACTGGGACGAAGGCCCCGAGAAGGGCGGCGACCACGGCCCGTACTTCCAGTCGCAGCGCCTGGACCGCTATCGCGCCATGGGCGAGCAGCTTGTGCGTGACGGCCACGCCTACTACTGCTACTGCAACGCCGAAGCCGCGAAGCCGAAGGACGAGCTGGCCGAGGGCGAGGAAGAGGGCGATACGCCCCGCGGCGAGTCCTGGACCTACGACCGCCGCTGCGCGCGCCTCACACCGGATGAAGTCGCTGCGCGCGAAGCGGCGGGCATGCCGCGCGCCATCCGCTTCAAGGTGCCCGAGGGCAAGACGGTCTTCAACGATCTGGTCCACGGTGACATCACGTTCGACAACGCCAACATCGAGGACTTCGTCGCGCTCCGCTCAGACGGCTATCCCACCTACCACCTCTCCGTCGTCGTCGATGACGTGGATATGGCGATCACGCACGTGGTGCGCGGTGACGACCACATTTCGAACACGCCGAAGCAGGTGATGCTCTATCGTGCGTTCGGCAAGGACGTGCCGGCGTTCGCGCACGTGCCGCTGATTCTCGGCCCGGACAAGCGGCGCCTGAGCAAACGCCACGGCGCGACGTCCGTGATGGAGTATCACCGCCAGGGTATCGCGCCCGAGGCGATGGTGAACTTCCTCGCGCTGCTCGGCTGGTCGCCGGGTAACGACGTCGAACTCTTCACGATGGCCGAGCTCGTCCAGGCGTTCTCGCTCGAGGGCATCAGCAGCAGCAATGCCGTCTTCAATCCCGAGAAGCTGGAGTGGTTCAGCGCGCAGTACATCCAGCGGATGCCGGCGGACGCCCTGGCGACGCGGCTCGAACCGCGCCTGCGCGACGCCGAGGTGTGGAACGACGCGTGGGCGGGTGGCGAGGGCCGCGCGTGGCTGTGCCGCGTGATCGAGTTGTTCAAGCCGCGGGCGAAACGGCTGACCGAGTTCGCCGAGAAGGCGCGGCCGTTCTTCGTCGATGCCGTGGTGATCGAGCCGGAGGCGCGGGCGAAACACCTGGCGACGCCCGAGGCGCTGGCGCACCTGGCGGCCGTTCGGGACCTGTGCGGAGCGACGACGCCGTTCGATGCGACGACGCTGGAGCCGGCGCTGCGGGCGCTGGCCGAGTCACGCGGCGCCAAGGCCGGCGTGCTGATCCACCCCACGCGCGTGGCGGTCATGGGACGCGCGGAGAGCCCGGGTATCTTCGAGGTGCTCGAGTTGCTGGGACGCGAACGCGTGCTGGCGCGGATTGGCGCGGAGCTGAGCTGAGTCGTACCCGGGAGAGCCGGCAGGCCGCGTGTCCCGCCTCGCTGTGGGACAGGGCTTCAGCCCTGTCTTAGGGGTTCATCGAGATCGCGACGATCTTCGCCGCCCAGTCTGTTCCGGCCGGGTCGCGTCCGTCGGGAAACGCCGGCAATTGCAGCACGCCGGCTGTGTCTGACCGCAGTTCGATGGACTCCCGCCACTGACCCGTCCGAGGATCGAACCACGTGAAGCGGTACCGACTGTCCGGGCGCCAGCCGGTCGCGCGCGCCCGCTGGGCCTTGTTCTCGAAGTACAGCAGCCCGAGCGTCCTGTCCGGCGTCCGCATCAGGAAGGACCAGCCGTCCAGCCCCGTCTCGGAACTGCCCGCCGCCTTCCGTGGGGCGAGGTCGTCGGACGCCAGTTGCAGGTCCCGGTATCGCAGCCCCTCCGACAACATGAAGGTTCCGAGTCCGCGCATGTAGTCCGCCGACCCGTAACGCAGTGCCTCCCAGAAGTAGGGTCGCCCGCCCGGCGGCTCCGCGGCGCTCGTCACGTCGTAGGCGCCCGTCCCGTGAACGTGTCCCGCGAGCCCTCCCGACAACACGCAGCCGTACATCTGGGCGCGGGAGAAGTAGTTGTCGCGGTCCGAGCCCGACACCGCCTGCTCGCCGTCCACGACGTTGTTGCCGTGGACCCAGCCCGTATAGTGCGGCTCGAGGTCGGCCGTCGGCAGGGCGGGCGAGAGCCGGAACTGCCGCTCGATCGCGGCGTAGATCGCGTGGTCGCGCGGCTTGTTGCCCGTGCTGTGCATCGTGATCCACGGTGCCTTCTCGCCCGTGCCGAAGGTCGTGTCGGTGGCGTGGTCGATCAGCGAAGTCACCGGCTGACCGAACGGCATGCCGCCATACTTCCGGTAGTGGTGATTGATCGCCTCGTTGAACTCGTCCGCCGTGAGGCTGAGGTCCTTCAGGTAGATGTCGAAGTGGACCTTGCTGAAGATCATGTTGAACGCGCCGTAGCGCGCCACCATGTATTGCAGGAACCTCGCGTAGGACTCGTTGAAGTCGAAGTACGCCTTCCAGGGCGGCGCCACGTCGCGGCGGATGGTCTCCAGCATCGCGACGAAGCCCTGGTCGCTCAGGTGCTGCATCTTGCGATCGAGGCTCGCGAAGAAGGCGGGCACGATCCGGTCGTAATCCGGGAGTCCTTCACGCCCCGGCACGAGTTCGAACGGGCGATTGCCGCGTTCGTCGTGCATCGCCTTCGCGGTCGGCTTGTTCCCCGGCACCGTGATGCCGAACGCTTCCCACGCATTGCGATAGAAGACACCCTTCGAATCGGCGTAGGTATTGGGATACTGATCCGACGCCCACGTCGGGAACGCCGCAATCATGCTGACCGAGTTGAATCCCTGCCGCTTCCGGAGCGCCACCGCCTGCTCGAAGGTGACACCCGGCTGAGCGTCGTACGCGGGGTCGGCCGCCACGCCGGTCAGCGGCAGGCGCCACGTCACGGCCCCCAGCCAGGTGTCGCCCAGCAGGAAGAACGGCGTCCCGTCGGCATACTGCAAGGCGT
>CAZJRM010000236.1:0-8175 GCA_964547975.1 uncultured Vicinamibacterales bacterium | reverse complement strand
ACAGGTCCGCGGCCTGCTCGACGGCGGCGTCGTCGTCCTCCTGCTCGAGACCATCTTCGACACGCTCCACGCGCGCGCGGGCATCGTCGCCATCGAAGAGGTGTTCGACGAACGCGGTCGCCGCGTCCCCCTGATGATTTCGGTCACCATCACGGACCGCAGCGGACGGACGCTGTCCGGGCAGACGGTCGACGCGTTCTGGGCCTCGGTCGCCCACGCGAAGCCGCTCAGCGTGGGCATCAACTGCGCGCTCGGCGCGACCGAAATGCGCCCGTATCTCGTGGATCTCGCGGGCATCGCCGACTGCCGCATCAGCTGCTATCCGAACGCCGGCCTCCCCAACGCCTTCGGCGCCTACGACGAGTCGCCGGCGATGACGGCGGCGCTCATCGCGGAGTTCGTCGACGCCGGCCTGGTCGACATCGTCGGCGGCTGCTGCGGGACGACGCCGGATCACATCGCCGCCATCGCCCGGGCGATCGACGGCAAGCGGCCCCGCAGCGCGCGCCTCGGCGAGCCAGGCGTCCCGGTCCCGGGCCCGCGGTACACGCAGTACGCGGGGCTCGAGGTCCAGACGATCCGCCCCGAAAGCAACTTCACGATGGTCGGCGAGCGCACGAACGTGTCCGGCTCGGCGAAGTTCCGCCGGCTCATCCGCGAGCGGCAGTTCGGGGACGCCGCGGCGGTGGCGCTGGACCAGGTTCGCGGCGGCGCGAACCTGCTCGACGTGAACATGGACGAAGGCCTGCTGGACTCGGAAGGGTGCATGACGGAGTTCCTGCACCTCATCGCGACCGAGCCCGACATCGCCCGCCTCCCGGTCATGATCGACAGCTCGAAGTGGTCGGTCATCGAAGCCGGCCTCAAAGCCATCCAGGGCAAGCCGGTCGTCAATTCCATCAGCCTGAAGGAAGGCGAAGCGGATTTCCTCCGCAAGGCGCAGTTCCTCCGGCGCTACGGCGCCGGCATGGTCGTGATGGCGTTCGACGAACAGGGCCAGGCCGACACGGTCGAACGCAAGGTCCAGATCCTGCAACGCGCCTACGGCCTGCTGACGCGGGAGGTAGGCGTCGATCCGCTCGACATCGTGCTGGATCCGAACGTGCTGGCGATTGGCACGGGCCTCGACGAACACAACGACTACGCCGTCAACTTCATCGAAGCCACGCGGATGCTCAAGGCGACCTGCCCGGGCGCCAAGGTCAGCGGCGGCATCTCGAACCTCTCGTTCGCCTTCCGCGGCAACGACACGGTGCGCGAGGCGATGCACGCCGCGTTCCTGTATCACGCGATTGGCGCGGGCCTCGACATGGGCATCGTCAACGCCGGCCAGCTGGCGGTGTACGAAGACATCCCGGCCGAGTTGCTGACGCACGTCGAAGACCTGATCTTCAACCGCCGGCCGGACGCCACGGAGCGCCTGGTGCGGCTGGCCGAGTCCTTCAAGGGCCAGGCGCAGAAGAAGGACCTGGACCTCGCCTGGCGCCACGCCCCGGTCGCCGCGCGGCTCGCCCACGCGCTCGTGCACGGTGTCGTCGACTTCATCGAGGCGGACACCGAAGAGGCGCGCACCGAGCTGGGCCGCCCGCTCGACGTCATCGAAGGGCCGCTCATGGACGGCATGAAGCAGGTTGGCGAGCTGTTCGGCGCGGGCAAGATGTTCCTGCCGCAGGTCGTGAAAAGCGCGCGCGCCATGAAACGCGCCGTCGCCTATCTCGAGCCGTTCATGGAGGAAGAGAAACGCCTCAGCGGCGATGCCACGTCGACGCGGGGCACCATCCTCCTCGCGACGGTCAAGGGCGACGTTCACGACATCGGCAAGAACATCGTGGGCGTGGTGCTGGGCTGCAACAACTACCGGGTCGTGGATCTCGGTGTCATGGTCCCGGCCGAACGGATCCTGCGCGCCGCCGTCGAGGAACGGGCGGACATCGTCGGGCTCAGCGGCCTCATCACGCCGTCACTCGACGAGATGGTGCACGTGGCGAAGGAGATGCAGCGCCGCGGTCTCAGCGTGCCGCTGCTGATTGGCGGCGCCACCACGAGCCGCCAGCACACCGCGGTCAAGATCGCGCCCGAGTACTCCGCCGCCACGGTCTACGTGCCCGACGCGTCGCGCGTCGGAGACGTCGTCGGGAGCCTGCTCAACGCGACGCAGCGCCAGGGGTTCGAGGACGACAACCGCCGCATGCAGCAGGAACTCCGCACCCGTCACGCGGCGCGCGCCACCCGGGATCTCCGGCCGTACGACGACGCGCGCAGCCGCCGGCTGCGGATCGACTGGGCCGCCGAATCGCTCCCGGTGCCGGCCTTCACCGGCGCCCGGGCCGTCGACGCCGTCCCGCTCTCGGACCTCGTGCCGTTCATCGACTGGACGTTCTTCTTCTCGGCCTGGGGACTCAAGGGACGTTTCCCCGCCATCCTCGAGCACCCGGAGTTCGGCCAGGCCGCCCGCGACCTCTACGAACACGGCACCCGGCGGCTTGCCGACATCGCGACCGCCGGATCGCTCCAGGCCGCAGGCCGCTACGGGTTCTGGCCGGCGGCGGCCGACGGCGATGACGTGGTGTTGTTCGACGACGAACGGCGGACGCGGATCGTGGCGCGCTTCCCGATGCTGCGCCAGCAGGAGTTCATCGAAGACGGCCGCCCCTTCCTGTCGCTGGCCGACTTCGTGGCGCCTTCCGAGGCGGACGCGCGCGACTACGTGGGCGCCTTCGCCGTCACGGCCGGCCTCGGGGTCGACGCGCTCGTCGCCCAGCACGCCCGCGCGCACGACGACTACGAAGCGATCATGGTCAAGGCCCTCGCGGACCGGCTCGCGGAGGCGTGTGCCGAATATCTGCACGCGCGCGTCCGGCGCGAATGGGGGTACGAGACGAACACCGCGTGGACGGCCGACGACCTGGCCGCCGAGAAGTACCGCGGCATCCGGCCCGCATTCGGCTATCCGGCGTGCCCGGATCATAGCGAGAAACGGACGTTGTTCCGGCTGCTCGACGCGGAAGCCTCGGGCCTGGCGCTGACCGAGTCGTGCGCGATGACTCCCGCCGCCAGCGTGAGCGGGCTGTACTTCGCGAGCCCGCACGCGAAGTACTTCAGCGTCGGGCGCATCGGGCGCGACCAACTCGCATCCTACGCGCAGCGCAAGGGCATCTCAGTCGACGAAGCCGAACGCTGGCTGGCGCAGAACCTGTAGGGCCCCTTGCCCCTAGTCCCTTGTCCCTTGTCCCTACTTCCCTTCATACAGCACCTTCCCGCCGACGATGGTGTAGAGCACCTTGGTCGACAGGATGCGGTCGTCGGGCACGGTCAGCAGGTTGTTCGAGAGGACCGTCACGTCTCCCAGCTTGCCCACGGTCAGCGATCCCTTGAGGCCTTCCTCGAACGCGGCGTACGCGCCATTGATCGTGTAGGACTTCAGCGCCTGCATCCGCGTCATCTTCTGATCGCCGAAGAACACCGAGCCGTCCTTCAGCCGGCGCGTCACCGTGGCGTAATAACTGGCCATCGGGCTGATGGCCTCGACCGGCGTGTCGGTGCCGTTGGAAATCGTGGCGCCCGACGACATCAGCTTCTGCCAGACGTAGGCGCCCTCCTCCGCCCGCACGGGGCCGAGCCGCGCCAGCACGTACGGCGCATCCGACGTGCAGTGCACGCCCTGCATCGCCGGGATGACCTTGAGCTGCCCGAAGCGCGGGATGTCCGACGGATGCAGGTGCTGCGCGTGTTCGATTCGCCAGCGGACGTCCTGCGCCTCGGGGTGCGCCTTGAACGCGGCGGCGTAGATGTCGAGGGCCTCGCGGTTCCCGCGGTCGCCAATCGCGTGCACGGCCACCTGGTAGCCGTGCTGCATCGCGAGTCGCGCCGTCTCGTGCACGCCGGGCACGGGCGCGGTGTTGAGCCCCGTCGTCGACGCCATGTCGGCGTACGGCGCGAGGAGCCACGCCCCGCGTGACCCGAGCGCCCCGTCAATCGACACCTTGATGGTCCGGACCGTCACGTGATGGCCGGCGTAGCCGATCGTCCGCGCCTTCGCGAGCCCCTGGGCGAGACGCGCGTTGTTCTCGCGAATCATCACGTAGAGCCGCACGCCGAGGCGCCCGGCGTCGGCCTCCCGCTTGTAGAACTCCGCCGTGTCGAACGACACGCCCGCGTCGTGGAACGTCGTCACGCCGTTCGACAGGGATTCGCGCACCGCCAGCTGCAGCACCTGCCGCGCCTCGTCTGCGATCTCCTGCGGCGTCATCGACGCCCGCGCCGAGGCCTGCGCGCGGCCGACCAGGCCCGATGCGGTTTCGCGGAAGATCCCGATCGGGGTGCCGCGGGCGTCCTTCAGGATCTCGCCACCCGCCGGGTTCGGCGTCTCGCGCGTGATGCCGGCCAGCGCCATCGCCTTCGCGTTGGCGAACGTCGCGTGGCCGCTGGCGTGGGCGAGGAAGACGGGATTGTCGGGGGACACCCGGCTCAACGCCTCGTGCGTCGGGAATCCTTCGACACTCGGCTGCGGCGCCCGGTTCCATTTTTCCTGGTGCCATCCGCGCCCGGTAATCCACTGGCCGGGCTTTGCCGCCTTCGCGGCCTTCTCGACCATCGCGATGACCTCGTCCCAGTTCGCGACGTTCATCAGATCCAGGCCGAGTTTCGCTTCGCCGGTTCCCATGAAGTGACCGTGGCTCTCGATGATGCCTGGAATGGCCGTGGCGCCCTGGAGATCGATAACCCGGGTGGCCGGCCCGACAAACGACGCCACGTGCGCGTCGGTGCCGACGGCGACAATCCGATCTCCCCGAATGGCCAGCGCCCGCGCCTCGGGCGCGGCATCGTCGACGGTCAGGATGGTGCCGTTGCGCACGACGAGCGATGCCGGTTCGACGGCCGGCGACTGGGCCGACGGCCCGACCGTCCACGCGAAGGCGGCGGCCGCCGATAGCACCAGCATTCCGACAACTCCGCGAGCCAGGTTCGTCACGATCGCCTCCTTGCGGCAGGAACTCGAGTGTCCTTATACGCTACACGAGAACAGGGGGCATGGGGCATGGGGCGTGGGGCGTGTTAGGATCGCCCTGCGAGCCCTCGACCATGGAGGAGACAGCATGAAACGTATGTTCACGGCCCTCGTCTCGGCAGCGGCCCTCGCCTGCCTGGCGTCGGTCTCGGCCGCGCAGGCCCCGAAAGAGTCGGATCTGAAGTCGGAAGTCCCGGCGCTGACCGCGATGCACGACGTCATCTCGCCGATGTGGCATGACGCCTGGCCGAAGAAGGACACCGCCGCCCTGGCCGACATGGCCGGGAAACTCGAGAAGCAGTTCGCGGTTGTCAAGAAAGCGACGCTCCCGGGTTTGCTTCGCGACAAGATGGTGCCATGGAGTGACGGGGTGTCCGCGCTCGAGAAAAGCGTCAACGCGTTCAAGACGGCGGCCGCCGCAAAGAACGACGAAGCGCTGCTCAAGGCCGCCGAACAGGTACACCGCGACTACGAAGGCCTCGTCAAGGTCGTCCGTCCGATCATGAAGGAGATGGAGGACTTCCACGCCACGATGTACGTCCTCTACCACCACACCATGAACGGCCGCGACGGCGCGAAGATCATCGAGGGCGTGAGGGCGCTGAAGCCCAAGATGGACGCGCTCATGGCCGCGGCCCTGCCCGAACGGCACATGGCGAAGCAGGACGCGTTCATCGCACAGCGACTGCGCCTGTCGAAGGCCGTCGACGAGGCCATCACGGCCGCGACGCCCGGGGCCGCGGATCGGCTCCTCGAAGCCATCGAGCGCCTGCACATGGAATACGAGAAACTCGAGAAGGTGTTCTAGCCGTCGAAGAAACTGCCATCGGCGGCGCCGCCCGCCGATGGCAGTTTTGCCTCGCCACCTGCCGACACGAGCAACGCCGGGCACGCCCGTGCCTCTCCGTGACAAACTGTTGACACCTGACCGGGGACTCCCGACGCGTCGCTGACGCAGGGGTTCCGGCCCTGCCCGCCGTTGCACCCCATTGCACACCTCGACCCGGCACGCCGCTTGCTATTCCATGGCTGTCGCCCCGGCAGCAGTCTTACGGAGGATTCGCAGATGGCCGCCAACGAACTTCACGTCCCCAGCCTGGCCGCGCGCTCGCTCGCGTGCGCTGTCATCAAGCAGGCAATGCTCGACGCGCTCGATCCCACGGCGGAACCCACCGTCCGGCAGGACGCGGAGCAGTTCCTCACGGGCGATGCCTGGTATGAGGCCTGGTGCCAGACCGCGGGAATCGACCCGACTCCGTTGCTGAGCCGCCGCCAGTCGTAACGTCCCGGACAGACAGGTCCGGGCTCGCGGCCGTCGGCGAGCCCGGCGGGATCAACGCGCGGGGGGCGACGAGCGGGTCGATGGCAGTCTCGACGGCCGTCGGCACATTGGGTACACTCTCGGCCGATGGCCGAATCGCGGACAATCCGCACGGTGTGCCCGCGTAACTGCTACTGCACGTGCGGGATGCTCGTCACGATGGACGAGCGGCAGACCATCACCCGTATCGAAGGCGATCCGCTCAATCCGGCCACGAACGGCCATGTCTGCCTGAAGGGCCTCAGCTACGCGCGACGGCAGACGTTCGAATCCCGCCTGCTCACTCCCCAACGGCGACGGAAGACCGGACATGGCTTCGAGCCCGTGAGCTGGGATGTCGCGATGGCAGACATCTGCGGTCGGCTTTCCGACACCAGGCGCACGTACGGCCCGACATCCGTCCTCTACTACGAAGGGTCCGGCTCTCACGGCGCGCTGGGTGGACTCTCGATGGCCTTCTGGCGGCAGTTCGGCGGCGCCACCGTGCCGTACGGCGACCTGTGCTGGCCCGCAGGGCTCGAGGCGACCCGGCTGACCTACGGCGCGAATCTCCACTCGCATCCGCGATTCACTGCCGACTCCGCGTTCATCCTCCTCTGGGGGCACAATCCCGCCGAGACCAACGTCCACTTCTGGAACCTGATCCTCGACGCGCAACGGCGAGGCGCGCGCGTGGCCGTCATCGATCCGCGCAGCACCGACACGACCGACGCGGCCGACGTCCACCTGCAGCCGCGGCCGGGCACCGACGCCGCCCTGGCCCTCGGGATGGCGCGAATCATCGTGGACGCCGATCTGCACGATCGCACGTACTTGTCCGAACACGCCCTGGGGTTCGACGATTACGCCGCGCGGCTCGCGGACTACCCCGTCGATCGCGTCGCGGACATCACCGGCGTCCCCGCGGCAGCCATCGCCGAACTCGCGCTCGCCTACGCACGGTCGAAGCCGGCATTGCTCGCGGCGGGATTCGGCCTGCAGCGGCATGCCCACGCGGGCCAGACCATGCGCGCGGTGGCGGTGCTGCCGGCCGTCACCGGCAACGTCGGCCTGCCGGGCGGAGGATGGCAGTATGCGAATCTCGCCAGCCATTGCCTGAAGCCGCTGCCGCTCCCCGCCGATCCCGGGCCGGACGCCTTCCGGGGATTCCCGGTCTCCCAGGTGGCGCACCACCTCGAGACGCTGGCAGCCCCGCCCATCCGCGCGGCCTGGATCGAACGCGGCAACCCCGCGAGTCAGAATCCCGCCGTCCATCGGCTGCGGACCGCCCTCGGCCGGCTCGATCTCGTCGTCGTCGTGGACCAGTTCATGACCGACACCGCGGCGCTCGCGGACTACGTCCTGCCGGCGAAGACCTTGTTCGAAGAAGAAGACCTCGTCACGGCGTACTGGCATCCGTATCTCCAGTGGCGGGCGAAGATCGTCGACCCGCCGGGCGAGGTACGGCCCGAGTCCGAGATCTGGCGGGATCTCGCCGGACGATTCGGCTTCGAGACATCCTGGTTCCCCACCGACCGGCCGGCATTCCTGCGCGGCCTTCTGCCGGAGGGCCACGAAGACGCCCTGGAACGGCTGGCGCGCGAGCCGGTGAACTTCGCGCCGTGGGGCGACGTGGCGTTCGCCGACGGGACGTTTCCCACGCCGAGCGGCCGGATCGAGTTCCGGTCGGATGAGGCGGCCCGGCTGTGGAACGTGGATCCGGTCCCGGCGTACGAACCGCTCGCGGAAGGCCCGGCGGGGCCGGCGGCCGGACGCTTCCCGCTGCAGCTGCTGTCCTGCAAGACTCGCGATCGGATCCACTCGCAGTTCGGCAACCTGGACTGGGTGCACGAGGTGGAACGGCCGC
>CAZJRM010000235.1:0-8180 GCA_964547975.1 uncultured Vicinamibacterales bacterium | reverse complement strand
AGGTCGTCGAGGGCATGCAGTTCGACCGCGGCTACCTGTCGCCCTACTTCGTGACGGATCCCGAGCGCATGGAAGTGGTGCTCGAGAACCCGATCATCCTCATCCACGAGAAGAAGATCAGCTCGATGAAGGATCTGCTCCCCATCCTCGAGCAGATCGCGCGCGGCGGCCGCCCGCTGCTCATCATCGCGGAAGACATCGAAGGCGAAGCGCTGGCCACCCTGGTGGTCAACAAGCTGCGCGGCACGCTGCAGGCGGCGGCCGTGAAGGCCCCGGGCTTCGGCGATCGTCGCAAGGCCATGCTCGAGGACATCGCGATCCTGACGGGCGGCAAGGCGATCACGGAAGACCTCGGCATCAAGCTCGAAAACGTGAAGCTCGAGGACCTGGGCAAGGCCAAGAAGGTCACGATCGACAAGGACAACACGACGATCGTGGAAGGCGCCGGCAGCTCGAAGGACATCGAGGGCCGCGTCAAGCAGATCCGCGCGCAGATCGAGGAGACGACCTCGGACTACGACCGCGAGAAGCTGCAGGAACGCCTGGCGAAGCTGGTCGGCGGCGTGGCCGTGATCAAGGTCGGCGCGGCGACCGAGACCGAGATGAAGGAAAAGAAGGCGCGCGTGGAAGACGCGATGCACGCGACCAAGGCGGCCGTCGAAGAGGGTATCGTGCCCGGCGGCGGCGTGGCCCTGGTGCGCGCCATCAAGTCGCTCGAGAGCGTCAAGGCCGACGGCGACCAGCAGGTGGGCCTCAACATCGTCAAGCGCGCTATCGAAGAGCCGCTGCGCATGATCGCGCAGAACGCGGGCTTGGAGGGCTCGATCGTCGTCGCCAAGGTGAAGGACGGCGAAGGCGAATTCGGATTCAACGCCCTGACGGACAAGTACGAAGACCTCGTGTCGGCCGGCGTCATCGATCCGACCAAGGTCGTCCGCAGCGCTCTGCAGAACGCGTCCTCGATCGCGTCGCTGCTCCTGACCACCGAAGCCCTGGTGTGCGAGATTCCTGAAGAGAAGAAGGAAGCGCCGGCGCCCGGTGGCCCCGGCGGCATGGGCGGGATGTACTAGAGGCTAGAGGCTAGCAGCTGGCGGACAGGCCCGGAGGATTCGTTCCTCCGGGCCTCGTCTTTGTACGGAGAAACTAACGCGCCGCCGCGGGCACGACCGCTGGCTGGGCGAGGATCCACGAACTCAGCAGATCCAGGAAACCCGGCACGAAGGACTTCTCGAGGCGTGCGTATTCGTCAACGCCTCCGGTCCCGGCCTTCTGGTACAGGTGGTTGGCGTCGGGGAAGACTTCGACGCGGACCCGCCGGTTGCCGGCAGCGGCGAGGGCTCCCTCCACGGCAGCCCGGTTCGGGGCGGCGTCTACCTGGAGATCTTTTCCCCCGAACAGCACGAGCACGGGGCACCGCGTCTTCGAGAGCCAGGTGGCCGGATCGGCGTCCAGGAAGAACTTGAACCACGGGGTCTTCACGGCAGCCAGCTGGCTCGCGGCCTGCCTGGCGGCGTAGGCCTCGACGTCTCCCAGCGCGGCTCGCTGCGCCTCCGGCAACCGGGACACGGCGCTGCGCACGTCCGCCCGCATGTCCGCATCCAGCTGTTCCCAGCCGGTGCCCGTCCGCGAGGCGGCGAACAGCCGCCGCTGCATGTCCTGGTTGCGGGCGATGGCGTCTGCCGTCAGGCCCGCCACCCGTCCCAGCAGTGACGACTGCGACAACATCACCTGTTCCCCGGGAATACCAGGACCGGACATCAGGACGATGAACGCCAGATCCGGTACCGACGCGGCAACCATGGGGGCGACCAGGCCGCCCTCGCTGTGTCCGAGGATCCCGACTCTCGCGGGATCGATCTCCGGCCGCGAACGCAGGTACGCGACACCAGCCCGGACGTCTTCGGCGAAGTCTGCCGTCGTCGAGGCGGTCGAGTTCCCGCCCGTGCCCCCGACGCCGCGGTCGTCACAACGCAGGACAGCCAGACCGGCGCGCGTGAGGTGATCGCTCATCACCTTGAACACCTTGAACCCGAACACCTCTTCGTCACGCGTCTGGGGCCCGCTGCCTGTGACGAGTTGAACCGCCGCGTGACGCCCCGCCGCCGTTGGCCGCGTCAGGGTGCAGGCCACGGTGATGCCCCCGGACCGATACGTGACGTCTTCAACGACGTAGGGCGGCGGCTCCGCGGCGGCCGCCGCCTTTGCCGCGGCCGCTTTCGCCTCGAGGGCGGCGCCCCGCGCCAGGTCGAAGCTCCCCTTGACCCCGGACTGCAGGAAGTCGCCTTCGATGACGTCGCCGCGCCGCCGGCCTTCGAACACCGCGAGGCCCGGACCGGCGGGCAGCTCGAAATGCACCGCGGCGCCGTCGACTCGGACGTTCGTGAGCGCCAGTCCCTTCGCCCGCTGCTGCGGGATGTCGATGGCCGCCGTCCACGAGTCGCCCGCCTTGCCGAAGATGACGGCCATCTCCAGGCGCGCGCCCATCACGGCAATGGCCCCTTCCCACCGCCCGGTGACGTCGGCTTCGCCCTGCGCGAATCCGACGCCGGGACACATGAGCCCCGCCACGATCGCCAACACCAGCATCTGCACGCTGCGCATCGCCAAGCCTCCTCGAGTCCGCCTACCGGCCGACGGACGTGGCCATCGTGATAACGACAATGAGGAACACGACGAACAGCCCGACAGCCTTGGGGTTGCCGAAGTTCAGCGTGTATCCGAATCCAAACCGTTTCTCGACCATCCAGGACGGATCGTCACGGTTGACGTAGAACGCTCCCCAGACCCAGTGATCGTTGTCGGCCAGGCCGTTGGTCAGCGGCGCGCGTTCCGCCGCCCGCTCGAGGCGCGCCCCGCCCTGCCCGTAGCGCAACATCAGCCAGAAGGTGCCGCCAAGCGCGTACACGAGCAGCAGCCCGCCCGTGGCCATCGACCACCACGGTAGCCGTTCGGCCCATCCCAGCGCGACGCGCACGGCACCGAACGACAACCCGCCGAGCAGCACGGCCGTCAGCACAGTGACGCCGCTCAGGAACGTCGAGACGGCGTACCTGAACCGTCGCTGCGCCTCGAGCGACACGCGAACCTCCGACTGACGCAGCGCCCGTTTCGCGCGAGCGGTGATGGCGGCCATCGTGCCGAGGAATACCGACATGACCACCGCCATCAGCGGCAGGACCATCACCGACACGAGCGACGTGGTCGACCACGCGTCGGGTGTGCCGCTCGGCCCGAAGTGGGTCGGCATCCGCGCGGGTAACGCGGGATAGTGCGTCCAGGCGTCGATGCAGGCCGCAATACCGATGACGAGCGAGATTCCCAACGCCGCCAGCGGGATCGTCAGGTCGGCCGGAGAATCGGGCACGAGGGCGGCCGCGGCCACGGGCGCCCCCTGCACCGCCAGGTCCCGGGCCGCGACATGCGCACGGAGGTAGTTCACCAGCGACGCCACGAGGACGATGAACAACGGCGCGAGCGGGCCGAGCCTGGCGTCTGGAGCCATCGCTCCAAGGACGATCCCGAGCGCCACCGCGACCACCACGGCAGCGGCCATGGCCCGATACCACTGGCGCGTGATCGCCACGGCCTGCTCACTCTGCCAGTTCGTTTCGCCGACGTACACGCCGAAGAGCAGGCCGCGCCGCGTAATCTTCGGCACGAGAAGCGTAATCCCTCCGGCGATCGCCGTCTCGATCGTCAGCATCAGCCACACGGGCCACGTCGCCATGTCAGTCCTCTCTCCCTGGGCCGGCGCCAAACAGGCGGTCGAGGTGCCGCTCGACCTCCGCGCGAATCGTGTCCGCCGACGCCCCCGACTGCCGTAACCTCACCAGCACCTGCCAGAGTTCGTCGCGCAGGACCGCCCCTGCCGCCGCCCTACGCTCGCGGGCGGGCTCGGCCACCTCGGCGCCGGAACGGTCGTGAATCCGCACGAAGCCGCCGTCTTCGAGCTGCCGATACGCCCGCGCAATCGTGTTCAGGTTGACGCCGAGGTCGGACGCGAGACTTCTGACCCCGGGCAGCGGTGTGCCCGGCCGCAACGCGCCGACAGCGATGGCATCGCGAATCTGCCGCGCCACCTGTTCGTACGCCGGCTCGCCGCGAGTCCGATCGACCTCGATGATCAGCGGTTCGTCCACGGCGCAACTGTATACCAACTTGTATACAGATGCAAGAAACGTCAGGGAACCGGGATTGGGGATTGGGGATTGGGGATTGGGGATTGGGGATTGGTAACGGAGGCGACGCGGACTGTCTAACGCAGGTTGAAGGACACTTCAAACGTGGCGAGTACCGGAACGGGCTGGCCCTGCCGCCTGCCAGGTCGGAAGCGCCATTGCTTCGCGGCCTTCACGGCTTCCTGGTCCAGGCCGTAGCTCGCATCCAGCGAACGCACGACGTCGCATTCGGACACGGTCCCATCCACGCCGATCACGCACTCGAGGACGACCACGCCCTGGACCTTCGCGCGCATCGCGGCGGCGGTGTAGTTGGGCTTGACGTCGCGCAGGAGCACCGGCGTCTCGATGCCGGCCCCGAGCCGGTACGCGCCGCCGCCAGTACCGCCGCCCCATCCCGGGCCGAGGCCGGATCCGCTTCCCGGACCGATGCCCGTCCCCGTCCCCGTTCCGGCACCACCACCGGTGCCCGAACCCTGGGCGGTCGGCGAGTTCGACGTCTGCATCCCTTCCATGGCGCCGACGAGAGTATTCTCATTCGCCGCCATCAACTGCGCAGGAATGTTGAAGACCTGCTCCTGCGGGACGTCCTTGGGAGGCTCGGGTTGCGGCGTGACATCCGGCGTCTTCATCACCGGCACGGTGATCTTGTCCTTGCCTGGAAGTTCCGCCGGGCGCGGAGGCTCGATCGACTTGTTCCCGCCGCCGCCTCCGCCGCCGCCAGGCCCGGGTTCAGCCAGCCAGACGACCTGATCCGTCCGGGCATTGTCGAACCGGTCTCTCAGGTCGAGGGGCTCACCCAGGGTCGGGAGCCAGATGGACAGGAACGCCACCGTGACGAGCGCCACCGCGTGGAAGACGAACGAGACGAGCATCGAACTGGCCGTTCGCTGCCCCGCGGTCTCGAACGAGAACATCTCTTCACGCGGATGGAGGTAGTCCAGCCGGACGGACAGGTGTCCTGCGCTTCCCACGACGGGACGGTCAGCGTTGGTGCTGTCAGACATGTCAGGGCGAACTCCCGCCTTCAATTGTCGCGCGGACTCCTGGTAGTCGCAAGTGCAATTCCGATGCCGACGACATCACGTCGAATGCAGCCCGCCATCGCTCCCGGGCTCATGCCAACAGGACAGTGTCCCTGAAGGGGCAGTCATCCGCAGATGACACATCCGGGAAGCAGGCAGGCGCGACGACGAACCTGCGCCTCCACGTCTTCCGCCTTCGCACCACACGGCGGACGCGCCATCGCCTCTCCGCCGGGTTGCTTCGTCGCGACTCGCCGGCGCAACAGGCGACGGCGGTGAGACGACGATCAGACGCGTCCGGTCCAAGCCCCGATGGCGGCGTTGCCCGCTCCGTGGTTCAGCAGGACCGACAACGCGTCTGCGGCCCGCGGCGCGCCGTGCGCGGCGACGAGGATGCCGCCCTTGCCGGTGAGGGTCTCGTAGATCAGTCCGTCGTGAGGCTGGAATCCCGCGCGCCGCATCGCGCCAGCCAGTCCCACGGCCCCGAGATCCTTCGATGGGCCCTGCAACACGGAGACGAGTTCGCCTCGCCCGACCGCAGGACCGACCCCGGGGAGTTCGAGCACGTCGGGAGCCGCCCCGGTCACACGTTCCACGAACGCGCTGACCTCGGGCGTCTGCCTGGCCACGAACGACAACGCGGCCGGATCGAATCCCTGCGCCTTCAGGGCCTCGACGCCCCGCTCGGCCCACGCCAGGTCCTTGAACACACCGACGCTGAACAGGTTCTGCTCCGCTTGAGACATCCGCCTCCCCCCGAAGAGACCGAGGCGCCGACCAGTGGCCGCCTCCCCACCACTGTAAGCGGGAGCACGCGCCGCATCAAGCGCAAAGGCCGGCCGACGCAGTTGGTGGTACAATCACTTCAGGCCGGATCGTCCGGCCTGGAAAGCAGGGAGTGCGATGGGACGCTTGGGTTTGCCGGAGCTGTTGGTCATCCTGTGCATCATCATCTTGATCTTCGGGGGCAACCGCCTCCCCGAACTCGGCCGCGGGATCGGCCGGGCGATCAAGAACTTCAAGGAAGGCACAAAGGAAAGCTCTCAGGACTAGCATCCCGGGGCACGGCCGTGAACGGCTAGAGCAGGACGCGAGCGTCCCCGACGCGCCGCGTGATCCGTTCACGGTCGAGATACTCCAGGAGGGGAATCGCGTACTTCCGCGTCACGCCGAAACGTTCCTTGAACGTCCCCACATCCAGCCTGACCGTTCCGCCGCTCGCCGCCTTCATCGCCGCCAGTTCCGCTTTCAATCGCGCCAGCACGTCCGAGTGGAACAACAGCGCATCGACCCGCACCAGCACGCGCTGACGTACGAGCAGCGCCGTCATGTTCTCCGCGACGGCCGTCGACACGCCCAGGGAGACCGCCGCCTCTGCCACGGCCGGCGGCGCGAACGCCGCATCCCTGTACACCCGCTCGAGCCCGCCCCTGGCCTCCGACTCGGCTGGCGACAAGGCCAGCCGGTGCGAGGACAGTGCCAGTCGGTCCCGCGCTACGACTCTTTTCGCCGTCACCAGTTCGTCGAGAAGCCGCTCGAACACGCCCGGCGCGGCGTGCGCGCAGACACGTTCCCTGGCTTCCTCCCGCGGCAGCCCCTCGTCGAGGGGCGATGCCTTGTGATACGCCCCGAGCAGCGCGAGCAACGCCTCCGCCGCCTGGTCGAGGGCCCGTCGCGACACGAGCGTCTCCCCGACGACGACGGCCCGCCCCGTCTCGCCCAACCGCACGACCGCCGCGCGAGCGCGGGCGTCGGTCATGCCGGCCCGGGCCACCAGCGCCGCCTGCGGCACGGCACGCACGCCGGCTTCGTCGACGAGTCTGCCCGCGGCGTTGGCGTCGGTGTCCGGTCTCGAACCCGCCTGCGCCGGATCGAGCGCGACGAAACGCGTGCGTCCGGCCGCCGTCCGAATGCCGCCCCGCGGCGGCTGGGGATCGACAACGACACCGCCGGCCATCGTCACGGCCGGTGAGTACGCCCGCACGATGAACCGATCGCCGCGAGTGACGACGACGGGACGTTCGAGGCGCAACCGCGCGTAGGCAGCGCGTCCGGCCGGGATCTCGGCCTGGGTCAGGTGCTCGTCCTCTTCTCCGATCACGCGGCTGATCGCGACCCGGCCCAGCACCTCGGTCGTGCCCTGGTGCACCCGCACGCGGGTGCCGTGGCGCAACGGCTTCGCCGACGCGATGACGTCGAGACGCACATCCAGCACGCGCGTGGCCGTGACCGATCCGGGCGCCGCGACCACGTCGCCGCGGACCAGGTCTTCCACGTCCGCGCCGGCCACGTTCACCGCCACCCGCTGCCCCGCCGTGGCTTCGCGCTCTGCCTGGCCGTGCACCTGGATCCCGCGCACCTTCAACCGACGTTCTCCGGGCAGCACGACGACATCCGCGTCGGTGCTCAGCCGGCCCGACACGAGGGTTCCAGTCACGACCGTCCCGAACCCGCGGACCGAGAACACCCGGTCGATCGGCAGCCGCGCCGGTCCGTCGCCGGGGCGGCCCGGCACCGACGCGCCGAGCCGCATCAGCGCTGCGCGCACCTCGTCGAGCCCTTCGCCTGTCCTGGACGATGCCGCGAGAATCGGCGCGCCTTCGAGGAAGGACCCGCGCACGAGTTCCCGCACCTCGAGCCGAACGAGTTCCTGCATGTCCGCATCGACGAGATCGGCCTTCGTCAGCACCACCAGGCCGTTCTGCACGCCGAGCAGCCGGCAGATGTCGAGGTGCTCGCGCGTCTGCGGCATGACCGACTCGTCGGCCGCCACCACCAGCACGACGGCGTCCACCCCGCCGGCGCCGGCCAGCATGTTCTTGACGAACCGTTCGTGCCCGGGCACGTCGACGAACGCGACGCGAAGGCCCGGCGCCTCCCAGTGCGCGAAGCCGAGGTCGATCGTGATGCCTCTCGCCTTCTCTTCCTTGAGCCGGTCGGGGTCGGTCCCCGTCAGCGCCAGCACGAGGGCGCTCTT
>CAZJRM010000234.1:0-8224 GCA_964547975.1 uncultured Vicinamibacterales bacterium | reverse complement strand
GCCGTGGCGGGACGTCAGGTAGGCTGAACCCCCGGCTCCTTTCTGACGCGGCTGGTGTCTGGCTGGCGGCCTCACGGGCGCGCGGCGCGTCGCAGGATGTATGCCCACGCGGCGTTCATCACGACGAACACTACGCCCAGTTTGACCGCGGCAAACGCTGGCTGCACCCACGACAGCGGCAGTGATTCCGGTCGCCAGTTCACGACGTAGCGCCACGGCAGCCACACGCAAACGAACAGGACCGCGGTCGTGAGCAGCAACGTCCGCCAGTGGAACGCCCGCTTCAGCCACGCCGCGCCCGCCAGCGTCCCTGCACCCTTCGTGACGAGCCCGGCCATCAGCGCCGCGGCGAGCGAGACGCCGCATCCGTACCGCAGGAACCACACGATCCAGCCGAGCGTCGTGTGGAGCCACGACACGTCGGTCCAGCCCCGCGTGGCGATGAACCACGCGGCGGCTTCGCTGCTGTGCGCGTCGAGCCACGCAGAGACGTGGCCGGTTGCGTACCACAGCAGGAGGAACACGAGCGCGGGCGGCACGATCCAGATCGCGCGCCGCAGTCCCGCGCCGCCGGCCTGCACCAACGGGATGCCAGGCGCCCAGGCCGCGAGCGCGGTTGCCTCCACGGCGCCGGCCCACAGCACCATCACGATGACCACGGCGACCGAGCCGGCCAGCATGAAGACGTTCGACTCAGGGATCTGGAGCAGCAGCCAGTACAGCAGCCCGAGGATCGCGTGCCCGACGACGAGCCAGGCGGTGATGACCAAGCCTCTGGTGTTCACTGACGGCCTCCCTGCGCCGCCGGCGCCGCGGCAGCTGATTCGACCACGATCGTGTGCGCGGCGCTCGAGGCGGTGCCTTCGGGCACGTACATCGCACTGATGCGCGCCGGCGACGATCGGAACGTGCCCGGCGTCACGACCTTCAGCAGGTACTGGAACTCGTAGCGCCCGCGCGCGAAGTCCTGCGTGAAGAAGACGGCACGGTCGTCGCGGAACTCACGCTGGCTTCCCCAGTACCACATGTCCTGGCGCGGCCGTTCCATCGTGTAGAAACGTTCCCGCTGGATCGGCTCGGTGCCTGCGGGAATCGGGTCTTCGATCATCAGGTAGCGCCAGTCGGTCGCGCCGGCCGTCGTCAGGCGGACGAGCAGCAGATCGCCCGCCCGCGCCGTGCCCGAGAACGGCGTCTCGCGATACACGACACGACCTTTCACCGTGACGGGTGTCAGCGCGTAGTACTCGCGCTGGAGGGCCAGCTTGCGTCCGCCCGTCCGCTGTTGCGCGGCGTTCGTGTCGTAATACGTGGCCTGCGCGGCCCAGTAGACCGTCCCGGCGCCGCGAGTGACGACGCGGACGGCGTTGGCGCCCGGCACCGCCGCCGCGGTGAAGGTGAGCGGGTCCGGTGCGGTCAAGGCCGCGCCGGTCAGCACCTTCGTGCCGGCGAGCGTGCCGTTGACGTACACGCTGACCTCGGTGTCCGCTGCGGTTTCGCCGCGGGCCTTCATGTAGTCGAGCAGCCCGTAGAGGGCCATGGCCGTCTGCTTGGTGCTGGCCCAGTACCAGCCGAACGTCCGGTTGAGCAGCAGCCAGCGGACCGCCTTCTCGAGCAGCGGGTTCTTCGGGTCGCGCGCGGCGAGGGCGCGCACCGCCATGGCCGTGGCTTCCACGCCGCTGTCCTGCCAGTCGTCCAGCAGCGGATCGCGGTCAGACCGCCACCACGCCAGGTCGCCCTTCTGCTGGACGCCGGCGACGAGCATCTTCGCCAGCTCGTTCGCGCGGTCGTCGCGCAGGGCGTTCAGCGTCTGGAGCAGCAGCGCCTGGCCGTAAGGCGTCATGCGGTCCCTGGCATTCCAGAGTTCGGTGACCGCGGCATCCTGCTCCCACGTCGGCCCGTCGCCGTAGTCGTTGCCGATGGCGCCGCGAGAGGCGGCCAGGACGAGCACGTAGGTGATGTACGCCTTGAGCTCCGGAACGGCCTTCGGGTACTTCGCGTACAGCCGGCCGAGCTGGCGTGTGCCGTTCTCGATCTTCCAGAGGTCGACCTTGTAGCCGGCAGCCTTGGCTTCGAGCAGCCCCCACGCGGCGTACGCCGTCATGAACGGGTGGTTCTCGTCCGTCTTCCACCACCCCCAGCCGCCGTCGTCGTGCTGGTAGTCGTAGATGCGCTTCAAGCCCTCCGCGACCTGCCGGTCGAGGCTCTTCAGGGCCTCGGTCGGCGGCAGCTTCAACTCCGCCAGCGCGCGCTGGACGAGCAGGTTCGGCACGAAGCTGGACAACGTCTGCTCGGTGCAGCCGTACGGATAGGACGACAGGAAGTCGAGCGCGCCCAGGAGCGGGCCCGCCAGGGACGGCGCCACCTGCACGCGGATGGTGCGCGCCGACGGGTTCGAACTGGCGGGGACCGTGAGGCTCCCGCTCTGTTCGCCGCCGCCGACGATGGAACCGGCGGTCCCGGCCTCCTGCTTGAGGCCGAACGGCAGCACGGGGAACGACAGTTCCAGCGCGTCACCGTCGCCGGCCGTGGTGGCCGTGCCGCCGACGGTGGCGAGGCCGACCTTGTCGGCCTTCAGGCGCCAGTCGACACGGTGTTCCCCGTTGACCGGCACCGTGAACGTGGCCGGCCGCGTGAGTGCGCCCGCGGCGTCCGGCGTCAGGCCGCGCGCCGAGCCTTCCAGCGTGACGGTCTGTTCGCCGGGCAGGTAGTTGTGCACGACGTAGGGCAGGTCGAGGGTGTCGCCCTCGGTCAGGAACCTCGGCGTGACCGCGCGCAGGATGAAGTCCCTGGTCGTGAGCGACCGCGCGACGCCGGCGCCCACGAGGGTGTTCGCCGTCACCGCGCGGGCGGTGACACGCCAGGTCGTGAGCGCGTCCGGGTAGGTGACCTCGACCGTGGCTTTTCCTGCGGCATCGGTCGTCACCGTCGGCGCCCAGAAGATCGCGTCCGGGAACTCCTTCCGCACCTGCGGGCGCGCGGGCTTGTCGGCCTTGAAGTCGGCCAGCGTCAGCGGGGCCCGGCGCTGCGTTAACAGCAGTTGCTGGGTGCCGGCGTATCCCGTGAAGGGGTAGTCGCGCGAGAAGTCCGTCGCGACCCGGCTGTAGCCGAGGCGGTGGAAGAACCGGAGGGCGTCGGAGGTCGTGTCGGGCCGCACGCCGTACACCGCTTCGTCGATGACGCCGATGCTGACCTGGGCCTTGACGGGCGCGCCGGCGGCATCGGTCACCGTCAGCAGGTAGCGGTTCTTCTGCTGCGGCTTCGAGACCGGCTGCTCGGGCGTGACGGCGACCTGCAACTGCCGCATCGAGGCCGGGACCTTGATCCGCTTTTCGGCGCGATACAGCCGGTCGTCCTTCAGGAACACGATGTTGACGTACGTGTCGCCGATGTCGGCGTCGGTCACCGGCACGTCGAACGCGCCGTCGCCGTCGGCCTGCGCGACCCGATAGTACGTGACCGACTGGCCTTCCTTCGTCACGAGCAACGGCGCGGAGACCTTGCCGCCGCGGACGACCAGCCGGGCGGTGTCTCCGGGCTTGTAGGACTTCTGGTCGGCCACGAGTTCGAGATACGTGTTCTCCTCTTCCCACGCGGTGTCGCCGGCTCCCGTGACCCAGAGCCCCGTGGTGTCCTGGAGCGGACGCCCGTCGGCCCGGGCGACCGCCCTGAAACGATACGACCCGGCGGCGTCCCGGGGCAGGGCCGTCGTCCACGCGGCGCGGCCCTCCTGGTCCGTCGTGACCGTGCCCTTCGCGACGGTCGTGACCGTCGGGTCGGCGTAGCGGCCTTCGGCGTACTTCAGGCTTTCGAGCGAGACCTCCACCGTGATGCCGGGCTGGGCGGTTCCCTGGTAGTCAAGTGTCCGGACCGACAGCCCGGCCGTGGCCCCGGCTTTCACCACGTACCGATCCGACGTGGCGTTCACCATGAACCGGCCGTACGGGGCGTGCACGATCGAACTGCCCGACACCTCGCGGCCGCCGACGTCCGTGACGCGCGCCTCGACACGCACCGAATAGTCGCGCCCGTCGTCGTCGAGCGGGAGCGGGACGGCGATGGTGGCGTTGCCCTGGGCGTCGAGTTGCGCCGACTGCTCGCCCTGCTGCTCGCCGCCGTAGAAGTAGCTGCCGCCGCCTTCGTCGTCTTCGGCGTCACCCCAGCGCCACGGCGAGTAGAACCCCTGCCGATGGATCGCGTACTTGACCGTGCCGCCGGAGACGGGCTGGCCGAAGTAGTACTTGGCGTTGATGGTGAACGATGCGTTGCCGCCCTGCATCACGAGGCGTTCCGGCGCGGTGACGATGACCTCGAACTCGGGCTTGCGGTACTCCTGGACCTCGAACGAACCGCTGGCCCGGGCGTCGCCTTTCGCGACGGCGATACTGTAGTAGCCGAGCGCGGCGCCGGTCGGCACCGTGAACTCAGCGGTCACCGCCCCGAAGGCATCGACGGGCCGCGTCTGGCGCAGGACGACCTTGTCGTTGTTGTCCGTGATCGACAGCTCCACGTCCGTGGCGTCGAACGGCCCGAGCTGGCCGCCGGCGCGCCAGCGAAGCACGCCCTTGATGCGCACCGTGTGGCCCGGGCGGTAGATCGGCTTGTCCGTGTAGATGTAGCCGACCAGTTCGCGCGTGACGCCGTCGAGGGCCCAGCTGCCGGGATCCGTGGCGGTGACCTGCGCGCCGCATCGCGCGACCGCGACGACGGCGTCCGGCTTGTCGACGGCCAGCGACAGCATCGCGACACCGTCGCCGCCCGTCCTGACCGGCGGGGCGACCTTGCCGTCGACGATCGACTGCACGTCACAGCCCCCCTGGGGCGCGCCGCTCTGGCGGTGGGCGGCGAACACGAGCATCTGGCCGGGTGACGTCTTCGTCACCAGCCCGACGTCCGACACCATGACGATCGTGTAGGCCTTGAGCGGCGCGCTCACGGCCTCGATGACATACACGCCGGGCTCCTTGACGTCCAGCGGGATCCGTCGCGTGTCGGCGTCGCGCAGTCGCGGCAGCATCTCGCGCCAGGAGGCGACGAGGTTCGAGGCGTTGAGCAGCGGCACCTGGGCGAACGTGTTGTGGCGCAGCACCTGGCGCTGCGTGACCTGCGTCGTATCCTGCCGCTCGCGGCGTTTCGCCCGGTACGCCGCGCTCACCTGGCCCCGGAAGAACCCCCGGATCACGCCGCGCTGCTCCGACTTCCAGGACGCGATGCGCTCGAGCCAGGTGCGTTCCTGCGGCACGACCGGCTTCTCGGACCCGAGCTGGTGCGGGTCCTTCAGCCCGGCGAAGAACGCCAGCGGGTCCTTCACCTTGTAGACCCTGAAGTCGAGGCGGTCGATCTGCCGGTACATCAGGTGGAAGGACGGGCGTTCGGCCGTCGTGTAGATCTCGCTGCTCCAGAGGCTGAACGCCGGGCTCGTGTCGGGCGGGTCTTCTCCCTGGGCCCAGGCGGGCGACGAGACAACCAGCGCGAACAGTGCCACGAAGGGAAGCAGGGTGCGTCGCGTCATAGCCAGACCAGTCTGAAAACGCCGATGAACGCCGGGTTTGGCGGAATCGGCCGCCAGCGGGCCGCGGGGTGCCGCACGAGGTCGGCGAGGCGAGTCTTGCGAACTTCGCCGGGCCGGCCTTCGTCGGGCCCCGTGTGGTAGACGAGCCAGTCGCGGGCTCCGGCGGCCAAGCGCGACGGGCCGAGGTAGACCATCAGGTGATCCGGGACGGCCTGGGCCTCCTGCCGGAAGTACAACAGGTCGCCCGGCCGAAGCGCGCCGAGGTCCCGACCCATGGGTTTCGTGTTGAGCGCCACGAGCGTCTTCGCGTCGGCGAACTCGGCGAACTCGCGCGGGCCGACACGGAACAGCGGCCAGCCGTTCGCGGTCGGCGCGGGGCGGGCGCGGACGTCGGCAATCGCCGGAGCCGTGGGGAGCGCAGCGCTCCGGTACCACTCGGGCGTGTGCGCGCGAAGGGCCTCCCGGGTGGCGTGGCGCACGAGCCCCGCACAGTCGGTGACGTCGGGCGTCGTCCTGTAGAACTGTGCGTCCGCGAGAAAGGTAAACCAGGCGCGGAACGCCTCGCGGTCGGCTTCGTCTGTCAGCCGGACCTGCGCGGCGAGGGCCGCGGCGGCCAGCACGCAGGCGAGCGCGGTGGAGGTGGCGCGAATCACCGCCGTGGATCACCCCAGGGACGCACCGCCTCGGCCGCCCTGACGGCGGTGACCAGCGGTTCGTTCAGAAAGGCCATCAGCGGCGCGGCGGACTTGAACGCGGACGAGACCGTCTTGTAGAAACCGTCGGACGTCGCGAACTCAGCCGGACGTTCGATCCCGGCGAGGAATTGCTTGTGACGCAGCCAGTCGGCCGCAGGGTGATCGGTCGGAAATCCGCGCGGGACCCGCGTCAGCGTCTCGCCCTGCAGGTCACCGAACGCCTTCTTGAACGACGCCGTGCGCAGGATCTTCTCGAAGCGCCGATAGTTCGCGGCCAGATGCTGACGGAGCAGCAGCAGTTCGCGAGACGAGGGCATGTAGATGCCGCCGCCGAACAAGAAGTGTTTCGGCGCGACCTCGATGTAGAGGCCCGCGCCTTCGTTCTTCGGCAGCCCCCGGTGGGGGAAGTACGCGGCAATGTTCGTCTTGTACGGCGTCTTGTCGTGCGAGAAGCGCGTGTCCCGGTAGATGCGGAAGATCGAGACCTTCGGGTCGGCGATGTGGTCTGGCGCGAACACCGCGAGATCGGCGGCCAGGCGCTCGACGAACTCGATCATCGGGCCGCGCACGACCGTCTCGTATTGTTCCTTGCGCGGTGTGAACCAGTCTCGGCGATTGTTGCGTGCCAGCGAACGCAGAAATGCCAGGGTTTGCGGAGGGAAATGGGTCACGTCGGGCAGTGTAGCGCGGGGCGCGGGGGATTACTACAGGGACGAGGGGCGTGGGGCATGGGACATGGGGCAAGGGGGAACCGACGGACGTCGGGAGGGGCGTCCTCCGGAGCGAATTGAGCGTGCCGACGTAGAGCGCCGAGAAACGACGCCCGGATGGTCCGGGAGTTTCTCCGGCACGTCGAACTGAGCGGATGAGGATGTCCCTCCCGGCGTTCGGCGGGCCTTGGCCGCCGGGGAATACTCAACACCGACCCCGGGTTATGCTAGTCAGACAAGGACCCCTATGCTGATTCGACGCGCCCCCGATTTCCGCCCGTCGGAGATCACCGACGAACGTCTATATCTGCGACGCCGCGAGTTCCTGAAGACCGCGGCCGTTCCGGCCCTCGCGGCAGTGGCCGGGCTGCCGGTGTTCGACCGGGCCGTGTCGGGCCAGGAACCGATGCCCAACGTCCGCAAGTCCGGCTACGTGATCAACGAAGCCTGGACGCCGTGGGAGGACGTCACGACCTACAACAACTTCTACGAGTTCGGGACCGACAAGGACGACCCGGCGGCGAACGCCCGCGGGTTTCGGCCGCGCCCGTGGAAGGTCAAAGTCGACGGCCTCGTCACCAAACCGGGCGACTACGACCTCGATGAACTCCTGCGCCCCCACGCGCTGGAGGAGCGGGTCTACCGACTGCGGTGCGTCGAAGCCTGGTCGATGGTGATCCCCTGGGTCGGGTTTCCTCTCGCCGACCTCATCAGGCGTGTCGAACCCGCCGCGGGCGCGAAGTTCGTCGAGTTCACGACGCTCTACGATCCGAAGCAGATGCCCGGGCAGCGGTTTCCGGTGCTGGACTGGCCGTACGTCGAAGGCTTGCGCCTGGACGAAGCGACACACCCTCTGACGTTGTTGGCCGTTGGGCTGTACGGCAAGACGCTGCCCAATCAGAACGGCGCGCCGCTCCGACTGGTGGTGCCGTGGAAGTACGGCTTCAAGAGCATCAAGTCGATCGTGCGGATCCGGTTCGTCGATCGGCAGCCGGCCTCCTCGTGGCAGCGATCCGCGCCGCAGGAATACGGGTTCTATTCGAACGTGAACCCGTCGGTGGACCACCCGCGCTGGAGCCAGGCGAAAGAACGCCGCATCGGCGAGTTCTTCAAACGAAACACGCTGATGTTCAACGGGTACGCGGATCAGGTGGCCGGGATGTACTCGGGGATGGATCTTCGACGGAACTACTGAGCACAGGGGACAGGGGATGGGCGATAGGGGGCAGGGAACGGGGCCAGGGAACGGGGAAGCGGCGAGAGCAGTTGTCTTCGTCAAGACCCTACTCCGCGATGAGGGGCTGCCAGTG
>CAZJRM010000233.1:0-8336 GCA_964547975.1 uncultured Vicinamibacterales bacterium | reverse complement strand
CTCGCCTCTCGCCTACCCCCTCTCCCCTGTCTGTATACTGACAAGGTGCGCCCCGCGTCCGTCGTTCTACTCGTCCTGTTCGCCCTCAGCGTGCCGGCGCGGGTCCACGCGCAAGCCACCGCAAGCCCCACCGAAACCGTCGTCGAGTCCGTGCTCAAGTACCCGGCGTCGTTCCACCTGCGCCAGGTCGTCGTCTTCGGCACGCTGAGAACGGAGACGGACGAGTGGTGGCTGGAGTCGGATGAAGGCCCGCGCATCCGCGTCTGCGGAGATCCGTCGGCGGTGAGGTCAGGGCGCGTCGAGCTGCTCGCCGAGGTCGTCGATGTCGGCCGGCTGCCCGAGTCGGATCCGCGGATGAAGAACACGCCGCTGCAGGCGCTGCTGATTCGCGCCAACCTGAATCGCTGGCCGCGCCCCGGCGAATACGTCGTGCTTCAGGCCAGGCAGACCGCCACGCTGAAGCCCGCGGTCCGCCCCAGCCTGCGTGCCACCGTCCTCGAAGCCGCCCGCTTCGAAGACAAGATGGTCACGGTGGTCGGCCAGTTCCGAGGGCGCAACCTGTTCAACGACCTGCCGGCCGAACCTGGCGTCAGCAAGCACGACTTCGTCCTGAGAAACGGCCGGGCGGCCGTCTGGGTGGTCGGGCTGCGCCCGAGAGTCAATCGTGTCGATCTCGACCTCAAGTCGCGCGCCGGCACCGACGCCTGGTTCGCGGTGGAAGGCGTCGTCCGCCGCGGCAAAGGTCTCGTCTGGATCGAGGGGCTGCGGATGGCATCGACGCCGACGCCGAGCGAGGTGTTGCCGGCCGTTCCGGCGCTCCCGGCGGTCCTGCAGGAAGCCCCGAACGTGATGTTCAGCGTGCCCACCGCTGACGAAGACGATGTCTCCACCCGAACGACGGTGAGGATTCAGTACACCCGCGCCATCGATCCGTCGACGTTGGGAGGGCGGATTCGTGTCTCGTACCACAACCCGATCCCCGGCGGGACGAACGACCCGGTCCCGCCGTTCGTCGTCGATTACGCCACGAGCGACCATGTGGTCACCGTGCGCTTCAGCGCTCCGCTCGATCGTTTCCGAACCGTCTCGGTGGAATTGCTCGACGGAATCACGACGCAGCACGGAACACGCGCCACGCCGTGGACGCTCCGCTTCACGACGGGCGCACGGCCGCCTCAGGAGTAGGAGGGCCGGCCAGGACTGACGACCGCCCTGGCGCACGCCAGGAGTTCGTGCATCTGGTAGGGCTTGGGCAGCACGGCCGTGGGCTGGCACTCGAACGATGAACGCCCGAGCTCCGCGTAGCCACTCGACAGGACCACGGCCAGACCGGGCTGGAGGTCTCGGAGGCGTTTCAGTGCCTCCCATCCGCCCATCCCGCCCTGCACCGTGACGTCGAGAATGGCCGCGTCGAAGGGCCGCCCTCCGGCCAGAGCCCGCTCGCACGCGTCGATCGCATCGGCCCCGTCGGACACGCCGACCACGTCGTAGCCCCCGCGGGCCAGCATGCGGCACGCCATGTCCCGGACGAGCGGCTCGTCGTCCATCAGCAGGATACGTTCCCGATGCACCGATGCCGCCGGCGGGGCCGGGCGCGGGGCCGGGCGCGCCTCCGGCACCGGTTCGGCTGCCGGCAGGAGCACGAGGATCGTCGTGCCGGCCCCGTCGTGTGACGACGCCGTCACGCGCCCGCCGTGCGCATGCACGATCGATTACGTCATAGCCAGCCCGAGGCCGGAACCGTCGGGCTTCGTCGTGTAGAACGGCTCGAAGATCCGAGGCAAGACGTCGGGCGGAATGCCCGGGCCGTCGTCGGTGATGGCGATCTCGACGTAACGTCCGCCGACCAGGCCGGGCTCCGCTCCGTGGGCGACGTCGCGGTTCCGAACGCTGATGACGACGCGGCCGCCGTCGGGCATGGCCTGCCTCGCGTTGACGAGCACGTTCGTGAAGACCTGGGACAACTGATTGGCGTCACCGAGGACGTCACGGAGCGCCCCTCCCTCGGCCGCTTCGATCAGCCAGGACGTGTTCGACCCGGACAGGGAGAGCGCGCAACACTCGTCGAGGAACTCCGACACGGCCACGTGGCGCCGGGAAGGCGGACGGCCAATCGCGAACGTCAGCAGGCGACGCGTCAGGTCGCGGGCGCGCTCGAACGCGATCGACGCCGTGTCCAGATGCGCCGCCGCGGGACTGCCGTCGGGCAGCGCCGCGCGGGCGAGTTCGACGTTGCCGAACAGCCCGGCCAGCAGGTTGTTGAAGTCGTGAGCCACACCACCGGCAAAGAGGCTGAGGGCCGACAGCCGCTGGCTGCGCTCGACCTCGGCCAGCATCCGCTTGCGGTCGGTCACGTCCTGGAACGAGAGGATGCGGCAGAGTGGTTCTCCAGCCGGTCCACACACGGTATTGGCCACACCCTCGAGCGTGCGCGCCGGGCCGGAGGGCGCGGGTACCGTCACCTCGCCCCGCCACCCGCCGGACGCTCCGAGGGTCGCCCCGATGGCGGCGCCGGGCCACACCTCGTCGATGGGGCTGCCGAGACACGCCAACGGAGACCCACCGAACATCGCCGCCAACGCGCTGTTGACGTACGTGATGCGGCCGTCCAAGTCCGCCAGCGCCATCCCGCTCGTGGCCGACTCGATGGCGAACTCCTTGATGAGCAGGGTGCGGTTCACCTCGCGAAGGCTCTCTTCCGACTGCCGCCTCGCCTGGACCTCGAGGCGGCGGTCGTGGCTCGCCAGCAACGCCGACAGGAGCAGGAACGACAGGGTGACCGACACGACGAATCCGGTGACGAAGGCAGTCGAGCGCCACGCGCGGAAGACGGGCCAGCCGTGAACCGGCACGGCGGCGATCGCCCAACTGCCGGAGGGCAGCGGCACGTCGAGCTGAACCGGCTGTTGGTGGAACACCTGAGGGTCACCCCAGAAGGGCTCCCCCGCTGCTCCGCGCCCGTCACGTCCCCGGAGGCTGATGCGCAGCCCCAGGCGCGAGTCAGTGAGGCCAGCCGTCTCGATGAGTCGGTCGAAACTGATCACCGTCGCCGCGATCCCCCAGTACTCCTCCTCGGCGCTCTCGGCGGTACCCGACCGGCGGACGAAGACCGGCGTCCGCCCGATGATGCCGGTGCCGCCCTGCACGAGTTGCAGCGGACCGGCCACAACGGTCCGGCGCTCCCGGATGGCCTGCAATACGGCGTCTCGTTGCGTTGGCGTGTCCAGGTAGTCGACACCGAGAGCCGCGCGGTTGGTCTCCAGAGGGTAGATGAAGCGGATCGTCGTGCCCACGGCCAGCGCCACGTTGCGGGTCACCCGACTGCGCCGCATGATGGCCGCCGCGAGGGCATCGAACTCGTCCTGCCGGACGCCTGCCCGCAGGCTGACGAGCGTCACCAGGCCTTCCGTCAGGTTGACGGCGGCAAACGCCTCTCGACTGAGCGTGGCCCGGACGCTGTCCAGGTCGACCGAGACCCGGGTCCGTGCGGCCACGACGTCCTCCTGGTGGTACAACGCCGCAAGCCGGTGGCTGATCGTCGCCCCGAGCACCAACGCGAGCAGCGCGAGGGCCACACCGGCTGGATGCCGGAGCGGACTCCGAAGCGCCGGGCTCACCTCAACGTGCACGTGGCTCCCTGTCGGGTTCTCGGGGCGGGGCATTCTGCCGGCGTATCGGCATCATGCCCTCCGAAGTGCAGCGGCGCTACGGAATCACCTTGAACGGCGCCAGCACGCGGCGCGTTTCGGTCCCTCGTACCGCCGTCAGCCTGATCAGGTAGTCGCCGGGGGCGAGCGGCGCCAGCGCCACCTCGCCGCGAACCCACGCCCCGCCTTCCTTCTCGACGATCGACGCCGTCACCGGCAGCGCCAGGGGCTTTCCGACGCGGTCGAGGAGTTCCCCGCTGACGGACTCCGGCGCGTCCGACACCGAGATCTCGACGCTGATGCGCTCGGTGCGGCGGAAGCGCAAGTCCGCGGTCAACACGTCCTTGTTCCCCGTGATCTGGCTCCGCCGAGCGTACATCGGTTCGCCGGCGCTGAAGAGCCGGGCCGCCGCGGGCTTCGGCAGGTCGAAGCGGATCGTGTCCATCATCGGCAACCCGCCCGTCGCGGGCTTCACCCGCACGCGCACGGCGTAGGTGCCCGGATCCAGCCAGACGTCCTCCTCGCTGCGAGGGAAACGCGAGACGAAGGCGCCGTTGGGCGCCACGGGAGCGGTGTAACTGACGACCACGTCCCCCTTGCCCGACAGGATCGCGACGTCGGCTTCGCCGCCGCGGCTCCAGTCGTCGGCGCCGGGACGGCGCGTGTCGATCTCGCCGTAGATCCACAGCGCGGGTTCGGCCCCGGGCGGCTTGCCGGCCACCGGCGGTCCAGGCGCCGTCCAGAATCCCGGGCTGACCTGCACCCGCATGGGCGCGTTCGCGCGGATGGCCCCGAGGTTCGCCACGGCTCGTTCAACCGCCGCGGTCGCTTCGTCGACGATCCGGGGTGCCTCGGCTTTCGCGCGGGCCGCCACCTCGGCTTCCGTGGAGGCCCGGTACCCCCGCCGGGCGCGGACGTCGACGCCCGGGCGCTTCACGCGCACCTTGATCGAACGGAATCGCCCGTCGAGCTTCGCGTTCGTCGACGAGTACCCGATCAGGTAGTAGGACGTGAGGTCGTCGACGACCCGTTTCAGGCCGCCGTTGAGGTCGTTCGTGTTGATCACGGCCACGCCGTCGGTGTTGATCGCCGCCACCTGGAGCGAGTCGAGCCGCGCTTTCAACATGTTCATGTCCACGTCGATCGGCGGGGGCTGCCCGGGCCCCATATCCGAGTCGAAGACGGCGAGGCCGCGCGGGTCGACCGGGTAGAACGTCGCGTTGGCCTTGTTCGCCGTATCCAGCAGGTCCAGGTACTGCCGGAAGAGGTCGAGCTGGGCGAGCATCACGCGGTCCGAGTCGCACTGCGACTGCTGGCTCCCGTACGGGTTCACCCGGTCCATCGTGCCGACGCGCCCGGTCGGGCCGACGCCGATGCCCGGGCGCTGTGGAATGGACGACTCGGCCAGTGCCCGGTTCTCGCGCGGCAGAAGGTACCCCTCGCTGAAGAGCAGGATCGCCTTGCGCTCTTCGCGAAGGCCGTCGAGATGCACGACGAGGTCGCGCAACGCGTCCAGCGACTGCTTCTCACGCAGGCGCTCGATCATCTCCTGCGCCACGGCCGACGGGCCCAGCCCGGTGGTCGACGGGTAACACCGTTCGTACAGTTCTTCGACCGGGTCCTTGTTCACGAGGCGGTCGCGCGTCCCGATGTTGAGCGGCAACATCCCCTGGAGACGCGCCGCGATACGGTCGGTGCGCCGCGTGAACATGATGTCCCGCGCCGACATGTCGGGCGTCATCATCGCCACCAGGTCATCGTCTCCGATCACGCGGTTCAGGAGATTGATGAGCGGGCCACGCATGTAGTAGCCGGACGACTGCTTCAGGTGCGGCTTGTCGATGAACACGACGAACAGGCGCGATCGCGGGTCGGCCGCGGCCTGCCGCGACTCTTCGACGGTGCGGGGTTCGACCCTGGCCGCCGGGGCCCCGCCCGCGCCCACCATCACGTGTTCGAAGGTGTCCATCTTCTGCAGAACGCCGTCTTCGTACACTTCGAAGTCGTCCTGCGTGAGGTCCGTGACGGGCTTGCCGTCCTTCGTGGGAAACGCGTCCACCCGTACGAAGTTCGCGCCCGCGCGGAAGACCGGGGTCGGCGGCTGCTGCGCCTGTCCGGCTGGCGGTGGCTGCGGCTTCTGGGGCGGCGCCTGCGACTGCTGCGCGGACACGGCCGTGCCAAGCGCGCACGCCACGCACACCGCCGTCGCCAGGCCCGTGGCCAACGGGCGCGGCGCGGACGGCGGCCGGCGCCCGAATCGCCGGCGGAATGCGCGGACGATCACGGCGGCGAACAACCCGATCGTCACCAGGAACACCGCCGTCACGCCCAGGGCGAGCAGCGGGTACTTCAGTGCCACCATCGCGAGGCTCACCACGAAGATGTCTTCGCCGACGCTCAGCGCCCAGTTCGAAAACGGCTCGGGACTCGCGTTCGCCATGACGCGCGTCCCCGCCTTCGTCACGTGCGAACTGCCGGCGACCACGCCCCCGAGCAGGGCCGCCACGACTGTCATTGTCGGCGAAGAGGGCCCGAGGGCCGTGACGGCAATGGCCGCCCCGCCAATCGGACGGATGAACGTGTGCACCGCGTCCCAGATCGTGTCGACCCACGGGATCTTGTCGGCGAGAAACTCAATCACGTAGAGCACCAGGGCGGTGGCGATCACCCACGTGTGACCGAACGCCTGGTACTGAGGAGGCAGGGCGACCCACCCGAACCGCGATGCGAGGCCGAGCAGGGCCACTGTCGCGTAGAGATTGACGCCGGCGGCAAACGAGAAGCCGAGCGTGCGGCCGAGGGTTGCCAGGAGGTCCATGGCCGCATCATACGAGAAAACGCCCGACCCGGTGGACCGGATCGGGCGCTTTCAGCGTTCTTGCAGGTGCCGACTCGACGTGGGTGCCGGCTTCAGCCGGCACTGTACTTCTTACACTACGACGCTTTCGGCTTGCGCGCGGGGCCGGCCGCGACCGGTATCTTCACCGCAGGCGCCGCGACCTTGGCCACCGCAACGACAGGTTTGCCTTTGGCCTGCGTCTTGGCCCGCGTGTTGAGACAACGGTCCAGCGCCTGGTCGAGTTTGCCTTCCACGGCTGTCGACTGCGCGCGGGTCACCTCGGACACTTCCGTGATGATCAGGAACCGCGCGCGGTCCAGCATCCGCTTTTCCCTGAAGGACAGGCTCTTGGACTTGGACAGCAGCGTCAGGCTCTTCAGCACGTCCGCCACGTCGTAAATGGACCCGGTGCGCATCTTCTCGGAGTTGTCCTTGAAGCGGCCTTTCCAGTTCTGCTGCGCGTCGATCTTCCCGTCGCCGAGCAGCTTGAACAGCCGGTCCACCTCGCCATCGTCGATCGCGCGGCGCAAGCCGACGCCATCAACATTGGCCAGGGGGACGAGCACCGTGGTGTCGTTGGCAGCAATCCTGAGATGATAGAAACCGCAGGTCGTGCCCAGGATGGTCTTCTCTTCGATGCGCTCGACAATGCCAAGACCATGGTTCGGGTAGATGACCTTGTCGCCGATCTGGAATGTCACTGGGTTCCCCTCGCTTCGTTAGCCGTGTTGCACGGGAGACTACCGGTGGGTCTGTAGTTCTGACGAGCTTTCATTGTAGCGCGAAACGTCGCGGGACTCAATCGAAAACCGTTGATTTTGGGCCATTTTCGCCTTGTTTTCGCCAGCCTACTGCAAATAGGCGGCCGTTCGCCACGGGCTACCGAGGCGAGTCGGACGCTGGTGGTCTCAGGGGTGGATCGCCACAAGCTGTTGTGGATATTGGGGATTGGGGATTGGGGATTGGGGATTGGGGATTGGGGATTGGTAACGTCGGGCGACGTGTGAGAATCTGACAATCATATGGAATCACAGCAGCGCATCGACACCGCCAGGTTCGACCAGGTGGCCGCCACCTGGGACAGCGACCCCAACCGCATCGCGCTGGCCCGCGACGTCGCCGCGGCGATCGCCTCGCGGTCGCCTCTCACCCCGACGACGCACCTGCTGGATTACGGGTGCGGCACCGGACTCCTTTCGCTGGCGCTCGCGCCCCTGGTCGGCCAGGTGACCGGAGCTGACACCTCAGCCGGCATGTTGACGATGGCGCAGCAGAAGATTGCGGCGGCCGGGATCCCGAACGTCGCAACCATTCACCTGTCAGCATCCGATGGATACCGGTTCGCCGGACAGTACGACGGAGTCGTCAGCAGTATGACGCTGCACCATGTTCCCGACCCGGAGCAACTGCTGAAGGACTTGCGCGCGAAGCTGAATCCCGGCGGTTTCATCGCGCTGGCGGACCTCGATCATGAGGATGGGACGTTCCACAAAGCTGAGATCACCGACGTCCACCACAAGGGCTTCGAGCGCACGCAGGTACGTTCGTGGCTCGAGGCCGCCGGATTCATCGGCGTGGAGGACACGACGGTGTTCATCCACAAGAGGAACGGGCGCGAGTATCCCGTCTTCCTGATCACGGCAAGGACGTAGGCGTTCGGCGTTCGGCGTTCGGCTCGCGGCTTTCGGCTCGACGGTAGTCAGTATTGGGCCGGGCTTTCAGCCCTGCCTGGCCTCGAGCATCAGCCTCTCGATGGGGCGTGTTATACTCGGGTTTCGTTCGAGTCGTTTGCCTTCCCTACGTGCCGGAGTGGCGAAACTGGCAGACGCGCGGGACTCAAAATCCCGTTC
>CAZJRM010000232.1:0-8371 GCA_964547975.1 uncultured Vicinamibacterales bacterium | reverse complement strand
ACGGCATCGATCGTGCGAAAGACGACGATGTTATGATCGCGCCCGTGCCGCGCATTCCGCCGTTCGATCGCCCGGCCACGTACGAGGATCTCGCCGCGGTGCCCGACATCTGCGTCGCCGAACTCATTGGCGGCGAACTGCACGCCACGCCGCGCCCGCGGCCCCGTCACGCGGAGACCGGCTCGGCGATTGGCGTCTTCGTCGGCGGCCCGTTCGGCCACGGCGTCGGCGGTCCCGGCGGCTGGCGCATCCTTTACGAGCCTGAGCTGCATCTCGGCGATGACGTGCTCGTCCCCGACTGGGCGGGCTGGCGGCGCGAGCGCATGCCGCACCTGCCCGAAACGGCGTACTTCCCGCTGACGCCCGACTGGGTGTGCGAAATCCTGTCGCCGTCCACCGCGTCACTCGACCGCGGGGCGAAGTTGGCGATCTACGCGCGCGAGGGTGTCGCGCACGCGTGGCTGCTGGATCCCGACGCGCGCACGCTCGAGGTGCTGAGGCTCGAAGGCGGGCACTGGGATGTCATCGCCACGCACGGCGGAGACGAGGTGGTTCGCGCGGAGCCGTTCGGAGAGGTCGCGCTGTCGCTCGGCGCGCTGTGGGCGCCACGATGAGCGCCGACGAAGAAGCCGGTTTCGTCGCGCGACACGCCGGCGTATACTCAATGTGTATCCAAGGGGCGCGTGATGCACACGAAGATCCAGAAGTGGGGCAACAGCCTTGGCCTGCGGATCCCGCGGGCGTTCGCCGAAGAAGCCGGAGTCGGCGCCGGCGCTGACGTCGACCTGTCGGTCCGCGGCGGTAACCTGGTCGTCACTCCGAGTCGGCGGCCGAAGTACCGGCTGGACGACCTGATCCGGAAAGTCACCGCCAGGAGCCGCCACGACGAGGTCGACACGGGAGAACCCGTCGGCCGGGAGGTCTGGTAATGGCTGCGCCGGCCGTCCCCGATCGCGGAGACGTCGTGTGGCTCGAGTTCAATCCCCAGGCCGGCAGCGAACAGGCCGGGCATCGTCCCGCACTGGTCATCTCGCCGCGGTCGTACAACCGGAAAGTCGGGCTGGCGCTGGTCTGTCCGATCACATCCCGGGTCAAGGGGTATCCGTTCGAAGTGGAGCTGCCTCCAGGGCTCGAAACGAAGGGCGCGATCCTGTGCGATCAGCTCAAGAGCCTGGACTGGCGGGCGCGGAACGCGACCCGCCTGGGATCCGTCCCCGTCGCCACGATGCACGAGGTCACGGCCAGGATCCTGGCGCTGGTCGACCCGGAAGAGTGAACGGCCCCTGCTGATCCGGAAGCGACACAGCACGGAGCCTGCGGAGATCGGGCTGGAACGCGACGGTCGGAGCACCGAATGACGAATACGCGGAAGTGGCTGCGACGGATCGGTATGCTCGCCCTGCTCCTGGGCGTCTACCCGATGGGTGTCCTCGTCTACACCTGGTCGTGCGTGGCCCAGTCGGACTTCGGGGGCGGGAGGCACGGTCCGCTCGACGCGTATCGACACGCGCTGGCGAGCGCCGTCGTCTCGTACACGCTGGGAGGATGGGCGGTCGACGTGGTCACTGGCGTGATGGAATCGGACGGCGGGGACTCCAACCGGATGGACAGCCACAATAACCGGATCGGAGTCCGAATCGGCGCGACCGCGACGTCCTTCCGGGGCCTGGAACCGTCAGTGCGTCGCCACGTGCGCGATGGCACTGTCAATGCCACCGACCGAAACCGGATCACGTGGTTGACGAAGGACAAGTGGCGCGATCGCTGGATGTGGTGACCACGCCGACGCCCAGGCGAGAGGAAGACAACATCTTCTGGCCACGGCAGCAGCCATCTCGAACCGATGAACCTCGACGCCGGCACGCTCCGCGATCTCGACGTGCTCTCGACCGCCACGCCCGGCGGCCAGACGCTGCTCGGCCTCGTTGACCGGACCCGGACACGCGCGGGACGTGACCAGCTCTGCCGCGCGCTCGGCGCGCCCGAACACTCGGCCGACACGATCCTGGCCCTTCAGCATGCCCATCGCGCGCTCGAAGCGCACGCCCCCGAATACCGTTCACTCGTAGACGAGGCGGACCTCGACGAGGCACAGCGATACCTCGAGTCGAAGTGGCAGTTGCCCGGCGAGGCCAGGACGAGTGCGTGGTTGGACCCAACGTGGCGCGTGGGCTGGCGGCGAGACTACCTTGCCGATGTCGCCCGCGCGCAGGTGCGCGTGGCGGGGCTGCTCGGCGCGGCGGAGAACCTCGCGGACCGGCTGCGCGCGACCGACTCCACGAGGCTCTGCGCGATCGGCGGCGAACTCGCGGACCTTCTGGCGACGCCGGAGTTGCGCGAACTGCGTGCGCTGGCGAGTCGTCGTTCCATCACCGCGCGCCTCACCTTCGACCAGCTGACGCGCGACCGTGCCGTGGGGCTGATGGGCAACCTCGTCGCACGCGTGGGCCAGGTCGAGGCGATGTGGAGCCTCGCCGTCACGACGGCCGAACACGGGTGGGTCTATCCGACGCCGTCCGCGGCGTTCTCGGCGACCGGCCTGCGCCACGCGTTCCTCGGGTCGCAGGCCGTGCCCAACGATCTCGACCTGGACGACGGGCAACGCGTGTGTTTCATCACGGGGCCGAACATGGCCGGC
The DNA here is from genome assembly GCA_964547975.1 of uncultured Vicinamibacterales bacterium. Taxonomy (GTDB): domain Bacteria; phylum Acidobacteriota; class Vicinamibacteria; order Vicinamibacterales; family JAKQTR01; genus CAYJPV01. The sequence goes on along the minus strand of CAZJRM010000232.1, from coordinate 5,733 downwards.
AAGTCGACCTTCCTGGGCGCCGTCGCCCACGCGCTGCTGCTGGCGCACTGCGGCTGCGGCGTGCCGGCGACGACGTTCCGCTTCCGCCCGGCTGGCGCCATCGTCTCGAGCATCAGAGTGTCGGCCAGCCTGCCGGCGGGCGAAAGTTTCTACCTGGCCGAGGTACGGCGCGTCCGGGCCGTCGCCAAGGCCTTGCGCGAACACGGGTCCGCCGTCGCCGTGCTGGACGAGCCGCTGCGGGGCACGAACGTTCACGACGCGGCCGAAGCGACGGCGGCGGTCGTGACGCGCCTGGCGGCGCATCCGGGCGCCCTCGCGTTTGTCGCGTCGCACGTCGCCGAGGCGGTGCCGGCGTTCGGCGACGGCCGCGGCGTTCGGTTCCTGCACTTCGCCGCAGACACGTCCTCCACCCCCCCGCGGTTCGACTATCAACTTCGCGACGGCGTCTCCACACAACGGCTCGGGATGACACTGCTGCGGCAGGAAGGCGTGCTCGAGATGCTGGAGGCAGACGCGCCCGAGTTCAGTGGCACATCCGGAGTACACTCACCGCGATGAAGCCAGGGCAGGGTCTCTACACGATGCTGCGTGCCTGCGTGTTTGGCCTGGGTGTCGTGATGCTGCTGGCACTGCCCATCGGACTGCTGCTCGAAGGTGGCTTTCGAACGGCCGAAGAGGCCGCGCGCGGCACAGTTGCCTTGCTCGCCGCGCTGTCGTACGTCTGTCCGAACCGCTGGGGCATCCGAAGTCCGGTCTTCTACCTCCGCTTCGCGGTCATGCTGATCGCCCTCGCGGGCACACTCCAGACGGACTACAGGATGGCCACGGGGGTCTACGGTCCCAAGCGCCCTGAGATGTACGAATCGATGATCCCGATGGACATCACGATGATCGCGGCGCCCTTCCTGCTGGTCTGGAGGCGACGCGGCGCGGAGCCGGCGGGGATGGGTCCAGCGCGCGTTGGTCGGAACCACCGCAACCGGATCACCTGGCTGACGAAGGGCAAGTGGCGCGATCGCTGGAGGTGGTGAGTCGCGGTTAGAATCTCAGGGGTGAACCCGCCTCGCCGCCTGTCCGCTGCTCTCGCCGTGCTCATGGCCATCCAGTCGGGGCTCGGTCTCGCCTTCCCCGACGCCTACCGCGACATCCCGTGGATCAAGGCCACGTGGTTTGGCAACGACCTCGTCACGCTCGCCATCGCGGTCCCGCTGCTGGCCGTCTCGCCGCGCCTCGCGCGCCGCGGCTCGGCCCGCGCGCGGCTGCTGTGGTTCGGCGCTCTCGGCTACGCGGCGTACAACGGCGCCTTCTACCTGCTCGGCGCCGCGCTCAACGTGTACTTTCCGCTCTACGTCACCACGTGCGTTCTCGCGGGCGCGGCGCTCATCCAGGCGTTTTCCGGCGCTGACGCCGCCGCGCTCGCGCACGCGCTGTCCCTGCGCGCGCCCGTGCGCGCCGTCGGCGGCTGGTTCGTGTTCGTCGCGTTCGGCTTGACGGCGGTGTGGCTCGGGATGTGGGCGGCGCACGTCTTCGCCGGTCGGCCGACGCCGGTCGAGCCCGAAGCGTTCCGCCTGGTCGCGGCTCTCGATACGACGTTGATGGTGCCGGCGCTGGCCGTGGGCGGCACGCTGCTGTGGCGCCGGCACGACCTCGGCGTCGCGATGGCCGGGACGGCGGGCATCCAGGCCACGCTCTACCTGCTGGTGCTCACGCTCAACTCGGCGCTGGCGATTGCCGCCGGGCGCGTGCCGGCGCCGGGCGAACTGCCGGTCTGGGGCGGCCTGTTCGTGCCAACGGGGATTGCCGCGACGGCGCTCGTGTGGCATGTGCGCCGGCGGATCCACACGCAGTCTGCGTAGGTCCGCCTGGCGTGAATCCTTCGTGCAGTCGCGCCGGCCGTTGTCACCTGGCGTGGCGTTCACCTCCGTTCGCCTCCTTGCACGGGCGCATGCGACTCGTTACACTTGATGCGCATGAAACGTACGAATCTTGTGCTCGATGAGCACCTGCTTGAGGAGGCCACCCGGTTGAGCGGCGAGCGCACCTTCAGCCGGACCGTCGAGCGCGCGCTCCGCGAGTTCGTCGACCGCGCCAAGGCACGGCGCCTCCTGGACCTGGCTGGGTCGGGGCTGTGGCACGGCGACCTGGCCGAGGTCCGCCAGGACCGCGGCGTCTACCGGGTGCGGCGCCGTGACGCTCGTTGACACCTCCGTCTGGATCGAGGTCTTCCGCAAACCGTCGCGCGTCGCGATCGATCGTGTGGTGGACTTCGACGACATCGTCACCTGCCTGCCGGTCGTGCAGGAGGTGCTCCAGGGATTCACGAACGAACGCGCGTTCCAGATCGCGCGCGAGGCCATGCGCGCCCTGCCGGTCGTCGAGTCCCCCCTGTCGGCGGAGGTCGTCCAGGAAGCGGTCGATCTCTATCGCGCGGCCCGGCGGGCCGGCGTGAGCGTCCGCTCGGGCGTGGACTGCCTGATCGCGGCCTGCGCGCTCCGGCACGGGCTGACGGTGCTGCACCACGACCGCGATTTCGATCACCTCGCCCGGGTGTCGCCGCTCATCGCCCGGCGCGTCACGCTGTCACGGTAGGTCGCCGGCATGGCAGGGCTGAAGCCCTGCCCCACATCATGGTTCCCCTTGGTGAAGGAGCTTCGCGGGCGCGGCTGGGACATAATCTGCGCGATGACACGACACCTGCCGGCCCGTCGCGCGTTCGTGTTCCTCCTCGCCAGTGCCAGCGTCCTCACGATCGCCTCGCGCGCAACCGCCGTTCAGACGCAGGCGGGCAACGTGATCCGCGTGCCCCTCACGAGGCAGGACAACACACCAGGTCCCATGGGATACACCGTCTCATTCGAGCCCGACAAGGTGCGCAAGGCCATCGAAACGCGAGGGGTCAGGTTGCCAGCGCAGATGCCGGGTACCGCGCGCGTTGGCATCCTGGTGAACGAGGTGATGGTGATTCTGAAGGAGCGTCCCGACCGTCGAGCCGTGACACTAACCGTGGACGCCAACATGAACCGCGATCTGACGGATGACGCGCCCGTCGATCTCCTGGCCGGGGACACGGAGGACAGCGCGGTCGTGGTGCGGATCAAGCGCGATTATCCAGGACCACCTCCGTCCGAGGCATGGCTGCCCTACCGGTTTTCGTACCGCGAAGACAGGACTGTGGGAGGGAACCCGGAGCCAGAGATCTTCGTGACAGCCAACTACCGCATGGATGGCTCCTTCACAAAGGACGGCCAGTCCTACGTCATCGAACTGAGCGACTACACTCTGCACGGACGCTTCGACAGGTCAAATCTGTCGACGGGCTCCGTGCTGAGGTTCTACGCCACCGACGTTCCGCGATTGGACGGCACGCTCTATCAGGGCCACGAGTTGCTCCCGGTCGGCGACGACTCCTACGAAGTCAGCAACGGGGCGCTCGACGGATCCTGGATCGAACTGGTCCGAAGCAGGGCGCCTCACGCTGTGGCTGGACGGCCGGTCCCGGACTTCGACTTCGTCGACACTGACGGTCGTCAGATCCGCGCGGCCGGGTTTCGCGGCCGCTACCTGCTGCTCGACTTCTGGCCAAGCTGGTGCGCGCCCTGCGTGAAGCAGTTCGATACGATCAAGAAGACGGTGGCAGCGTACGATGGCAAGCCGTTTTCGGTTGTCGGGATCAATCTCGACTCGGGCAAGGCACTCGACACCGCCAGGAAGATCATCGCCGAGAAGGCGCTGCCGTGGCCGCAGGTGTTGCCAGACCGAGGGTACTTCCTGCCTCTTTACCAGGTCCTGGGGCGACTGCCCGAGCGCCGGGGCGCCTTCCCGCTGTATGTGCTGATCGCCCCTGACGGTCGCATCGGGTACGCAACGAACAGCTTCTCCCGCATGGAACGGTATCTCGATGCCGCGTTCGCCGCCCCAGGTCGACCGGTGCCCCTCTTCATTGCGCTGACGGACGGCGACGGGGCGATGAAGTCGGGCGTGAACGGCCCCGTCGACTTGTCAGCCGAGACAACACGGAGTCTGCGGGCGGACGTGCGCTTTACGCTTCCATTGGACCTCCCGGCCGACGCGCGACTCGGACGCCTGCCGAGTGGGATGACAGTCGTCGCCCGGCTTGGCACCAGTCCGCAGTCTGTGCGCCTTCGCGTCGCAGGCAACGGCGACTTCGATCTTCGTGATGACGAGGAGCAAGAGGTTCCCGTGCTGGCCAGCGCTCCGGCGACGGCAGACGCAGGGCGCCAGTTCATGCCGTGGCTGTCCTACACGGCTGGCAACAAGGCCTACTTTCCACTCACCTTCTTTGCGCGGCCTGCGGACACGCGTGCGGCGGACTCATTCCCTGTCATCTATTACTGGGGCGTCGGCCGACCCACGTCGGGGACGTTTGCGGCGGGCGACAACGAGTACCGCATCGAGATCGCGGATGCGACGCCAGACGTCTTCTACTCGTACGAGGACGCTCGGGCGCCGGGCTTCCTGACGCTGAAACAGAAGAGAGGCTCCGACTGGGTGACGGTTCACACCGGAACGACCGGGATACCCATCGGAGGCCGTTTGTATCGCGTCAGGGATGTCGATGATGACGGGAAGCTCATTGTCCTCGAGGTGCAGTAGCGGTCCGGCGGGCACGATGCGCCGTACATGGCAGGGCTGACTTGTCCTGAGCGAAGTCGAAGGCAGCCCTGCCCCACATCATGGTTCCCCTTGGTGAAGGAGCTTCGCGGGCGCGGCTGGGACATAATCTGCGCGATGACTCGATATCTCCCGGCACGCCCTGCGTTCACGTTCCTCCTCGTCCTCGCCTGCGTCCTTACTGTCGCGTCGCACGCCGCCGCCGCACCCACCTGGGTCCGCATCGACAGCCCGCACTTCATCGTCGTCTCGGACGATGGGGAGAAGGCCGCGCGAGGGGTGGCGTGGCAGTTCGAACAGGTCCGCGCCGTGCTGCAGCGCCTCTGGCCCTGGGCCCGCTTCGACACCGGCCGCACCTTCATCGTTTTCGCGGTGAAGAACGAGAACGGCGTGCGCGGCATCGTGCCCGCGTACTGGGAGCAGAAAGGCGGGGTCCGCCCGACGAGCGCGTTCTTCGGCGGCCCGAACAGCCACTACGTCGTGCTGCGCACGGACGTGGACCCGAGCCGACTCGACGTCAACCCGTACCGGTCCGCCTACTGGTCCTACATCGGGATCGTGCTCGACACCACGTTTCCGCGCCGTGCGCCGGCGTGGTTCAACCGCGGCCTCGCCGAGGTGATGGCCAACACCATCGTGCGGACCAGCGACCTGACCATCGGCCAGATCGTGCCGTGGACGCTGCAGCGCCTGCAGTCGGGCCGGCTGTCGCTCGGCGACCTGATGGGCGCCGGCTACGACTCCAAGTACATGCGAGACGAGGCGTGGATGCAGCTGTTCGACGCGTCGGCGTGGGCGCTGGTCCACTACCTGATGTTCGGCGAGCAGGGCGCGAACCTCGCGCGCTTCAACCAGGCCGCCACGGCCATCCTGCGCGGCGGCAACCCCGACCAGGCCGTGGCCGACGCCTTCGGCGGCCTGCCGGCCGTCTCCCTCGCCTACAACAAGTACTCGTCGTCTCCGGCGTTCGCGTACCGGAAGGTGGACGTGGACATCGACGTGAACCGCGACGGCTTCAAGGCGCGCGTGCTGACGCCGGCGGAAGCGGCTGCCACGCGCGGCGCGGCGTAGCGTGTTGCTGGGCGATGAATTGCTGCAGCA
>CAZJRM010000231.1:0-8387 GCA_964547975.1 uncultured Vicinamibacterales bacterium | reverse complement strand
CGCTCGTGCTCGCGTCGGCAGGATGGAGGGTGACCTATCTCGGTACCGAGACGCCGGTGGCCGAACTCGCGACCGCTGCCCGCGAACTGCCGGCCCGCGCGGTGGCTGTCAGCATGTCGTCCGCGCTTGGCCCGCACGAAGCGGCGGCCCAGCTGGCCCAGCTTCGCCGCGCGTTGCCGAAAGACGTGGCGATCGTGGCCGGGGGCGCCGGCGCGCCGCGTGCCCGCGGCGTGACGGTGCTCGGCGGGGCCGCCGCCATTGACGAATGGGCACACCGCCATCGTGCAGGGTGACCGGGGAGGCCGAGGTGACGATCGAGACGCTCGCCGACGAACCGCGCGTGGCCGTCCGCCGCGCCGGGCCTCCGGATCCTGATGGTACGTGCGTCCTCTACTGGATGCAGCGCGCGCAGCGCGGGCGGGACAACCCGGCGCTCGACCTCGCGATTGCCGCCGCCAACGCTCTGCGAAAGCCCGTCGTCGTCTTCGTGGCCCTGGTGCCGTTCTATCCGAACGCCAACCGCCGGCACTACCGGTTCCTCGCCGAAGGGCTTGCCGATCTCGAACAGGACCTGCGTCGGCGGCGTGTCGGTTTCGTCCTGCGCCGCCATCCTGATCACGGCCTGCTGGCCTTCGCCAACGAGGTCCGACCCGCACTCGTCGTCGGCGACGAGAACCCGATGCGGGAGCCGGAGCGCTGGCGCCGTGCCGCCGCCGACCGCCTCACGGTGCCGTACTGGACCGTCGATGCCGACGTGGTCGTGCCGACGGGGCTCCTGGCGAAAGAACAGTACGCCGCGCGCACGATCCGCCCGCGCCTCGCGGGCCTCGTCGGGCGATTCCTCGAGGAAACGTCGGAACAGGACGCCCACGTGCTGTGGGAGCCGCCTGCCGGCTGTGCGACGCTGCGTCCCGCTCCCGACGTCACCGATCCGATGCCCATCGACGAGGGGCCGCCGCCGGTGCGGGAGGTCCAGGGCGGGTCGCGGGCGGCCGCGCGAACGCTCGGTCGGTTCCTGCGCCAGCGCCTGAACGGCTACGCGTCGAACCGCAACCACCCGGACCTTGACGGCACGAGCCAGTTGTCGCCGTACCTGCACTTCGGGCACATCGGCCCCCGGTCCGTCGCGCGGGCGGTGCGCAGCGCGGACGCGCCCCGTGAGGACCGTGACGCCTTTCTCGAAGAGTTCATCGTCCGACGCGAACTGGCGATCAACTTCGTCCGGTTCAACCCCGCCTACGATCGTCTCGACGGGTGCGAACCCTGGGCGTTGCGCACGCTCGCCGACCACGCGGGCGACCCGCGCGATCCGGCGTACTCGCTCGACCGGCTCGAGGCGGCCGACACCCACGACCCGCTGTGGAATGCCGCGCAGATCCAGATGGTGGAAACCGGCTGGATGCACGGATACGTCCGGATGTACTGGGCCAAGAAGATCCTCGAGTGGTCCCCGTCGCCGGAGGACGCCTTCGCACGGGCCGTGTGGCTCAACGACCGGTACCAGCTCGACGGCCGCGACCCGAACGGCTACACGGGGATTGCGTGGGCCATCGGTGGCAAACACGATCGGGCCTGGGGACCCGAACGCCCGATCTACGGCACCGTCCGCTACATGTCGTACGCCAGCACCTCCCGCAAGTTCGATTGCCGTGGCTACATCTCACGCGTCGAACGTGTCAGCGGGCGGGTCGTGGCGGGAAAGGAACGGCGATGAGCCTGCTTTCAGCGGTCGACCCCATCCGTCTTGGCATCTCCGCCTGCCTGCTCGGCGACCTGGTCCGGTTCGACGGCGGGCACAAACGAGATCCGTTTCTCGTCGACCTGCTCGGCAGCTTCGTCGAGTGGGTGCGTGTGTGCCCGGAAGTCGAGCTCGGACTGGGCACGCCGCGGGAAGCGCTCAGGCTGGTTCGCCGCGCCGACGACATCCGGATGGTCAACACCCGCAGCGGACGCGACATCACGGACGCCATGCGGACGTGGGCCCGCGCGCGGGTCGAGGCGCTGACGGGGGAGCGCCTGGCCGGGTTCGTCCTGAAGAAAGACTCGCCGAGCTGCGGCATGGAGCGCGTGAAGCTCTACGTCGAGGGCGGCGTGGGCGAGCGCAAGGGGAGGGGGCTGTTCGCCGACGCGCTGCTGCAGCGATTCCCGTACCTGCCCGTCGAAGAAGAAGGCCGACTGTCCGACTCCCGGCTGCGCGAGAACTTCGTCGAACGCGTGTTCGCGTACGTCCGGCTTCGCGCGTTTCTCGAGTCGCGATGGACCGTCGGCGACCTCGTTCGCTTCCACACCGCGCACAAGATGGCGCTGCTCGCGCACGACCGTGCCGCGTACGACGCGCTCGGCCGTCTCGTCGCGTCGGCCAAAGGGCGCCCTCGCACGGAGGTGGCGGACGAGTACGCCGGCCACTTCATGTCGGCGTTGGCGCGGATGGCCACGACGCGCAAACACACGAACGTCCTGATGCACATGCTGGGTCACCTCAAGTCGCTGCTGGACGATGAGTCGCGGCGCGAGATGCTGACGAGTATCGAGGACTACCGACAGGGGCTGGTGCCGCTCGTCGTGCCCGTCACCCTGCTGCGCCACCACGTTCGCGCGCATCGCGTCGAGTATCTCGCCGGCCAGGTCTATCTCGAACCGCACCCGAAAGAGCTGATGCTGCGGAATCACGTCTAGGCCCGCGGCCCTCGACTTGCGGCCAGCGGCCAGCGGCCGGACGGGGACAGCCGATGGGCTGGAGCGGTGCCGATCTACCGGGTGGTCCAGCTCAGCGAGAACACCAGCCGGCCGCCCGTCCGGGCAAGTGCATCCGGTTTCGTCGCTCCATCATCGATGGTCGCGCGCGTATCACCGCTCAGCGTGAAGCCCTGTGCGCGTGTGAAGTGGCCGGACGTCAACACAATCGTCACGTCCATCGCCTCGAGCAGCCCTTCGAACGGCTCGCTGCAGCCGTCCGGCGTCACGGGGTTTCCGTCAGGCCCGACGTCCAGCGAGAGGGTCCACGTGGTATCGTCGCCAACCGCCTGGATGTCGGCGTCGTACGGGACCTGACAGGCGTCGAGCAGGGGGGCCACGAGCGCCGTCAGGCTGGTGAACTCGCCCTGCACGGCGGACGCGTACGGGCGCGACGTACGGATGGCCTGCGTGGTGACCGCCTGGCCGCCGAGCGCCACGAACGCGGCGGCCACCGGATGGTCGTCCGTGCGCAGCGCCTCGAGATACGCCGTTTCTTCATCACGAATCGTCTTCGGGTCGTCACTGTCCGAGCGTACGTCGCGTTCGAGCACCATCCACTCCACGCGGCCCGACGGGTCGAGGTAGAGCGTGCTCGTCGTGTCCTTCTGGAGGCACGCACCGGTCGCCACCGCGACAACCATCACCACGCCGATCATCAGCTGCTTCATTGACATTCTCCCTGGCAGTTCCTTGCCCCTTGTCCCTTTCCCTCTTCCCTATCGCCTTATCCCTATCCCCTGCCTTGTAGACGGCATTGGCCCGGCGAACCGAACGCGCGCCGGGAACGGTCGGGGCGGGCTTCCCCGGCCGCAGCCGCGGTGGTAACGTGGGCGCATGCATCGCGAGGCGAGTACGCAGCTGCTGCAGGAGGCCCGGGGCGGGTCTCCGGAGGCGCTGGCTCGCCTGTACGACCACGTTGGCGCGCGCGTCCTGGCGTTCATTCGCCTCCGGATGGGCCGCAGCCTCCGGGCGCGCGTCGAGTCGCGCGACATCCTTCAGGCCACGCTGCTGAAGTCGTTCGAACGGCTCGATCAGTTCGCGGGGGATTCGTCGGCGTCGCTGATGGGGTGGCTGACACGGATTGCCGAAAACGAGATCCGCGACCAGGCCGACTTCCACGCCCGCCGCCGCCGCGCGGCCGCCGCCGATGTGCCGCTCGACGCCGGCCATCTCGAGGCGCAGGCCTCCGCGCGCTCGGCGCTCAGCGAGGTCATTGCCGCCCAGGAAGCCGAGCGCCTGGCCGAGGCCCTGGAGTCCATCGAGCCCGACTACCGCGACGTGATCGTGATGCGCAAGCTCGAGGACCGCCCGTTCAAGGACATCGCCGCGCGGCTCGGGCGCAGCGAAGACGCCTCCCGGATGCTGCTGGCGCGGGCCATGGTGGCGTTGACGCACGCCATGCGGACCTCACGATGAACGATCCCGACCTCGACGCGCTCTTCACGCGGTGGGTAGCCCGGCACGTCACCGGCGGCGACATGCCGGACCCGGCGGAGTGGTGCCGCGATCGGCCCGAACTGGCCGGGCCACTCGCGAGGCTCATCGACGACTACCGAAGAGTCTCGGACCTGCTCGACGGCGTCCCGCGTGCCGACACTCGCGAGGGCGCGAGCCCTGCGGCCGACTGGCCGGAGTTCCCGGGCTTCCGCACGGTCGAACGCCTCGGGGCGGGAGGCTCCGGCGAGGTCTACAAACTTCACGACCTCACCCTCAACCGCGTCGTCGCGGCGAAGGTGCTGCGCGGGGATCGCCTGACGCGCCCGCTGGCCGCGGGGTTCGTCGACGAAGCCCGCGCGCTGGCCCGCCTGCAGGATCCACGGATCGTCCAGGTCTACGAGTTCCGCCGCGACGCCACGCCGCCCGTGCTGATCATGGAGTACGTCGACGGCTTCGACCTCGGGCGCGTCGGCCGCTCGCTCGAACATCGTCAGCGCGCGCGCCTGATGAAGGACGTCTGCGAAGCCGTGCACCACGCCCACGGCGCGGGGCTGCAGCATCGCGACCTGAAACCCTCGAACATCATGGTGGACGTCTCGCTGCGGCCGAAGATCCTGGACTTCGGCCTGAGCGACGGCAACCCGTCCGCAGGGCACTTCAAGGGCACACCGCAGTACCTGGCCCCCGAGCAGCTCGACCCGGCCGCGCCCATCGACGCGCGCACGGACGTCTACGGCCTCGGCGCTGTCCTCTACGAGCTCGTGTGTGGCGTGCCTCCGGTGGACGGTGCGGACACCGAGGCCGTGATCGACGCGGTGCGGCGCGGGGCCATCCGCCTGCCGGCGGACGTGGATCCCGGTGTGCCCGAGCCCCTCCAGGCCATTGCGCTGAAGGCGCTCGAACGGTCGCCCGCCGACCGTTACGCGAGCGCGGCGGACATGGCGGACGACCTCGGGCGGTACCTCGACGGCCGGCCGGTGCTGGCCCGTCCGTCGCAGTACGCGTCGGCGCTGGCCCTCCGCGTGCGCACGCACTTGCGCCAGGTCGACGACTGGCTGCACCAGCGGTTGATTCACCCGCACGAAGCGGGCGCGCTGCGTTCGGCCTACGGCCAGCTCGCCCGTCGAGACGACGACTGGATTGGCGAGGCGCGGAGCCTGACGTTTTCGCAAATCGCGTTGTACCTCGGGGCCTTCGTCCTGATGTGCGGCAGCCTCTTCTACTTTGCCGCGCACCGCGTCTACGGCGCGGTGCAGGGCGTGGGCAGGCCCTTCGTCGTGCTCGGCCTGCCGTTCATCGGCCTCAACCTCGCGGCGCACCTCCTCGAACGGCGTCACCAGCGCGCCGTTGCCGTCGCCTTCTATCTCGGCGGCGTGAGCCTGCTCCCGCTGTTCCTGCTGATCCTGTTCCACGAGACCGGGCTCTGGGTGGTGGCCGCCGACACGGCGGGCCAGCTGTTCCAGGACGGATCCGTCTCCAACCGCCAGTTGCAGGTGACGGTGTGGCTCGCGTGCGCGTGGACGGCCTGGCTCTCGTTCAGGACGCGGACGGTGGCCATGAGTACCGTGCTGGCCGCGCTCGTCCTGCTCTTCGTCCTGGCGCTGCTGGCCGACGCCGGGTTGCGGACCTGGATTGAGGAGAGCCGCTGGGATCGGCTTTCGCTCCACCTGATGCCGCTCGTCCTGATGTATGCCGTGGCCGGCGTGGTGTCCGAGCGGACTGGTCGCGGATGGTTCAGCCGGCCGTGCTACACCGGGGCCGGCGTCCTGCTGATGGTCGTCCTCGAGTTGTTCGCTCTCGACGGCCGGATGTTCGCGGCGCTCGGCGTGTCGTTGCAGGCGTTTCAACCCGCCGGCGTCTCGGATCCGCTTCGTCTCGATACACTCGCGGCGTTGTCGCTCAACGGCCTCGTCTTCTACGGCGCGGCCTCGCTGGCCGAGCGCTACGGCTCCGACCTGGCGCGGACCGCGTCATGGCTCTTGTTCACGTTCGCGCCGTTTGCCGTGCTCGAGCCGCTCGCCCGGCTCAGTCAGGTGGGCGAATACCCGCCTGGCGTCGACTGGGCGTACCTGGCGGCCGCGCTCGTCGCGGCGTTCGTCAGCCACCGGCGCCAGCGCCGGAGTTTCTACTACGCGGGGCTCGTCAACAGCGGCGTGGCGTTCTACCTGATTGCCGATCACCGGCACTGGCTCGACTCGCCGGTCTGGGGTACCGTGCTCGTGGCGGGAGGGCTGGCCGTGCTCGTGGGCGGCTTCGTCCTCGATGCCCGCGAACGCCGGCGTGTCCGGCCCGGGGGCCGTCACGCCGACGAGCGTGGCTGAAGGAGGATGTCGTGACACACCGAGTGACCTGGCTGGTGGGACTGGGGCTGGTGGCGCTGGGGGCCGCGTGCGCCAGGAAGGACGCGCCGGCGGCGCCGCCGCCCGAAGGGTTCGTGGACGTCCACGACACGATCTCGCGGGTGTGCGCCGATCTGTCGAACACCTACGAGTGCGCGAAGGCGGTGGAGGAGTACCGGCTGGCGAAGGGCGTGCCCGGCGTGACGCGCGTGGGCAAACGCCTGTCGATCACGACGCGCAGCGGCCTGACCGTCGACCTCACTGATTCGCCCGACCCCGGCGCCGACGACTACGCGGGGTACCGATACACGGAACAGCTGACGTGTGTCGGGTACCACCTCGTCCACAAGCAGCTGTCGGACGGCGAGTCGTACGTGCTCGTCCACGGCGACACCGGCGTCCGCATCGGGATTCCGGCGGTGCCGGTGCTTTCGCCGGACTGCGGCCGCCTGGCCGTGGCGTCCGGCGGTCCGTCTGCGGGCTCACTGCTCCAGATCTGGCGTGTGGCCGAGACCGGCCGCGCAGGTCTCGAATGGGGCTACGAGCCCGAATCGCCGTGGTCGCCCGGCCTCGTGGCGTGGCAGACCACGACCGAACTCCGTGTGCCCTACACGCTGGACGACGATCCGCAGACGAAACGGACGCTGAAGGCCCGGCTCTATACCGATGGCTGGCGCGTCGAGCAGTAGTACCATACGGCTCATGCCCGGTCGCCGCGTCCTTCGGCTGCTCCTCCTCGTTGCGGTGGTGCTGCCGTACTTCATCAACCTCGGTGCGACCTCGATCATCGATGCCAACGAGGCGTTCTATACGGAAACGCCGCGGGAGATGATCGAGTCGGGCGACCTGCTGAACTCGACGTTCAACTACGAGCCGAGATTCAACAAACCCCCGCTGTCGTACTGGGCCGTGCTCGGGTCCTACAAGGTCTTCGGCGTGTCGCTCTTCGCCGCGCGCCTGCCGATCGCGCTCGGTGCGGTGGTGCTCCTGGCCACGGCGTTCGCCCTCGGGCGCCTGGTGTTTTCGCCGTCCGCCGGCTGGATCGCGGCCGCGACCCTGGCCGCCAGCCCGCGGATCCTCCTCTTCGCGCGCCGAATCATCATCGACATCTACGCGGCGATGTTCCTCGGGCTCACGCTGCTGTGTTTCGCCCTGGCGGAAGCCGATCCGGCACGAAGGACACGCTGGCTGGTCGCCATGTACGTCTCCGCGGGGCTGGGCATGCTGACCAAGGGGCCCATCGCCCTCGTGCTGCCGGCGCTGGTATTCGGCGTGTACCTCGTGGTGACGCGCCGACTGGCGCCGACGCGCCGGGCAGGCCTGAAGGCCGGCCCCGCATCGGAAGGTGTGTTGCGACGATTCATGCTGCCGGCCGGCGCCCTCATCGTGCTGGCGATCGTCCTGCCGTATTACCTGGCCTTGTACCAGCGGTTCGGCTGGGACTACATCACGACGTTCTTCATCACGGAGAACGTCGCGCGCTTCGCCGAAGGCGTCGGGGCACCCAATCGCGGGCCGCTGTTCTACCTGCTCGTCGTGTTCGCCGACTTCTACTTCCCGTGGGCCCTGCTGCTGCCGACCGCCCTGGCACTCGTGCCCTGGCGGCGCGTGTTCGCGCGCGCCTCGCGTGGCGATGCCGGCGACGCGGCGACGTCCTCGGATCTCCGATTGCTCCTCGGCCTCTGGATCGCGGTGATTGTCGTGTTCTTCTCACTGTCGCGCGGGCAGCAGGACCTCTACGTCCTGCCGTTCATCGTGGCGGGCGCGGCCCTGGCGGGCGGCCTGCTGGACGGCGCGACGCGGGGCGCACTCACGCCGCGCGTCGGCGCGTGGGCGAAGGGCAGCGCCGTCGTGATGGCGTCCGTGGTGACGGTG
>CAZJRM010000230.1:0-8525 GCA_964547975.1 uncultured Vicinamibacterales bacterium | reverse complement strand
TCGTAGCGCAGGTGATCCGGGTTCAGGTGCAGCGGCGTGACGATGTCCTTGTACTTGAGCGCCGGGCTCTGCAGCTTGTAGCTGTTGTACGGCACGTACATCTCGCGCTTGCCGACGAGTTTCCAGTCGTAGCGGTCAGGCGCGCCGTTGAACAGGTCGAGCTGGTCGGTCGTGCGCATGTTGTCCGACGCCGTGCCAGGATTGTCGTACGCCACCTGCGGCGCGCGGCGCACACGGCGCTGTCCGGGGTTGTAGAGCCACGCATCACGCGGCTTCTTCACCTGGTCCATCGTCTCGTGCACGAGCAGGATGCCGCCCGCCAGCCGCGCGGGCGACGTGACCGTCTGCTTGAAGAGCAGGATCCGGTTCGCGATCGACTCGGCCGTCATGTTCGGCATGCTGTAGACGAACATCGTCTCTTCGTCGAAGGTGACCGGCGTGAACTGGCCGCCGCGCGTCGGCGTCGCCTGCATGACCCAGCGGGCCGCCGCGTCTCCGCGGTAACGCAGGAGGTGGTTCCAGATGACCTCCTGGCCCGTCTTCGGCATCGGGAACGGCGGCGCGGTGACCGCGCCGTCGACGCCGTTCCCGTTGTTCACGAGCTTGGCCTTCCCGATGTTGCGCGCCGTCGCGTCGTAGATGCGCTGCGGCGCCGACGCGCTGCGCCGGGTCGGATACACGTTCATCTTGAACGTGCCGTACGTCTTCAGCATCGCCTTGTGGCCTTCGGTCAGGTTCGCCGCGTACTGCCCGGCGTTCTGCCCGGTGATGGTGAAGAGGGGTGTGTCGGCGGCGTACGGATCCACGTAGTGCTTGCCCGGGACGTACCCGGCCGGCGGCTTCGTGATGCCGCCGTCCCACGCCGGAATCGTGCCGGCAGCGTTGCCGGCCTTTTCGGCGCCGAGGGGCGTCAGGTTCGCGGGGAGTTTGCCTTCCTGCGCCGAGAGCAGGGCGACGGCCGCCACCGCGGCGATCGAGATCGAAACGAGACTCGCAACGAATCGTGCGGAACTGCGCATGACGGATGCCTCAGAAGGAATACTTGATATTGGCGGCAACGAAGTCGCGGTCGTTCAGGAGATTGTAGCGGCCCGCGCCGAAGAAGCTCGTATAGCTCAGATCGAGCTCCCAGTTGAACCGGTACTGCAGGCCGACGCCGAGCGTCAGGCCCTTGCGGCCTTCGATGAAGTTGCCGCCCGGGCCCGGCGAGATGCCCTTCACGTCCTGCGAGAACGAGAATCGCGGGCTCATCGTCACCGCGCCGATGGCGTTGTTGTACTCGAGTTTGCCCGCCACCACGTACCCCCAGGCCGAGTCGGTGACGAAGGCCGACGCCGGTTCCGTGGCCGGCTGGATGGCGTACGTCGTCGGCACCGGGTTGCCCGACGTGTACGTGCCGGGCGCCTCGAGGCGCAGCACGTTCTGGTCGGGCAGGTCGTGGATGAGGCCCCACCCGGCTTCCGCCACCAGCGTCATCTGGTCGGCGCCCAGCACCCGGCTGAACGCCCGCGTGGCCGTCATCTGGACCTGCGTCGTGTCGAAGCGGCGGTAGCCGGTGATCGTTTCGGACCAGCCGAAGGCGCCCACCTGGTTGTTCGCCGACAGAATCGAACCCACGCCGACGATCGGCGCGAGCTGCGGGGCGACGGGCAGCATCGGCGCGAGCAGGCGCAGGGGCGACAGCGCGGCGTAGAGCAGTTCGACGTCGTCGATCTGCAGCGGCACGTCGCGGCGGTGCGAGACCTCGCCTTGCAGCGCGATGCCCGTGCGGGCGAGCTGGGTGTTGAAGCTGCCTCCGAAGAGCTTGATGTCTTCCGGGTAGGTGAGGAAGTACTGGGCCGTCGCGGCGTAGTTGCCGCCGAGCAGACCCGTGGAGGTGCCCGTCTTGGCCATGATGAGCGGCAGACGGCTGTGGTAGTTCAGGAAGTAGCCGCCGAGTTCCATCCCGCCGAGCCCGTCGAACGACACGCGCGCCGCGACGCCGTACTGGCCGCCATCGCGCGCCTTCTCGTCGCTGCCCTTGGGCACGGCGGTGCCGACCGGGCTGTTTGACGGCGGCAGCGGCCTGTGGCCCACCGCCACCGAGTCGGGCACCGAGCCGAAGCCGAGCATGACCTTCGTGGCACCGCCGCCGGCGAGGTCCGTCGTGCTGAAGTAGCTGCCGACCGGATCGACCTTCGTCTCTTCCCACGCGAACTGGTAGAAGCCTTCGAGCGACGTGTTCGACGACGGCTTGATGCTGAGCTTCACGGCGCCGACGGGCAGCATCGCGTCGCGCAGTTCGGAGCCCGGCACGCGCAGGGCGCTCACGTCCACCGGGTTGACGGCGTTGATGCCGCCCTGGATGAAGGTGCTTTCGCCCCAGTTGATGACCTGCCAGCCCGCGCGGAGTTCGCCGGGCAGGCTGCCGAGCTTGAAGCGGCCCCAGAGGAAGGCGTCGCGGAACTCGGCCCGGCTGCCGACGCGTTTCTTCGCGGCGACCGACAGCGGCGTGCGGGCACGGTCGCCGTTCTCGTTTTCGATGTCGTAGAAGGCGAAGCCGCGGACGAAACCGCCGACGTTCTTGTAGCTGAACTCGAGTTCACTCGTAATCTTCGCGGCGTTCGTGAAGATCCCCTTCTTGTAGTTCTGGTTCCCGTCGTCCCCGTTGACCGAGTAGCCCGTGCCTCCTGCGACGAGCGGGAGCAGGGCCTTGTCGGGGTTGGACAGCCGGTAGCCGAGACCGTAGGTGATCGTGTTGTCCCAGTTCCACTTGAACGCCGACGGCGTGGACGACGCGGCTGGTTCGGACTGGGCGATGGTCTGGGCGGAGGCGGCGGGTGCGGCCGGCTGCGCCGAGGCCGGGGCGGCTGCCACGAGCAGTGCGACGGCGAACAGCGCCAGAAGGACCGGGAGCGCGAACCCCGGCCGAGGACGAACGGATACGTACATGAGGGCCCCCTTCGTGGCCTGGAAGAAGATGGACACGACCTGACCTCACGGAGGGGGCACCCGCGAGGAAACCGAACCGCGATTGTAGCAGGAGTGTAAACCGAACGGGAGATTTCGGGGGTTGAACGGGATTGTGGAGGGGGTATTCCGTCGTGGCAGCCGCGTCCCCCCGACCCCGCCCGGGACGAGTCAGCCGGCGCCGTTCGGGACAAGCCAGCCGGCACAGGCACGCGCGTCGTTTGAGTTCCGGCCAACCGGGACGGTATAATGACTGGTTCCGTTTCGTCGCCGTCCCCAGCGTGGATCAGGTGCCGCATGACCCCATTTGAAACGTTGATTCTCGGGTCGTATTTCTTCGTCCTCGTCATCCTCGGGATGTACGGCTGGCACCGGTATTACCTGGTGTACGCCTACATGAAGAACAAGGACAAGGTGCCCGGCCCGCCGCCGGCCTGGGACGGCCCGCTCCCGCGCGTCACCATCCAGCTGCCCATCTTCAACGAGATGTACGTCATCGACCGCCTCCTGGCGGCGACGGTGAAGATCCAGTACCCGCGCGAGCTGCTCGAGATCCAGGTCCTGGACGACTCGACCGACGAAACCGTCGAGGTGGCGAAACGCGCGGTCGAACGCGCGGTGGCCGAAGGCCACAACGTGGTCTACCTGCATCGCACCGACCGCACCGGCTACAAGGCCGGCGCCCTCGACGCGGCGATGAAGGTCGCGTCCGGTGAGTTCATCGCGATCTTCGACGCGGACTTCGTCCCGAGCGAAGATTTCCTGATGCGGACGGTGCCCTACTTCGCGGATCCGGCACTCGCCCTCGTGCAGGCGCGCTGGGGCCACGTGAACCAGGACTACTCGCTGTTGACGAAGGCGCAGTCGATCCTCCTGGACGGCCACTTCGTCCTCGAGCACGGCGGCCGCAACCGCGCCGGCCACTTCTTCAACTTCAACGGCACCGCCGGCGTGTGGCGCCGCGCCGCCATCTACGACGGTGGCGGCTGGCAGCACGACACGCTGACCGAGGACCTCGACCTCAGCTACCGCACGCAGCTCAAGGGCTGGAAGTTCATGTTCCTGCCCCACCTCGTGGCGCCCGCCGAGGTGCCCGTCGAGATGAACGCCTTCAAGTCGCAGCAGCACCGCTGGGCGAAGGGGTCCATCCAGACGTGCCTGAAGGTGCTGCCGTCGATCCTGCAGTCGGACCAGCCCTTCGGCGTGAAGGCGGAGGCGTTCTTCCACCTGACGGCGAACTTCAACTACCTGCTCATGTCGCTGCTGTCCATCCTGATGTTCCCGTCGATGGTCATCCGCTACAACATGGGCTGGTACGAGATGCTGCTCATCGACGTGCCGCTGTTCTTCCTCGCGACGGCGTCGGTGGCCAACTTCTACGTCGTGTCGCAGCGCGAGCTGTATCCCGACTGGAAGGCGCGGCTGCGTTACATCCCGTTCCTGATGTCGATCGGCATCGGCCTCGCGGTCAACAACACCCGGGCGGTCATCGAGGCCATGGTCGGCCACGAATCCGCGTTCGCCCGCACGCCGAAGTACGGCGTCGAGCGCGGCAACGACGACTGGCTCAGCAAGAAGTACCGGCAGAGCCTGGCTATCCAGCCGCTCGTGGAAGTAGCCCTCGGTCTCTACTTCACGATGACCGTGGTCTACGCGTTGTCGAACGGGATCTACGGGACGCTGCCGTTCCTCGTGCTGTTCCAGGTGGGCTTCCTCTACACCGGGCTGCTGTCCGTCATCCAGCAGTACGGCGGACAGGACGTCGCGCTGAAGACGCAGGTCGCGAAGTAACGCGATCCGCTCGCCGGAACCGCCCGCCGTCGCGGCGGGCCGCGCGCCGGGCACCGGGGATTCCTCGAGCCCGGCGTCGTCGTATGGCGCGGATCCCGCGACTCGGGCGGCGGGGCCCCGGGAGGACGCGATGCACTACGGTCGAGTGGTGGCGGCGGCCATCGTGGCGTGGCTGGCCTACCTGGTGGTCAGCCCGCTCGCCAACAACGTGCTCCTCGCGGACCTGTACGCCGAGCACGCGGCCGTGTTCAGGCCGTCGTCGCAGATGAACCTCGTGCTGGGGTTCGCGGCGTCGGCCGTCGGGTTTCTCGTGTTCGCGTACGCGTACGCGAAAGGGTACGAAGGCGGCGCCGGCGCGGTCGAAGGGCTGCGGTTCGGCGTGATTGTCGGGCTGCTGCTGTCGTGTTTCTCGGTAGTGTGGAACTACGTGGTGCTCCCGCTGTCGGGGACGCTGGCGGTGGCCTGGGTGGCCGACACGATCGCGGAAATGGCCGTGTACGGGCTGGTCGTCGGGCTGATCTACAGGCCGACGCCGCCGAGGCGGCCCACGGGACGGACCACGCGGTAGTCGGCGCCAGGGGCCGCCGCATCCGGAGACAGATCACGACGCAATGGATCAGCAGTACATTCGCAACTTCGCGATCATCGCCCACATCGACCACGGGAAGTCGACGCTGGCGGACCGGTTCCTCGAAGAAACCGGCGCGCTCCAGCCCCGCGAGATGACCGAGGCGCAGGTGCTCGACTCGATGGACCTCGAGCGCGAGCGTGGCATCACCATCAAGGCGCATCCCGTCCGGCTGGAATACAAGGCGCGCAGCGGGCAGGCCTACATCCTCAACCTCATCGACACGCCGGGGCACGTGGACTTCTCCTACGAGGTCACGCGTTCGCTCGCCGCCTGTGAAGGCGCGGTCCTGCTGGTCGACGCCTCGCAGGGCGTCGAGGCCCAGACCCTCGCCAACGCGTACCTCGCCGTCGACAACGGGCTCGAAATCGTCCCCGTCATCAACAAGATCGACCTGCCGAGCGCCCAGCCCGAGGAAGCGCGCCGGCAGATCGCCGATATCATCGGCCTCGACCCGTCCCACGCGATTCTCGCGAGCGCGAAGTCTGGCGCGGGCGTCCACGATGTCCTCGAAGCCATCGTCGAACGCCTGGCGCCACCCGTCGGTGACCCGTCGGCCCCGCTCAAGGCCCTGATCTTCGACTCGTGGTACGACGCCTACCGCGGCGTCGTCATCGTCGCCCGTGTGCTCGACGGCGTGCTGCGCCCGCGCATGAAGGTCCGGCTCATGGCCGAAGGGCAGGAGTACGAAATCGAGCAGGTCGGCGTCTTCACGCCGAAACCCGTGCCCGTCGACGAACTCGGCGTCGGCGAAGTCGGCTTCATTACCGCGTCGATCAAGAAGGTGACCGACGCGCGCATCGGCGACACGATTACCGAGGTGGCGCGGCCGGCCCTCGAGCCCTTCCCCGGCTTCAAGGCGCTCAAGCCGATGGTCTTCGCGGGGCTCTACCCGGTCGAAGGCCACGAGTACCCCGCGCTGCGCGACGCCCTCGAGAAACTGCGCCTGAACGACGCGTCGTTCTTCTTCGAGCCCGAATCGTCCGCCGCCCTGGGCTTCGGCTTCCGCTGCGGGTTCCTCGGCCTGCTGCACATGGAAATCGTGCAGGAGCGCCTCGAACGCGAGTTCGACATGGATCTGGTGACGACGGCGCCGGGCGTGCTCTATCGGGTCACGACGACCGACGGCGAGGTGCGCGAAGTCGACAGCCCGGCCAAGCTGCCCGACCCTGGCAGCATCTCCTCGTTCGAGGAGCCGATCATCAAGGCGATGATGCTGACGCCGTCGGAATTCGTCGGCGGCATCCTCCAGTTGTGCCAGGAGAAACGCGGCATCCAGAAGGCCCTCGAGTACCTGTCGAGCGACCGCGTGCTCATCACCTACGAACTGCCGTTCAACGAAGTCGTGCTCGACTTCTACGACAAGCTCAAGACGATCTCGCGCGGCTACGCTTCACTCGACTACCATGTCGAGGGATACTGGGAGTCGAAGCTGGTCAAGCTCGACATCCTGGTCAACGGCGACCCGGTCGATGCGTTGTCGACCATCTGCCACGCGGACTCGGCCTACCAGCGCGGCAAAGCCCTGGCCAGCAAGATGCGCCAGCTCATTCCGCGCCAGATGTTCGAGGTCGCCATCCAGGCGGCCATCGGCGGGCGTATCATCGCCCGCGAGTCGGTCAAGGCGTTGCGGAAGAACGTGCTGGCGAAGTGTTACGGCGGCGACATCACGCGTAAGCGAAAGCTGCTGGAGAAGCAGAAGGAAGGCAAGAAGCGGATGAAACGCGTCGGGCGCGTCGAGATCCCGCAGGAGGCCTTCCTGGCCGTGCTCAAGGTCGGGACGGAGGAATCGTGACGACGTTCAGGAAGTCCGTGGCCCGCGAGTATTTCGAGTCGATCGTGATCGCCGTGATCATGGCGCTCTTCATCCGCACGTTCGTCGTGCAGGCCTTCAAGATCCCGACCGAGTCCATGCAGCCCAACCTGCTCGTCGGCGATCACCTCCTCGTCAACAAGCTCGTCTTCTCCCCGGGCGGCCCCGAACGCGCGCTGCTGCCGACGCGCGAGATTCGCCGCGGCGACATCGTTGTCTTCAAGTACCCCGAAGACACCGAACGCGACTTCATCAAGCGCGTCATCGGCCTGCCCGGCGATACGGTCGAGCTCAAGGACCACCGCGTCCACATCAACGGCAAGCCCATCGACGAGCCGTACGCGCATTTCCTGCCGCGGCCCGAGGGCGGCTTCGGCGAGCTGACATCGTCGGACGTGCGTGACACCTACGGCCCCGTCGTCGTGCCGCCGGACGCGTACTTCATGATGGGCGACAACCGGGACAATTCTCAGGATTCCCGCTACTGGGGGTTCCTGCCCCGCGCGCTCGTGAAGGGGCGGGCTCTCTTCATTTACTGGTCGTTCGAGCCAGGCGGAGGGGTGTCGGGTGTGGTCACCGGAACGCGCTGGGGCCGCCTGCTGCACCAGATTCACTGATGGTTGGACGAATCATTCGCCTCGTCATCGTCGTGCTCGTCCTGTTTGCGGCGTGGCGCACCGGCGAGGCGTACGTCGCGCACTACAAGTTCGCCGACGAGGTGGATCAGATCTCCCAGACCGGCGTGCGCAGCAACGAAGAAGACATCCGTGCGGCCGTCGTGGACGCCGCCAAGATGTACGGGATTCCGGTCGACCCCGAGGCGATCAGCGTTCGCCTCCAGGGCGAGCACGTCTACATCGACCTGCGGTACACGCGGCCGATCGAAGTCGCCCCCCGTTACATGTACGACTGGAAGTTCTCCGTGTCGGCCCACGGCTGGATCGTGGCGTCCGGCGGCGCCGGCAAGCGACGGTAGCGCTCAGCGCACGAACCACGCGCGCAACGCGTCGGCGGCGGGCCACACGGCCGCCGACGCCATCGCCACCGCCACCAGGCGGCCCGGCCATCCCGCCTTCCAGCACCACGCCGCCCCGGCGGCCGCCAGCATCGCGAGCGACGGGGACGTCGCGAGCGTGACCCGTCCGAGGAACTCCCAGACGTCCTGGTGCATGCCCGCCCGGATGGGGGCGAGCGTACCAACCGCCAGGAACAGCACCCAGAGCGTCACTTGCGTGACGACCAGCGCCGCCAGGCGATCGCGGCGCCGCGTCCGGACCAGCCAGGCGCCTCCGGCTGCGGCCAGCACGGCGATGGGCCAGCCCGAGTCGCGGGCCGCCTGGCGGA
>CAZJRM010000229.1:0-8551 GCA_964547975.1 uncultured Vicinamibacterales bacterium | reverse complement strand
GAGGCTAGAGGCTAGAGGCTAGAGGCTAGAGGCTAGGGGCTAGGGGCTAGGGGCTAGAGGCTGGAGCCTGGGGCCGTGGTGGGAGAGGTTGCCTATGCGAACACTGAGATGGATTGGCCTCGTGATACTGCTGGCGGCGTCCGCGGTCGGCACGAACGCGCAGGACCGCCGCCTGGATTACCCGACGCAACCGGTGCCGTTCACCTCCGTGACCTTTGCCGATACGTTCTGGGCGCCGCGGCTCGAGACCGTCCGTACCGTCACGTTGCCTGCCGTCTTCAAGCAGAGCGTCGACACGGGGCGCATCAAGAACTTCGAGATCGCCGGCGGGATGGCCGAGGGCGCCTTCTGCAGCCGGTACGCGTTCGATGATTCGGACGTCTTCAAGATCATCGAAGGCGCGGCCTACGCGCTGGCGACGAAGAAGGACGCCGCCCTCGACGGGTATCTCGACGGACTCATCGCGAAGATCGCGAAGGCGCAGGAGCCGGACGGCTACCTCTATACGGCGCGGACCATCGCCGGAGAGAACCCGATGGCGATGGCCGGCAAGGCGCGGTGGTCGAACCTGAAGGACAGCCACGAACTCTACAACCTCGGCCATCTGTACGAGGCTGCGGCCGCGCATTTCCAGGCCACCGGGAAACGGACGCTGCTGAACGTCGCGCTGAAGAGCGCGGACCTGGTGATGAAGACGTTCAACCTGAGCGGCCGCAGAGACGTGCCCGGGCACCAGGAGATCGAGATCGGCCTGGTGAAACTCTACCGGGCGACTGGCGACGCCAGGTACCTGGACCAGGCGGCGTTCTTCCTCGAGCAGCGAGGGCGGCACGAGACGCGCGCGAGTTACGGCGACTACGCGCAGGACCACGTGCCCGTGGCCCGGCAGACGGAAGCGGTCGGGCACTCCGTGCGGGCGGCCTACATGTATACCGCGATGGCCGACATCGCGGCGCTCAAGGGGCAGGCCTCCTACAAGCAGGCGCTCGACCGCCTGTGGGATAACGTCGTCTCCCGGAAGCTCTACCTGACGGGCGGCATTGGCGCGACCGGCGCCATCGAAGGATTCGGCGCGGACTACGACCTGCCCAATTCGGCCTACGCCGAGACGTGCGCCTCGATCGCCAACGCCCTCTGGAACTACCGGATGTTCCTGCTCGAGCAGGATGCGAAGTACCTCGACGTGTTCGAACGGGCGGCCTACAACGCCATGTTGTCCGGCCTGTCGCTCCAGGGAGACACGTTCTTCTATCCCAACCCCCTGCTGTCGAACGGCCAGCACCAGCGCAGTCCGTGGTTCGCGTGCGCGTGTTGCCCGAGCAACCTGCCACGATTCCTCCTGTCGCTGCCCGGCCACGCCTACGCCACGGCCGATCGCCGGGTCTTCGTGAATCTCTTCGTCGAAGGCACGGCAACGATTGCGACGCCGGGCGGCCCGGTGACGCTGGAGCAGCGGACGAAGTACCCGTGGGACGGGGACGTCCGGATCCGGGTGGCCGCGGGGACTCCCGGCTCGATGACCTTGATGCTGCGGGTGCCGGGCTGGGCGCGGCAGCAGCCGGTTCCAGGCGATCTCTATCGTCAACTGGAACCGGCGGTCGGGACGGCGACGCTCAGTGTGAACGGTGAATCGGTGCCGGTGGTCCTCGACAAAGGATACGCTGCCGTCTCGCGCACGTGGAGCGCCGGCGACGAGGTCCGCCTGGTCCTGCCGATGCCCGCGCGACGCGTGGTCGCCCACCCGGCCGTGAAGGCCGACGAAGGCCGCGTGGCCATCGAGCGCGGGCCCCTCGTGTACGCCGCGGAGTTCGCCGACCACGGCGGACGGGTGACGAACCTGGTGCTCGACGATCGCACGCCCCTCGCTGCCGTCCCCCAGCCGTCGCTGCTCAACGGCGTGACGACGCTCACTGGAACGGCGACTGCGCTCCGGCGGAAGGGCGCGTCGGTCGTCAGCGATGCCGTGCCGTTGACCCTGATCCCGTACTACGCCTGGGCGCATCGCGGCAAAGGGGAGATGACGGTGTGGCTCGCCCGCGAACCGCGGACGGCCCGGCCCGTTCCGGAGGCGACGCTGGCGTCACGGAGCCAGGCGTCGAGTTCGGAAGGCGGCAAGGGCCTCGAAGGTCTGAACGAGCTGAACGACCCGACCGACTCGAACGACCACACGGCGTTGTACTTCCACTGGTGGCCGAAGAAGAACAGCGTGGAGTGGGTCCAGTACGACTTCGGGACACGACAGCAGGTATCGGAGGTCTCCGTCTACTGGTTCGACGACACCGGCCAGGGCGGGTGCCGGGTCCCGAAGGGCTGGCGTGTGCTCTACCGCGATGGCGATACGTGGAAACCCGTCCAGGCGCGCTCGCCCTACGTCGTCGTCAAAGATACCTACACCACCGTCGCGTTCGTCCCGGTGACGACGGATGCGTTGCGGCTGGAAGTGACGCTGCCGGCCGAGTTCTCGTCCGGCATTCATGAATGGAAGGTGCGGTGATGGTGGCAGGGAAGGACCGTGTGCTCCTCGAGATCTGTTGCGGGTCGCTGGACGATGCCATCGAGGCGGCGGCTGGTGGCGCCGACCGCGTGGAACTGTGCTCGTGCCTCTTCCACGGCGGGCTGACGCCGTCGTTCGGCGCGCTCGTGGAAGCGAAACGCCGGCTCACCATCCCGGTGATCTTCATGGCCAGGCCACGCGGCGGCGGCTTCTGCTACACCGAGCCCGAGTTCGCCGCGATGGAGCGCGATACCGAGATGGCCATCGAACGCGGGGCCGACGGTGTGGTCTTCGGCATCCTGACGCCGGACGGCCGCATCGACATCCCGCGCACGCGGCGTATCCGCGCGCAGATCGGTGACCGCCAGGCCGTGTTCCACCGGGCGTTCGACGTGACGCCGGACCCGTTCCGAGCTCTCGACGAACTCATCGATCTGGGCATCACGCGCGTGTTGACGAGCGGGCAGTGCGACACGGTGGCCGAAGGGATCGAATTGATCGCCCGGCTCGTGGACTACGCGAAAGACCGCATCGCCATCATGCCCGGCGGCAGCATCAAGCCGCACAACTTCGATCAGACCATCGCCCGCACGGGCTGTCGCGAGATCCACGTCGCGACCTGGAAGACGCAGCGCGACGATTCGACGCAGCACAAACCGTGGGTGACCTTCGGCGGCGCGTTGTATCCGCCGGAGAACCTGTACGACCTCACCGACCGCTCCGTCGTTGCGAACCTGGCCGGGAGGCTGCGGTAGGGACAGGGAATAGGGAAGAGGCGATAGGGAAGAGGGAATAGCCGCGAGCCGCGAGAGTGTGTCCAATGAGCGAACCCAAAGGTAAGGTCTGCCACTACTCCGAAGTGCCGGCGGAAGTCGTCGGTGAGCAGGCGCCGGGCGCATCGATGCGCTGGCTGATCGATGACGCGCACGACGGCGCGCCGGTCTACGCCCTGCGGATGGTCGAACTCGCGCCCGGCGGCAGTTCCCCGCACCACAACCATCCCTACGAACACGAGAACTTCGTCGTCGAGGGGCAGGGTAAGGTGCTGATGGACGGTGTCTGGCATCCGCTGGCGCCGGGAGACGTCGTCTTCGTGCCGCCCAACACCGTGCACCAGTACGCCAACGTGGGTGAGACGACGTTCAAGTTCCTGTGCGGCATTCCCGTGGCGAAATTGCGTGAGACGTAAGGAGGGGCCATGCGCCGCAGTCTGAGGACCGCCTGGGGACTGGTGTTCGTGCTCGCGGCGGCCTGGGCTGTTCCCGCCCTTGCGCAGGACGATCCGGTCGCACGAGTCGAGGCGATGGCGCGCGTGTTCGAGCGCTGGAACCGGCCCGGGACGCCCGGCTGCGCGGTTGGCGTGTCCGAAGGCGGAAGGACAACCTACGCGCAGGGCTTCGGCCTGGCCAACCTCGAGGCCGGCGTTCGCATCAGGCCCGACACGATCTTCGAGTCGGGTTCGGTCGCCAAGCAGTTCACCGCGGGCGCGATCGGACTGCTCGCGCTGGATGGCAAGCTGTCGTTCGACGATCCGGTCCGGAAGTACGTGCCCGAGTTGCCCGAGTTCGGCGCGTCGATTCGAATCCGGCACCTGCTCACGCACACGAGCGGCCTCCGCAGCCAGTGGTCGCTGATGTCTCTGGCAGGACGCCCGACGGGGCGGGCCGTCCACACCATTCCGGAGATCCTGGAACTGGTGGCGTTCCAGAAACGGCTGAACTTCGCGCCCGGGGACGAGTTCCTCTACAACAACACCGGGTTCACGCTGCTGTCGGTCATCGTCTCGAGGGTGGCGGGGATGTCGTTCGCGGACTTCTGCCGCGAGCGGATGTTCAAGCCGCTCGGCATGGACAAGACGCAGTGGCGCACGGACTTCACGGCCATCGTGCCCGGCCGCGCGACGGCGTACACGATGTTGGCGGACGGAACCTTCCGGGCCAACATGCCGTTCACGAACGTGGTGGGGAACGGCGGTCTCCTCACGACCATCGAGGACCTGCTCAAGTGGAACGCGAACCTGGATCAGCCGCGCGTGGGCGGGCGGGAGTGGGCCGACCGCCTTCAGACACGAGGGCGGCTGAACGACGGCAGCGAGATTGGCTACGGGCACGGGTTGTTCATCGAAGACTACCGCGGCGTCCGTGAGATCGCTCACGGCGGATCGACGGCGGGGTATCAGACGTACCTGGCCCGCTTTCCGGATCAGCGGGTGTCGGTCGCGGTCCTGTGCAACACCACCGGCAGCGGTCCGGCCGAGGCCGCGCACGCCGTCGCCGCAATCGTGCTCGGTCGCGCGCTGGGACCCGAGCGCCAGGCGAAGGCCATCGACGTGCCCACCGAATCGCTGGCGCGCCTGACGGGCCTGTACCGCGAACGGTCGACCGATGCGCTGATGCGGCTCGACTGGGATGCGAAGGCCAGGGCCGTTCGCGGCGGAGGCGTGAACTGGGTCCCGACCGCCCCCTTCGTGTTGTCCGATCCGACGGCCACACGAACGTTGACCGTCGATCCCGGAGAGGGCATGTCCGCCTGGCCGGCGGCCGCTCCGCCGCGGCTCATCGAGCGGGCCGACGGAGCCCGACCCCGGACCTGGTCCCTCGAAGCGGCCTGGGAACCCACGCCGGACGATCTGGGCGAGTTCATCGGCGATTACGTGAGCGACGAACTCTCGGTGACGTACTCGGTCATGCTGGCGAAGAGCGGCCTCGTGGTGCGCTTCAGGCCGGCCCAGGGATTCGCACTGGCGCCGCGTTTCAAGGATGGATTCCTGGGGGATGGCAACACGATCCGGTTCACGCGCGATCGCGACGGCAGCATCGATGGGTTCGACGTCTACGCCGGGCGGGCGAGGCACGTTCGATTCGTGCGGCGGTAGGGGAGTCAGTCTGATGAAGTGGATGGCGCGTATTCCCGACTCGGCCTGGGAGAACCTCGGCATCGCCGTCGGAGCGATTGCCTGTTCGTCGCTCGTGCTCCAGGTGGTGCACGAGTGGCAGACGCCGGATCCCTCGACCGTGTCGATGTGGTTTCTGGTGGGGTTCTTTCTCGTGTACGTCTTCTGGTTCCTGTACGGGGTCCGGTTCAGGCGTCGCGGGATCTGGTTGCCGAACGCCGTGGCCGCCGTCCTTCAACTGGTGCTGGCCATCGTCGTGTTTTCGAAGCGGCCGTAACAGGCTGTCCGTGCGGTGAGCCGAGAGCCGAGGGCCGCGATCCTGAAGGAGTGCCGTATGTCCGAACGAGTGGGGTTCATTGGCCTGGGCCTGATGGGGAAGCCGATGGCCCTCAATCTGCTGAAGAAGGGCTTTGCCGTCACGGCACACAGCCGCAGCCAGGCACCGGTGGATGAGGTTGTGACGGCGGGCGCCTCGCGGGCGTCGACGCCGGCGGAGGTGGCCTCGCGCAGCGATGTGATCATCACCATGGTGCCCGATGCGCCCGACGTTCGGCTGGTACTCGAAGGGCCCCATGGGGTGTTCGAGACGATCGCGGCCGGCTCGGTGATTATCGACATGAGCACCATCGCGCCGGCGGCGGCCCGCGAACTGGCCGCCAGTGCGGCGGGCCGGGGCGTCGCGATGCTGGACGCGCCCGTCAGCGGCGGCGAGATTGGCGCGGTCAGCGGGACGTTGTCGATCATGGTCGGAGGCGACGGCGCGACGCTCGAACGGGTGCGCCCGATTCTCGCCGCGATGGGCAACCCCGATCGAATCGTGCACATCGGGCCGGCGGGCGCGGGCCAGGTGTGCAAGGCGTGCAACCAGATCTGCATTGGCGGCGCGCTGGCGGCGGTGAGCGAAGCGTTTGCCATCGCCTTCAAGTCCGGCATCGACCCCGCCAGGGTGCGGGAAGCGCTGCTCGGGGGGTTCGCGTCGAGCCGGGTACTCGAAGTGCACGGCGAACGGATCATCACGCAGAACTACGTGCCGGGATTCAAGACAAAGCTCTATCACAAGGACCTCGGCATCGTGATGCAGACCGTGCACGAACTCGGCGTGCCGGCCCACGTGGCGGCGGCGGTCGAGCAGTACGTCTCGGCCCAGATGGCGGCCGGAGCCGGCGACGATGACTACTCGTCGATGGCGAGAGTCGTGCTGGATGCGGCGGGGGTGACCCGGGAGTAGTTCCTGTGGAAGCCGGCTTCAGCCGGCTTCGTGCAGGTGACCGCCATGACCTACAACTTCGATCCCGACCGGTGGTACGAGAACCAGCGCCGCGTGCTCGACCTGCAGCACGAACGTGGCGAACTGGACGCGACGGCCTACCAGGCGGGGCTGGACGACCTCGAGCGCCGCTACGAGGAGATGCAGGCGCGCCTGGACAAGCCGTTCGGGCTTGAAGACGGGGCGGCCGGGACGCGCTGAGGCGGGGACAGTCCGGCGCCGGCGCTTGCGGAATACCGCCACCCGTGTGCCGGCGTGGTCTGACCACCGCACTCCTTCGGTGAAATCGGTGTCGTCCTGCCGGGGTGTTCCGCGGGACTCCCACCAAACCCCGGCGGCGTGTCTTTTGCAATCCTCTGCATTCGGACGGCCGGGCGTCGGATTTCCGTTGGCCGGTTGTCGCGTCCGCTGCGGCTCGCGGACCATCGGGGGGCTCGTGGTATGCTGGCGTCAGCCCTCCGGGTTGCCCACAGTGGGCAGCTTGCCGGAATCCCCACGTTTCCCCCGGGGTCCGGTAGAACGAGCCCTCGCCATCGCAGGTCATGGTTGATCCCGGCTGCCGCCGTTCGACCGCGTTCGATGTCCTGACGACCCCCGTCACGTTGCTCGTCGGCCATTTCGGAGCCGGCAAGACCGAGATCTCGGTCAATCTGGCTTTTGGCTGGCGCGCGCGAGGCTGGGACGTCACGCTGATCGATCTCGACGTCGTGAAACCGTACTTCCGCTCGAGGCTCCTGCGCGACGAGATGGCCGCCCAGGGCATCGACGTGGTTGTGCCCGAGGGCGACCGGGTGTTTGCCGACCTGCCCATCGTCGTGCCCCAGGCGCGTGCCGGCGCCGGGTTAGCCGCCCACGCGGGCCGCAAAGTGATCTTCGACGTCGGCGGAGCCGAGGTCGGCGCGCGTGTGCTCGGCTCGGTGGCTGGGCTGTCCGATCCCGCGACGACCGACGTCCTGTTCGTGGTGAACGGCAACCGGCCGTTTGCCGAGACCCCCGATGCCGTCCTGGCCATGCTGCGCGAGATCGAGCGGACGGCCCGTCTGAAGGTGACGGGCCTCGTGGCCAACACGCACCTCATCGATGAGACGACGCCTGACATCATCGAGGCAGGCCTGCACCTGGCGTCACTCGTGTCGAAGGACACCGGGCTGCCGCTTCGGTTCTGGGCGGCCCTCGATGCCGTCACGGCCGAATGCGACGGCCGCGGGCCCGACGTGCCGGTCCTGCCGTTGACCCGCCATATCACCCCTCCGATTGGCTGGCGCGCCGGAGGCGCGCGCCGCCGTTCGAGTCTCGTGTAGAGAGGAGACGCTGTGCCTACTCCGATCATCGACAAGGACCGCTGCAAGGGCTGCGAGCTGTGCGTGCACGCCTGCCCGGAAGATGTCCTTGAAATGTCCGGCGACATCAACGCCAAGGGTTACTTCACGCCCTGGATCCCGCGCGTCGACGACTGCACCGGATGTCGCTATTGCCTGCTGGTGTGCCCCGATACGGCGGTGCAGGTCGAGAACAAGGGCAAGACGACCGTGCGTACCGACGGCCTCACCGAGAAGCAGACGACGTATTGTCCGGGCTGCACGCACGGCACGATTCACCGCATCGTCGGCGAGGTGATTTCCGAACTCGGCGTCCGCGAACGTACCGTCGGGGTGGCGCCGGTCGGCTGTTCGGTGCTGGCCTACGACTTCTTCAACTGCGACATGCAGCAGGCGTCGCACGGCCGCGCGCTTGCCGTCGCCACGGGCATCAAGCGCGGCCGACCCGACCTGTGCGTGTTCACGTACCAGGGCGACGGCGACCTGGCCTCGATCGGGCTGGCCGAGACCGTCCACGCGGCGAACCGCGGCGAGAAGGTGACGGTCATCTTCGTCAACAACGCCATCTACGGCATGAC
>CAZJRM010000228.1:4559-8567 GCA_964547975.1 uncultured Vicinamibacterales bacterium | reverse complement strand
GAAGCGCCGGTCGTACCGGACGACCGGCCCGCCTGCCTTCGTGCCGAGCACGTCGACACGCCCCCGGTCGGTGGCTGACAGCGTGCGGACCCCGACCGCCGCCGGACCGCTCGTCGCGAGTTCCGGGGCCATCGGCGTGACGGTGTCGACCCGATTCTGGAGACCGGGCGCCGTCGTCGGCACCTGGGCCGACGACGGTCCCGCGAGAAGCACAACCGCAGCGGCGATGAACGGCAGGCGCATGCGCCTATTTTGCCTTACAGTTCAGGTCCTCGCTCAACCACTTCACGGTCGCGTCTGTGCCCTTGTTCCAGAAGGACAGGTTCCGGCCTTCGTACTTGACCCCGCTGGCCGTCTTGATCTGGTAGCCGACCACGGTCTCATCACCCCGTTCGAAACGGGCAGCCGGCGGCGTGGTCTCGAAGAACTGGGCCACGACCTCATTGGCCGGATTGCCGTTGCAGGCATAGAGGATGGGCTTCTGGGCCGGGACGAGCTGCCACCGCACCTGCAGCTCGGCAGTACGCACCTGGTAGTTGGCCTCGACGCAGCTGCGGACGTCCTTGACGGTCCAGCTTTCGGTGATCCACGTTTCGGTGCCGTTGGCCTTCCAGCACTCGTCGCGGCCCTTGATCCACCCGCGCTGCTCCGCCTTCAGCGTGTTGAGCACCGGCCCCTTCGACCTGGCCACGGCCCCCTTGTAGACACCGTCGAGCTTGCGGTCAAGGGCGGCAAGCGCCTCGTCCGAGCAGATCATCTTCTGCACGGTCCCCTCGGCCTTGGCGCAATCGAACGCCGGCCCCTTGGCCTGTGCAGACGCATCGGCGGCCACCGCCACCATGATCGCGGCCGCAGCCGCCAGTCCCCACCACCTGGTCATCGTCACGCTCACCTCCAAGACACTCGCCGCACCCGCGTCCGGCCGAAGCCGGACGCCACGTCGGTCAGGACACCGCCACGCTTCGCGAGAAGCCACGGAGCCACTCGTAGGTGCTGGCTTCAGCCAGCGCCTGTCACCGCATCACGCCGGCGAGCACCCGGCCCGCGTGGGTCATCCACGTGACGGCACTGTGCCCCTCCGGCACCTCGAGGTAGTCCACCTGGTGTCCGGCGGCGGTCAGCGCCTCCCGGAGGCTCCGGGCGGTGGGCGCGTTGGCGTGATCGTAGCGGCCTGCGAGTATTGTCACCCGCAGGGGCGGGCGCTGGTATCCACTTACAGCCAGATGCGCAAGGTCGTCGCGCGAAATACGGCGTCCCGGAATCAACACCCCGAGTCGTCCGTACGCGGACGCCTCGAGGGCAGCGAAGAGCGCGTCGCGCGCGCCGAACGACACCGCCACGATGGCGCGGCGGTCCGGGCGTGCCGCGATTCCGTGGCGCACCGCCGCCCAGTCGGGCAGTTCGCGGGTCAGAAACCGTCGTAACGGCCCTTCGGGCAGCGGTCCGCCGTCGGCGAACTCGGGCGCCACGAACACCGTGATGCCGGGCGACAGCTGACCGCGCGCGACCAGTCCATCGACGACACGCGCCAGACGCTGGACGCGCGCGTCGAGCACGACGACGAGCGGCGCGTCGTCCCGTGGCGCGCCGACGGCGGTATGGACGAAGACGCGGCATGGGCGGCCGAAGGCTGCGCTCTCCACGCGGTCCTCAGCGACGAGGCCGGCAGGCACCGCATCCGGCACGATGAACTCCGGGGGTACTACGTACCCCGGCAAGACGAATTCCGACGCGGGCGCGCCGCCGAACTGCGGTCCGGGCGACCGACGGGGATTGTGAGGATCGGGTCGGTAGTCACCCGGCGCGTACGCGACCAGGTATTCGACGCGGGCGCGCGCATCGACGTCGGTCGACAACGTGTACCACTCCGTCGCTCCCAGGCGTGTCATGGTGCCAACGGCAAAGTCGAAGGTGCCGTCGAGGCGTTCGCCCCACCCCGTCACGTCGGACACGATCCGCGGCACACGCCCGTCGGCGATCTTCGCGTAGAACGTCACGGTCGCGCCGCCGTCCGGACGTGTCGGTCCGATGACGGGCGTGGTCTGACGACCGGCCTCAATGTCGTCGGGGATCGGCGTGCGCGTCGCAGACCACCGCCACGCGGCAGCCGCCGCGGCCAGGATCACGAGCGACACGAGAACCGCACGGCGCCGACGCATCGTCCGCTGTCCCCTCCTCACGGCTTACGGTTCACGGCTCTCGGCTCACGGCTTTCGGCTTTCGGCTCACGGCTTTCGGCTTTCGGCTCACGGCTTTCGGCTCACGGCCTTCCCTATCGCCTGTTCCCTATTCCCTATCGCCTGTTCCCTATTCCCTATCGCCTGTTCCCTATTCCCTGTCTTTGTCAGGCCCGAGGAATCGCACGAGGCCGCCCCAACGCTGGTTCACCTGGAATCCGTGTTTGGCGAACAGGCGGCCGAGGAAGAAGTTGGTCTTGACGCAGCCTGCGCCCTGCGCCGCCATCCGGACGCAGAAATCGTCGACGAGCCTCCCGCCGATGCCCTGATTCGCCAGCGCTCGCGTGACGACAATCCCGTCGATGTAGACGACGTTCGACTCCTGCCACCGGTAACAGAGCCCGCCGATGACACGTTCGTCGATGTCGACCACCACCAGGTGCTGGTCCTGGGCGCCGACGTGCTTCGGATAGTCCGTCTCGAGGATGAGGCGGTAGAGGTGTCCGATCTCCGCCGGGCCGGCGGGCTCCCTGACGACGTAGGCCCCGCCCGCGGCGTCACGGATCTCCGATCGCACGACGACCCGCCTGGCGTCACGTTCGCCAACCGCCGCCAGTTCGAGTCGCTGCGTCGGCCTGGCGTGGGGAAAGACCATCCGGCTGAAGACCTCCCGGTCGCGGGCGTCGGCCAGCCGGCCCTGGAGCTCGGACAGTTCATCGAGGCCTTCCTCGCGAGCGGCGCCCGCGTTCAGACGGACGGCAACGACCTTGTCGAACGCCCGTCGGACCTCGAGTGGCGCGTGCGCGAAATAGGTGCGCTGGTAAAGATAGTGGCGGAAGGCGTCGGGGAACCGGTCGAGCCGGTACAGATGCATCATCTGGACGACCGCGTCCTCCCTCGCCTCGGCGCTCGCCCCCGGATTCGACCGCTCCCAGTCACGGAACCGCTCGACGGCGCACAGCACGGCCAGCGGGATATGGAGCTGGTTCCTGAGCGCCGCCAGGTGAGCGGCCAGCGCGCCGTGCAGCACCCGGACTTCGGGAGTCTGCGGAGCGGCCGCACACGCCTGCTCGAGTTCGAGCAGGAACCGGGCCGCCCTGTCCGGGCCGAGTCCCTCGAAACACGCGTCGACGACCCAGCTCAGCTGCAGGCTGTCCCGGCTCTGCGGATAGTGCGCGTCGGTCAAGCGGTAGAAACCGCGCACGAGCCGATCGACGAACGCGAGCGGGCCGTCGTAGTCGCGCCACCCGACCAGCGAGAGAATCCGGGCGGTCTCGTGGAAATCCGCGTCGGGCAACGCGACGTTGGCGGGGGTCAGAGCGCCGGGCACGATACGGCCGCCGCTGTGGTCCCACGCCTTGAAGTACGCCGCCATCGCCCGGACGAAGAGCTTCTTCCACGCCCAGGCGCGCGCGATGCCGTCCCGCACATCGTGCTGGCTGGCCAGT
Source organism: uncultured Vicinamibacterales bacterium (assembly GCA_964547975.1). Taxonomy (GTDB): domain Bacteria; phylum Acidobacteriota; class Vicinamibacteria; order Vicinamibacterales; family JAKQTR01; genus CAYJPV01. The sequence goes on along the minus strand of CAZJRM010000228.1, from coordinate 4,942 downwards.
TCGCGAATCCGTTCCCAGGCGGTGAGGTCGCTGATGTACGCCACGGAGATCGCGCCGAGATCGCGGCGCCATACCCCGAATCTCGGCAACGTCGGTGTCTCGAACGGATGGCACGACAGCGCCATCAGCCAGTGCACGGTGTCGACGACCCGGGCCCGGCGAAGCGTCGAGTTCATGACGAGGAGGAGGTCGAAGTGTTTCCCGTCGACCAGGTTGATCCCGAGACGGTAGAGCTGCGTGGGCGCGTGCGAGAGGAGGGGCGACACCCACAGGCCGCCTTCGGCGACGCGGCTCCATTCGAACCCATTTTCGCCAGCCGTGTGGGCCAGGGACAGGCGCAGGAACGTGGGGTCGGCCAGCGCCTTCGTGATCGCGCGGCGCCG
>CAZJRM010000228.1:0-4549 GCA_964547975.1 uncultured Vicinamibacterales bacterium | reverse complement strand
TCGTCGAACACGAGCCGCCCGTCGAGCGCGGAGGTGCCGGCGGCGCGTTTGGCGGCCGCGCGCCCTTCGGACCACCGCAGGAGCGTGTCGAGCTCGGAGGCCGCCTGGCTCGCCAGGTGAGAGTCACGCCGGAAGAGGGCCCAACAGGCCAGTTCGGCCTGCACCGGCGTGAAGAACTCGGGATGCTGGCGGGCGAGGTTGGCCAGGAGGCGGAACACCGAGCGGAACTGCGTGCGCCTCGACAGGTTCCCCGGCCCGGCCAGGGCGGTCCGGTAGCGAAGCTGCCGGTGACGCAGCGCCTGCAGGCGGCGTTCGCCGTGGCGCGCGACCGCGATGCGCGACATGTTCTCGTCGTCGAGGAACGGCCGGCCCGATTCGACGAAGGCCGCAAACGGCGTGTCGTAGTGGAGCGGCGTCTCGTCGAGCAGGAGCACGCGGTAGGCCGCGGCCCGCAGGCCGGCGTCGGAGTGAAACGCCAGCGCTTCGAGTCGCGCCCGGATCGTCGACGCCAGGCGCGCATCCGATCGCCCGAGCTGATCCGCGAGGTCCTCGACGGCGGCCCTCGCGTCGGATCCCTCGCCGAACAGCACACGCACGCACGCGTCATGCGCCTCGCGCAGCCGTCCGTCGTCGTCTGAGAGCCTGGGAGGCTCAGGCGCGGGAGGGACCCGCCTCGGCCGCCTGGGCAGCCGCACGTGCGTCGGCGCCACGCGGCCGGGCGCCACGTCCCAGCCCGGCTTGCAGGGCACGAACGCCGCCAGTTGCGGATTGGCCAGCCACAGCGAAGGCGCGCGGGCGAAGAGCCCCAGGTCGACAAGTGTCCCGTCGAGCGGGTATTCCAGGTCGCCAATCCTGAGACGCCCGTCAGACGTCCGGGCCACGGTCAGCCGATCGCCGCTCTGCCGGTTCCACAGCCCGCCTCTCACCACCATCACGTCGTCTTCGAGGATCGCCAGGTCCCTGAAGACCCATCGGGGGATGCGGACCCGGAGGCCGGCAACCGACAGATCGACGTGATTGCTCCGGTAGAGCGCGTCGATGACGTCGGCGAAGTGTTGCTCGACCACCTTGCGGCGAAACGTGCCCTTCGCCGTGAGTTCGTCGCGCTCGATGTCGAAGTCCCGATCGAGCACGGCGACGTTCACCGCCCGCTCGTACGGGGCGAGCCCCGCATTGACCGAAGCCAGGATTCGGCCGAAGTAGCCGTGCACCTCGTCGTCTGATCGGCCGGCCAGCACGGGGTCGTCGCGGTCCGGCACGATGAGCAGCACGTTGTGATCGCGATGATCGCCGGCGAGGAACGCGCGCCGCACGCCGGGGACGGACGCCAGCCGCTGCTCGACGCGTTGCGGCGCGACGGTCTGCCCGCGGCTGTTCTTGTAGATGTCCTTGATACGGTCGACGATCTCGAGGTAGCCGTTGTCGTGCCTGACGAAGAGGTCGCCGGTGGCCATCCAGGCATCGCCATCGCCCGGCGTGGCCGTGACGCTTCCGTCGCGACCGGCGTCGAGGTCCGATCCCGCGGTCTCATCGTCCAGGTAGTGCGCGATGTACGGCCCCGCGATCTGCAGCTCCCCGTGCTCGCCGAACCTGGTGCGAACGCCGGGCAACGGCAATCCGACCGTGCCGTCGACGTAGGCGCCGGGGGGCGTCATCGTGATGCCCCCCGTGGCCTCGGTCATGCCGAAGCCGCTGCACAGGTCGACGCCGTGGCGCTGGAAGAAGCGGAACACCCGAGGGTCGAGGAATCCGGCCGCCGACAACCCCCACCGCAGCCGATCGCCCACGGCCTCGCGAAAACGCGCCCGTTCCGCCGACGGGTCCGGGGCACGGTCCATCGCCTCCAGGCAGTGTTCGCGAATCTGCGCCCACCGTACCGGAATACTGACGAGTCCGGTCGGCCGCACGCGCCCGAGTTCCGCGATCAACGCGTCGGCCGACGGACTGCCGGCAAAGACGTACGTGCCCCCCCAGTAGACGGTCCCGAGCATCTCGAGAAACCGTCCGAAGGTGTGAAAGAGCGGCAGGTAACAGAGCAGGATTTCGTCGCGCCCGACGGCGGGCAACGCGGCGTGCCGGGCGAACCGTTTCGTGACGAGCGCGTAGTGGCTGAAGACGACGCCCTTGGGCAGTCCCGTGCTGCCTGAGGTGAACATCACCGTCGCGGCCGCGTCGAGGTCGATGCGGCGCTCGGACAACCGTGCGTCAGCGGCCGGCAGATCGACCTGGGCGCAGGCCTGGCGCAACGACACCGCGTCGAGCGCGTTCACGCCGCCCGGGGCCACGCGGTCGCCCGTGCGGAACACGCGAAGCGGACGGAGCATCCTGGCCTGCACGTCGGCCAGGCGCGCCAGACGATCGTCGCTGTCGGTCACCACCGTGTCGATACCCAGGCGCTGGAACATCCAGACCAGCGTGTCGACGTCGGTGTGCACGTTCAGCGGGGTGACGAGGATCCCGTGGAGCAGGCAGGCCAGGTCCGCGCACGCGCCGTCGATGCTGTTCTCGGCACAGATGGCCACACGGGGCTCGACGCCCGCCGAGAGGAACACCGCCGCGATGCTGCGCGTGTAGCGGGCCACCTGCGCGTACGTCCACGAGGGCTGGTCGCGCTCGCGCCCGTCTTCGAACAGGACACGATCGGGATGCCGCGCCACGCGCTGGGCCAGCATGGTCGCGAGGGTGAATCCCGATCGCCGGATCGCGCGGAAGGCGGTTTCGGCCCAGCGCCCTCGAGCGTCGCGGTCGGGCAACGCCTCGAGGAAACCCGTCCGGCCGGTCGTCTCGAGGTACTCGTGCCAGCGCCCCGGGACGTCGTGTGCACCGCCGGACTCCAGCGCCCGTTCCGCGGCCGCGAGCAGTTGCGACGCCGCTCGTCCCTCGTCTTCCCTGCGTCCGGCCGCCGCCTGCCACGCCGTGAGCGCGATCCACATGGCGCCATCTTACCGGGAACGGCCGCGCGGGAAACGGCGCGAGTTCGTGATATCTTCCCGGTCACCTATGGCCCGATCGGCTTCATCACCCTGGCCCGTGATCGTGCTGTCACTGGCCTACGCCACACTGCGTTACAGCGTCTTCAAGGGCGTCCGGTGGCAGGACTGGCCCGTTTACGTGGTCAACAAGGCCGTGGCGCTCGCGGCCCTCCTGCTACTCGTGCTATGGCTCGTGCGGGTGCGCGGTGGCCGGGGTCCGGCGCCGATGCCACTGTTGCTGGGCGCGAGACGGCTGGCGATCATTCACGCCGGGTTGTCGCTGGCCATCCTGACTCCCGCGTATTTCCCGGCGCTGTTCGTGGACGGGACGCTGACACTGACCGCCAACCTGTCGACGCTCACCGGGGTGCTGGTGGTGTCCGGGATGCTCGGAACCCGCTCGACCCCGTCGGAGTCCGCGACGCACGTCCACAGGTTGGCCGCCATCGCGGCGATCGTGGGCCTTCATGCGGCCATCCTCGGGTACGGGAGCTGGCTGACCCCCTCGGGATGGCCAGGGTACCTGCCGCCAATCACGCTGATCTCCGGGATCGCAGGCCTCGCTGGCCTGGTCGTGGGCCTGTCGACCGGACGCTTCGGAGATTCCGCTTGCGCTCAAGCGAACAAATAGCGAAACTATCCCCACAGGAGGTTTTGACTATGTCCCTTGCCGAACAGGCCATCGGTGAACTGTCCGCCGCCCAGGAGTTCTTCAACCGTTCGACGCGCAACCTGACGGAAGCGCACTCTGCCTACGTGCCCGCCGAGGGCATGATGACCGCTGCCCAGCAGGTCGCGCATGCGGCGCAGACGGTCGACTGGTTCATGCAGGGCGCGTTCAGGCCCGAGGGTTTCGACATGAACTTCGAAGAGCATTTCAAGGACGTCGCGTCCTGCACCTCGCTGGCGGCGGCCAAAGCCTGGTTCGATCGCGCCATCGAATCCGCGAAGGCCGTGACTGCCTCGAAGTCGGACGCCGACCTGATGGCGCCCCTGCCCGCCGGCCCGATCATGGGGGGCATGCCGCGGATGGTGATCTACGGCTCGATCACGGATCACACGGCACACCACCGCGGCGCGCTCACCGTCTACGCGCGGCTGAACGGCCTTGTGCCGCCAATGCCGTACGGAGACATGTAGCGCCAGGCTACTTCCCGATGGGAGTCAGTTCCACGCGCCGGACGTGAATCTCACCGCCCTCGGATTGCAGGGCGATGTGTCCGGGCACGACGTTGGCGGCCGTCGCTTCGTTGACCTTCTTGCCGTTCACGAAGACGATGAGCGACGTGCCGTCCAGCGTGATCTCGTAGGTATTCCACTCCCCTTCGGCGTGTTCGGCGCCTTCGGTTTTGCGGACGCCGTTCATGTCGCCGAGCAGTTCGTGGCCCTTGGCCTCGCGTTTCCGATCGGCCGGACCGTCGAGGGGCATGCCCCAGAAGCCGTACAGGTCGCCGGCATTGCCGGCCTGCAACTGCGCCTCGTACGCCCGCGGCACGCCCTTGGGCTTCGGTTCGCCATTCACGCGCATCAGGACGCCGCTGTTGGGCGTCTTGCCCAGCTTCGCCGCGGCCCCCGGC
>CAZJRM010000227.1:0-8699 GCA_964547975.1 uncultured Vicinamibacterales bacterium | reverse complement strand
GCCTTCGACCGCGAGGTCGTTCAGGCCGAGGTTCAGGATCGTGTCCATCATGCCGGGCATCGAGAACTTCGCGCCCGAGCGCACCGACACGAGCAGCGGGTTCGTCGTGCTGCCGAACTGCGACCCGGCGAGCTTCTCGAGCCGGCGCACGTGCGACATCATCTCGTCTTCGATGGCCTGCGGCAGCTTGCGGCCCGCGTCGTACCAGAGATTGCAGGCAGCCGTCGAGATCGTGAAGCCCGGAGGCACCGGCAGGCCGGCGTTCGTCATTTCGGCGAGGCCAGAGCCCTTGCCTCCCAGAACGTCTTTCATGTCCCGGTTGCCTTCGGCCTTGCCACCGCCGAAGAAGTAGACAAACTTGGCCGGGGCCTTCACGGCCTTCTTGGCGGGTTTGGCGGCCGCCTTCTTCGCCGGCTTGGCTGCGGGCTTCTTCGCGGCCTTGGCCGCGGGCTTCGGGCTCTTCGTGGACTTCGCGGGTTTCTTCGCCATGTTGCCTATGACTCCGTGTGCGGAACGATTTCCGAGATGTCGGCGAGTTCCAGAAGCAGCTCGTGGAGTCGCCGGAGTAGTGCCAGCCGCTGGTTCTTCAGGCCTTCCTCTTCGACCATCACGAAGATGTCGGTGAAGAAGCGGTCCACCGCGGGCCTGAAGCCCGAGGCGGTCCGGAACGCCTGATCATACTGCCTCGCGGCTATTGCGGATCGGATCGCCGTGGCGCGGCTGTCGTAATCCGCAAGCAGGGCCACCTCGGCGGGCTCGGACAGCCGATCGAGATGGGCGGGGGGAGCGGTCTTGAGTTCACGCGAGAGGTTCTTCACGCGCTTGAATGCCACGGCCAGGGCCTGGAAGTCGGCCGAGGACCGGACCTGCCGCAGCGCTTCGAGGCGCCGCCGGGTATCGAGCGGATCGGGCACGGTCGTGCAGCGGCCCAGCACCGCGTTGAGTTCGTCGTACGCGAAGCCGCGCTGCTCGAACACGTAGCGCAGGCGATCCAGCAGGAACGCCCGCAGCGCGCCGCGCCACGCGTCGGGATCGGCCTCCGGCGCGCCGAGCACCTGCACCGCCTCGCGCGCCTGGTCGATCATCCGATCGAGGGGCAGCGCCACGTCGAGACCGGTCAACTCGGGCAGATCGATCAGCGTCCGCATCAGGCCGTGCGCCTGACGCCGCAGCCCGTAGGGATCCCGCGTCCCGGTGGGCCGCTCCCCGGCCGCGAACGAGCCGACGAGCGTGTCGAGCTTGTCGGCCGTCGACACCGCGGCCCAGGTGACGCCCGCGCCCTTGAGATCGGCGGGCGACGGCGGCGCGTCGGCTTCGACGGCCTGCGGCAGGTAGTGGTGGTAGATGGCGCGCCACACGGGCTCGGGCACACCGTCTTCACGGGCGTAGATACCGCCCATCGTGCCCTGCAGTTCGGTGAACTCGCGCACGAGGTCCGTCGCCAGGTCGGCTTTCGCCAGCCGCCCCGCCAGCTTCGCGTGGGTCACGGTCTCGTCGGCTCCGCCGAAGATCTCGGACGCCAGCCATCCCGACAGGGCTTCGACCCGGTCGGCCTTCGCACGATAGCTGCCCAGCTTCTTGTGGAACAGCACCGTGTCGAGGCGCGGCAACCGCGCTTCGAGCCCCACGCGGCGGTCCGCATCCCAGAAGAACCGCGCGTCGCGCAGCCGCGCCACGAGCACGCGCTCGAGGTTCCGCGCAATGGTGCGCGCATTGTCGGGCTGCGTGTTCACGACGGCGAGGAACGCCGGCAGCAGCTTCCCCGCGTCGTTCGACACCGGGAAGAAATGCTGATGGTGGATCATCGTCGTCGTCAGCACTTCTTCGGGGAGTTCGAGGAACTCCGCGGCGAAGGTGCCGGCGACGACCGATGGATACTCGACCAGGTCGGGCACCTCGCTGAGAAGCCGCGACTGTCCGGAGCCGGCGGCGCCGACCCGCCCGCCGAGACGGCGCGCGTGCGCGTCGAGTTCGCGGGCAATCTTCGCGTGACGCTCTTCGCGGTCGAGAATGACGAAGTTCTCGAGCAGCTTCGACTTGTACTCGTCGAACGAGCGCACCTTGATGGCACGTCCCGCGCGGCCGCTGGTGGCGAGGAATCGGTGGCCGTAGGTCACCGCCGCCGAGCGAATGTCCTGCACGAGGCCGCTCTGCGCGGCTTCCATGCGGCCGATGACGAACGGCACCACCCGCCCGCCGTAGAGGTACAGAATCCAGCGGATCGGCCGGCCGAACAGCAGCTCGCCGCGCCCGTCGTCGAGCATCGCGTCCCAGTGCATCAGCTTCGGGAACGTCAGGTCGCGGAGCACGCCGGCGAGGACGTCAGGCAACACGTCCACCGCGGCCTTGCCGCGGACCTTCTTGCGGAACGCGAGGTAGACGCCCTTGGGCGTTTCGACCTTTTCGAGGTCCGCCACGTCGACGCCGTTCTTGCGCGCGAAGCCGACGGCCGCCTGCGTGGGCTGACCATCGGGACCGGCCGCCGCCGCGACGGGCGGACCGGTGAGCAGTTCTTCGAGGTCCGTCTGCCGTTCGGCGAGTCTCGCGATCCGGACCGTCAGGCGCCTGGGGGTGCTGAAGGTCTCGACGGGCGATTCGGGCACGAGCCGCAGCGCCTTGAGCCGCGCCGCCACGTGTTCGCCAATCTGCTGGGTCAGCGGCGGCAGCCAGCTGGCCGGGATTTCTTCGCAGCCCAGTTCGATGAGCAGTTCGCGGTCCATACGCCTCACGCCTCCGCCGGCGCCGGCGCCGCGGCGGCCTTGATTTCGTCTTCAGCGAACGCCTTCGCCACGGCCACCGCCAGCTGGCGTACCCGCAGGATGTAGGCCGTGCGTTCGGTGACGCCGACGCCGCCGCACGCGTCGAGCACGTTGAAGAGGTGCGAACACTTGAGCGCCTGTTCGTGCGCCGGCAGGACCAGGCCCGACCGCAGCAGCACCTGCGAGAACGCGTAGTGTTTGTCGAACATCTCGCGGTGCCACGCCACGAACTCCTCGTGGGGCATGTCGACCTGGCCGAACGCGTACTTCGACTGCTCGACCTCGTCGCGCAGCCGCGCCTCCCGGTAGGTCACGCCAGGCGCCCACTGCAGGTCGTAGACGTTATCCACCTTCTGCAGGAACATCGCGATACGCTCGAGTCCGTAGGTGATCTCCACGGACACCGGGCTGAGATCGATACCGCCCACCTGTTGAAAGTAGGTGAACTGGGTGATTTCGAGACCGTCCAGCATCACCTGCCACCCGATGCCCCACGCGCCGAGGGTGGGCGACTCCCAGTTGTCTTCTTCGAAGCGGATGTCGTGCTCCCGCGGGACGATCCCCACGGCTTCGAGGCTCTGCAGGTAGATCTGCTGAATCTCGTCGGGCGCGGGTTTCATGATCACCTGGAACTGGTGATGCTTGAAGAGCCGGTTCGGGTTCTCACCGAACCGCCCGTCGTCCGGGCGGCGCGACGGCTGAACGTAAGCCACGTTCCAGTGGCGCGGGCCGAGCACGCGCAGGACGGTCTCGGGCGACGAAGTGCCCGCACCGACCTCGATGTCGAGGGGCTGGTGCAGCAGGCAGCCCTGGGAGGCCCAGAACTGGGACAGCTTGAAGATGAGGTCTTGGAGGGTCACGGTCGTTGATCCGTCGCCTTCATGACCGGTCTCGTTCGCGCATGTCGCGCAGGACGCGCACCGATCGGAGTTCCTTCTCGAGGTGCATGGCGATGAGCGCGCGATGCGCGCGTTCCAGCGCCGACAACACCCGTTCGTCCACCTTCACCCGCTCCAGCCCGATGGGCGCCACACCGTTCAGCGCCCGCAAATACCCCAGCGCCTCGCCCGACAGCGGCACCGCGCGCGACACCGCCCGCGCGCACGACGGGCACGAATAGTCCCGCTCCCCCGGCATCAGCACGGCAGCCGGGTCGCCCCGAGCCCCCAGTCGCCCGCCGCACTGCCCGCACATCGAGAGCGACGGGTAGACGCCCTGGAGGCGGAGCAGCCAGTACTCGAAGTAGCGCGCCAGGGGCTCGATGGCCACGCCGGCCACCATCGCGTCCACCGTCGAGCAGCCCAGCCTGAAGAGCGTCTCGCTCGGGTCGCTCTCCTGCGCCCATTCGTCCATCAACTCGGCGAAGTAGCCGGTGTGGCCGAGGGCGTCGGCCCGCGACGTCCACAGCGGCGAGCCGAGCGGTTCCGCGTAGTTCAGCGAAACCAACTCGCGCCCTTCGCGCTCGTAGTAGGTCACGCCCACCCGCGTCAGCGGCTCGAGCGCGCCGCCGAACTTCGATTTCATGCGGCGCGCGCCCGCCGCGACGCCGCGTTTCTTGCCTCGATCCCTCGTCAAAAAGACGACGATCCGATCGGCTTCACCGAGCTTGTAAGTGCGCAGGACCAGCGCTTCGGTCGTGATCAGCGGCATGCTCTGGCGGGCCCGACAAGCGGCGCCTCCCCATTCTATCCTGCTCTTTCGCTGGTCAGACCAGTTTTCCTGACCCCAACAGCCAGATCAGCTACTCGTCTTCCCGCACGCCGATCTGGTCGAGAACCCGCGGGTCTTCGCGCCAGCCCGTCTTCAGCTTCACCCGGAGGTCGAGGAACACCTTGGCGCTGAAGAACGCCTCGAGTTCCTTCCGGGCCTCGGTCCCGATCGTCTTGATCATCGACCCCGCCCGGCCGATGACGATGGCCTTCTGCGAATCCCGCTCGACCAGGATCGTGCAGTAGAGACGCAGCAGTCCGCGCTCGTCCGGCTCATCGAACTGGTCTACCACGACCGCCGTCATGAACGGCAGCTCGTCGTGGGTGTGCTGCAGCAGCTTCTCGCGGATCACCTCGGCGACGTACGCCCGTTCGGGCTGGTCCGTCAGGTAATCGTCCGGATAGAGCGCCTCGCCCTCGGGCAGATGGCTCACCAGGATCTGTTCGAGACGGTCGACGCCGTCGCCGGACAGCGCCGACATCGGCACGATATCCTTGAACGCGGCCATGCCGCTCCAGCGGCCGATGAGCGGCAGGAGCGCGGTCTTCTCGACGAGGTCCGTCTTGTTGAGCGCCAGTACGACCGGCGCGCTCGCCCGCGCCAGCAGCTTCGCCAGGTATTCGTCGCCACGCCCCGTGCTCTCGGTCGCGTCGACGACGGCGCAGACCACGTCGGACTGCGTCATGCTCGTGACCGCCACGTCCACCATGCGCACGTTGAGCTTGTGGAGCGGCCGGTGCAGCCCCGGCGTGTCCACGTAGACCACCTGCCCGTCCGGCAGGTTCTTCACGCCGACGATCCGGTTTCTCGTGGTCTGGGGCTTGTCGGAGACAATGGCGACCTTGGTGCCGACCAGGCGGTTAATCAACGTGGACTTGCCGGCGTTGGGCCGGCCAACGAGGGCCACGAAACCTGACTTCATGCGGATGCGCTCCTGTCGCTCTGGGCGTCGGCGGAGCCGGCGACCCGCCGTCTGACGCGCAGCCGGTGCACCCGGCGGCGCTCGGCGTCGAGCACCTCGATGTCGAGGCCATCCACATCGAATCGCTCTCCCGTCGCCGGAACGCGACCGACCCGCGACAGCACGTACCCCGCAAACGTCTCGAAGCCCTCAGGCTCGATCTCCAGCCCCAGGTGTTCCGCCACCGTGTGCACGTCCGCCTTGCCGGTCACGAGATAACTGCCGCCGGGCTCGTCCACGACGGCCTCGGTCTCGACATCGTACTCGTCGCGAATCTCGCCCACGATTTCTTCGAGCAGGTCCTCGAGGGTGACCAGTCCCGCCGTCCCGCCGTATTCATCGACGACGATGGCAATCTGCAGCTGGCGGTGCTGGAACTCGCGCAGCAGGTCCGACACCTTCTTGGTTTCGGGCACGACGTGCGCGGGGCGCACGAGGCTCGTCACCGGCGTGTCCTTCGCCTGCTCGGGGGGCAGCCGCATCAGGTCCTTCACGAACACGAACCCGACGATGTTGTCGAGGGAATCCATGTAGACCGGGATGCGTGAGTACTCCTGCTCGCGGAAGAACGCGAAGAGTTCCGCCAGCGTGGCCGTCGCGCGAACGGCAACGATGTCGGGCCGCGGCGTCATAACCTCGCGAACCAGCGTGTCGCTGAAGTCCACGATGGACTGCAGCAGGCGCCGCTCCTCGCCTTCGATCAGGCCTTCCTGCTGCCCCGCTTCCAGGTACGCCGTCGTCGCTTCGCTCTGCTCTTCTTCGGTCGCCTCGACACCCGACGGCGCCGAGCCGAGGCCGCGGTTGCTCACCAGCATCCGGACCGGGGCGAGGACGACCCGCAGAATCGACGCGACGACGTCGAACGAGGGCAGCAGCACCTCGAGCACGCGTTCGGGATCGCGCCGCACGATCGCGAACGGAATCGCGTGCTCCGCGACAACGATGATCGCGAGGATGATGGCCGTCGCCGTCAGGACGCCTTCGACGGAGGTATAGCCGACCGTCAGGAAGACGGTCATGGTCAGCAGCACGTGGATGAGCCCGAGGGCCGCACGCACGGGCAGGAAGAGCTGGACCGGATCGTCGAGGTAGACGCCCAGGCGGGCCGAGCGGCCCGTCCGTTCGGCCACCAGACGCAGCGACAGCCGCATCAGCGACGCGAACGCCGCGCCCACCGTGCCCAGATAACACGCGACGGCCGCGAGGATGACGACGAGGGCGCCGCTCATCGGGCCTTCGCGTGCGCGCGGGCGATCAGCCCTTCGCGCAGCCCTCCGCGGAGACGCAGCCGGTGTTCGATCGTCGCCATCTCGCCGTCGTCCGACTCGTGATCGTAGCCGAGCAGGTGCAGCAGGCCGTGAAGCGCGAGCACCCGCGCTTCGGTGCCAAACGAGTGGCCCGCCGCGCGGGCCTGGCGTGCGGCCACGCCCACCGCGATCGCGATGTCACCCAGCGCGCCGTCCACCGGCTGGTGAGAGCGGTGCGCGGGAAACGACAACACGTCGGTGGGCCTGTCCGCGCCGCGATACGCGCGATTCAACTGGCGGATTCGCGCGTCGGTCACGAACGCCAGCGCCACTTCGCCGCGCGCGCGGGGCGGTGCCAGGCGCGCGAGCCACTGGCCAAGGCCGCGCACGGCGACCGGTCGGCCCGTCGTATTGGTCACGGTGGCGGTGAGCCGTTGGTGCCCGGGAGTGGTGGCCACGTTACGAACTCCTCGGCCCGCCACCTTCGTGGGCGGTGTCGTGGCCGTAGGCTTCGTAGGCCTTCACGATCATCTGGACGAGCCGGTGACGGACGACGTCCTTGTCGTCGAAATGGATGAAGGCGATGCCGTCCACGCGTCCGACGACCTTCATGGCTTCGATGAGGCCCGAGCCCTTGCCCGATGGCAGGTCGATCTGCGTGATGTCCCCGGTGATGACCGCGCGCGAGCCGAAGCCAAGGCGCGTCAGGAACATCTTCATCTGTTCGCTGGTCGTGTTCTGCGCTTCGTCCAGGATGACGAACGCGTCGTTGAGCGTGCGCCCCCGCATGAACGCGAGCGGCGCGATTTCGATCGTGCCGCGCTCGAGCAGGCGCTCCGCGCGTTCGGTGTCGATCATGTCGTAGAGCGCGTCGTAGAGCGGCCGCAGGTAGGGATTGACCTTCTCCTGCAGATCGCCGGGCAGGAAGCCCAGACGCTCTCCCGCTTCGACCGCAGGCCGTGCGAGGATGATGCGCGTGACTTTCTTCGCCAGCAGGTACGACACGGCCTGCGCCATCGCGAGGTACGTCTTGCCCGTGCCCGCCGGCCCGATGCCGAAGACGATGTCGTGACGGTCGATGGCTTCGAGGTACCGGCGCTGGTTGACCGTCTTTGCCGTGACCTGTCGACGCCCTGCGGGCCGCACCGCGGGGCGCAGCAGGTACTCGCGAAGGTCCGCGGACGGATCCTGCGCGAGCAGGTCCGTCGCGGTCTTCACGTCGGCGTTGGCCAGACGGTACCCCTCGCGCTGCAACGACAAGAGCTGATCGACGATGCGATTGACGCGCGAAACGTCGGCCTGGGTGCCGCTGACGAGCAGTTCGTGCCCCTGGGTCGCGAGGCGGGCCCCGGTCTGGCTCTCCAGGTACCGGAGGTTCTCGTCGAAGGCCCCGAAGAGCGCTTCGACGCTCTCATCGGGAATCACGATCGTGCGCGTCTGCTCGGACGTGGTGGCTATCCCCTTGCGTTACAGCAACTTACCAGTCGCAAATCGTACTATTGGCGGCGCCGGCCGGTCAAGAATCCATGCGGATACGCAGTTCGCGCAACTGCTTGGCTTCGACCGTCGAGGGCGCCTGCGACATCAGGTCCACCGCCTGAGCCGTCTTGGGGAACGCCATGACGTCGCGGATCGACGGCTCACCCGCAAGGATCGCGACGATGCGGTCCACGCCGAAGGCGATGCCGCCGTGGGGCGGCGTACCGTATTCGAGCGCTTCGAGGAAGAAACCGAACCGCAGCTTCGCGTCCTCGTCGCTGATGCCGAGGGCGCGGAACATGCGCTGCTGCAGCGCGTTGTCGTGGATACGGATGCTGCCGCCGCCGATTTCGCTGCCGTTCAGCACGAGGTCGTACGCCTGCGCGCGGATCCGGCCCGGCTCGGTCTCCAGGCGATCCATGTCTTCTTCGACTGGCGACGTGAACGGGTGGTGCATCGCGACGAACCGCTGGTCGTCTTCGCTCCACTCGAGCAGCGGGAAGTCCACCACCCAGGTGAAGACGAACTCGTCGGGCTTGAGCC
>CAZJRM010000226.1:0-8717 GCA_964547975.1 uncultured Vicinamibacterales bacterium | reverse complement strand
TGCGCGTACGGCAGGGCAGGCAGTTCGTGCGCCATTCGGTCTTCTCCTTACACGAGCAATTGTTGGGTGACGGAGTCCCTATTTTAGCAGTGAACCGGCATATAGGACCAGTTCAATCCACATTCAATAAGACGCAGAAATGGCGGGGATGGTTACAGAAGGGGTTGGGGACTGGGGATCGGGGGTTGGGGACCAATCCCCAATCCCCAATCCCTTCAATTGACGACGTTATACAGCGTGTCCCGCTCGACCGGGGTCCGGCCGGCGGCACGGACCAGGCGCTGGATGTCCCGCGTCGTCATGGACTCGGGGGTCGTGGCGCCTGCCATGTGATAGATGCGCTCTTCCTGGACGGTGCCGTCCAGGTCGTCGACCCCGAACCACAGGGAGGTCTGGGCAACATCGACGCCCGTGGCAATCCAGAACGCCTTCACGTGCGCCACGTTGTCCAGCAGCAGCCGGGCCACGGCGTGCGTCATCAGGGTGTCGGACGCCGGCGGCGGCGGCAGCTTGCGCATCTGGTTGTTGTCGGGATGGAACGCCAGCGGGATGAACGCCTGGAACCCGCCCGTCTCGTCCTGGAGCGCCCGCACCTGCAGCATGTGATCGACACGCTCGGCCAGCGTCTCGATGTGGCCGTAGAGCAGCGTCACGTTCGTGCGCATACCGAGGCCGTGGGCCAGCCGGTGGATGCGCAGGTACCGTTCCGCGTCGCACTTGTCGTCGCAGATCTTCCGGCGCACGCGCGGAGCGAACACCTCCGCGCCGCCGCCGGGCAGCGAGTCGAGGCCCGCCGCCATGAGTTCGCGCAACACCTGCTCTTCCGAGAGGTGGAACGTGTCGGCGAAGAACGCGATCTCCACGGCCGTGAAACACTTCAGGTGAATGCCCGGCTTGATGGCCTTCAACCCTCGCAGCAGGTCGAGGTAGTAGCTGAACGGCAGGTCCGGATGCAGCCCGTTGACGACGTGGACCTCGGTGATCGGCTCGTGGGCGCGGACGCGGAGTTTGCCCAGCACCTCGTCAATCGACATCGTGTAGGCGTCCTTGTCGCCGGGCATGAGCCTGGCGAAGGAACAGAACAGGCAGTTCGCCACGCAGACGTTGGTCGCTTCGAGACGGATGTTGTGGTTGTAGTAGGTCAGGTCCTGGTGGCGTTTCTCGCGTTCGCGGTTGGCCAGCCAGCCGACGGCCAGCAGGTCGCGACACTCGAACAAGCGGACACCATCGTCGAAGCCGAGGCGCTCGCCGGCGTCCAGCTTCTCGCTGATTTCCCCGAGGCCGGCGGCCTCGATTCGCGCGTTCCCCAGCATCCCTTGCCCCTTGTTCCTTGCCCCTTGTTCCTGATCCTCGCATGCTATACTGCCCTCCGCAAGTAACGCTCCGGCTGGCCGACCAGGGAAGCTGGGTGAGAATCCCACACGGTCCCGCCACTGTCAGCGGGGAGCGCGCGCTGTCAAGTTGAGCGCCCGATCCGGGCGTTCCGTCACGGTGCCAACGGGCACTGGAAGACGCGCGGCGCGCGTGACGATCCGCAAGTCAGGACACCTGGCCGCCTGCTGCAACCACAACTCCGTCCGCCGCGATCCCGCTACGGGATTGGCGCGGCACGCTGGTGCGAGGCAACACCAGCAGGGGGTCTCGATGGGTATTCACCCCGCCGTACGTGTCCGTGGCAGAAGTGTGTCCGTGTCTCTCCGCGCGTGCGCGGGGATACTGGCCGCCATCCTCTTCGTTTTCCCCGGTGCAGGCACCGCGTCCGCCGGCCCGACAGGCTCGGTCAGCGGCTTCGTCTACGATCCGTTGTCGCAGGCCGTCTCCGGCGCGCGCGTCACGCTGCGCTCGCCGGCCGGCGTCGTGCGCGACACCCTCACCGGCCCTCGGGGACAATTCGCGTTCGACGCGCTTCAGGCCGGAACGTACGACGTCACGGTCATCGTCGAAGGATTCAGGACCGACCCGGCGCGCGTGACGGTGCGCGACGGCGCCGACGCCCCTGTCGCCTTCACGCTGCGTCTGTCGGCCATCAGCGAAACACTCGTCGTCTCGTCGTCTTTTGTGGAAACGCCGTTGTCCGACTCGCCTGCGGGCGCCACGGCCATCAGCGCGCAAGACATCCGCGCGCGGCAGTTCGTCACGGTCGCCGACGCGATGCGCCTCGCTCCGGGCGCGGCCGTCGCGGTCAATGGCGGCCTTGGTGCGGTCACGTCGGCCTTCCCGCGCGGCGGCGAATCCGACTTCACGATGGTGCTCGTCGACGGCGTCAAACTGAACAGCTTCGGCGGCGGCTTCGACTTCGGCCACCTGACGACGGGCGGTGTGGCATCGGTGGAGGTCGTGCGAGGGCCGCAGAGCGCGGTGTTCGGCGCCGATGCCATTGGCGGCGTCGTCCAGGTCCGCACGGCCGTCGGCGGCCCTGCCTCGGCAGGCGCGACCTACGAAGCCGGCGGCCTCGGCACGACCCGACTGGTCGCGGGCACGACCGGAACGGCCGGGGCGATCCAGTGGGGCGCCCACCTCGAACGCCTGTCGAGCAACGGCTGGACGGACGACGCACCTGGCACGACCACGAAGGTGTCGAACGACGACTACGCCGGAACGAGCGTGGCGATGGCGGCGTCGTGGCAGCCGCGCGCGGGCACGACGTTCCGCCTCGATTCGCGTGTCGGCCGCAACGAACGGGGGAACCCCGGGCCATTCGGGTCGAACCCCATCGGCGCGTTTCCCGGCATCGACACGGTGGCCCGCGGAAAGAACGCCCTCGCGCTCGGTGCGGCGTCGATCACGCACGAACTCGGCGCGCGCACGGCCGTGCGCGCCCGCGCGTCGTGGATGCAACTCGATTCGGACTTCGCGAGCGCGTGGGGCGACTCGATGTCGAACACGCACCGCTGGTCGGCGCACGGGCAACTGGACCGCTCGTTCGGCGGGGCGCTGTCGGCGACCGTTGGCGTCGATACGGAAGGCGAACGCGCGGAGAGCACCTACATCACCGACGCGTCGGCGTCGCGCGTCCCGGTGACACGGCAGGTGACTGGCTACTTCGCCGAAGCGCGGGTGCGCGTCGGCTCGAGGCTCGCGGTCACGGCCGGGCTCCGGCTGGAACACATCGTGCGCGCCGCGCTGGCGGCCGACCCGCTGTCGTACGCGCCGCGGCCGGCGATGGCCCGCGACGCGGTCGTCTCGCCGAACCCGCGCGTGGCGGCCAGTTACTACCTGCGGACGTCGGCGGACTCGGGTGGGAACTGGAGCCGGGTCCACGCCTCGGCGGGGACGGGGATCCGCGCGCCGGATGCCTTCGAACTCGCGTTCACGGACAATCCCGGACTGAAGCCCGAACAAAGCCGCAGCGTGGACGCCGGCATCGAACAGAGCCTGTTCGGCGGACGGCTGGTGATCGACGTCACCGCGTACACGAACACGTACGACGACCTCATCGTGGCCGTCGGCCGGTCCATGGCCAACGTGTCGCTCTACCGCACGGACAATATCGCCAATGCCCGGGCGCGAGGCGCGGACGTGTCCGCGGCCTGGCGCACGTTGTCGGGCCTCGAAGCGCGGGTGGCGTATTCGTTCACCGATTCGGAAGTACTCGCGGTCGACGGCGGGTCCGGTACGGCGCCGGCGCCGTTTTCGGTTGGTGACGCGCTCATCAGACGGCCGCGCCACCAGGCGTCCGTGGACCTGCTGCTGAACCGCCCTCGCTGGACGGCGTTCGCGCGCGCGTCGGGCCGCAACCGGGTGCTCGACGTCGAACCGAACTACGGCGCGTACGGCGGCTTGTTCTACGCCGACGGCTACGGCGTGGTCGATGCGGGCGGCAGCGTTCGGCTCGGCCGCTTCGCCGAACTCGTCGTCCGCGTGGACAACCTGCTCGACCGGTCGTACGAAAGCGCGCTCGGCTATCCCGCGCCGGGACGCCGTGCGACGGCAGGGATTCGCGTTGCTGCGAGCCGATAACGTCACCTACGTGCACGGCACCCGCCCGCACCGGCCGCCTGCGGCCGGTGCGCCGGGAGTCGCGTTGCCGCCGCCGGGCGTACGCGACGTCACCGTGGCCGTCGAACGCGCCGACATCCTCGGCATCCTCGGTCCCAACGGTTCGGGCAAGACCACGCTGCTGCGACTGCTGGCCGGCCTGCTCCACCCCGGCGCCGGCTCGGTCACGCTCGGCGGCACCAGCCTCACGGCCATCCCCCGCCGCGCCCTCGCCCGCCGCCTCGCGGTCGTCCCGCAGGAGACACACCTCGCCTTCGACTACACGGTGCTCGAAGTCGCGCTCATGGGGCGCTACCCGCATCTCGGCCCCTTCGAACTCGAAGGCCCGCGCGACCTCGCCGTCGCGCGGGACTCACTCGACGCCACGGGCACGCTGCACCTCGCGGATCGGCAGTTCGCGACGTTGTCCGGCGGCGAGAAGCAGCGCGTGGTCATCGCGAGCGCGCTGGCGCAGGAAGCCGACATTCTGCTGCTCGACGAGCCGACGGCGTCGCTCGACCTCGGCTACCAGATCGACATCGCGGCCCTGCTCTCGCGCCTGAACCGCGAACGCGGATTGACGATGGTCGTCGCGACACACGACATGAACTTCGCGGCCCACCTGTGCCGGACGCTGTTGTTCATGAAACACGGCGCCGTCCTGGCCCACGGGCCGGTCGACCGGGTTCTG
The DNA here is from genome assembly GCA_964547975.1 of uncultured Vicinamibacterales bacterium. GTDB lineage: Bacteria > Acidobacteriota > Vicinamibacteria > Vicinamibacterales > JAKQTR01 > CAYJPV01. The sequence goes on along the minus strand of CAZJRM010000226.1, from coordinate 4,048 downwards.
ACGAGCGAGCTCATCGCCACGTTGTACGGCGTACGCGCGGACGTGCACTTCCACGCCGCGGCGCACCACCTGACCGTCGTGCCGCTCGGACGCGTGCCGGGCGCGGGGAAGACCTCGTGACCGCGTACCACGTGCGCCGCCGCCTCGCCGTGTCGCTGACGCTGTTCGGCGCGCTGACACTGGTGGCCGCCATCGTGGCACCGCTGCTCGGAACCACATCCATCAGCCTGTGGCGCGTGTTCGATGGGTCAATCCCGTTTGCGGACAACACCGACGCGCAGATCTTCTTCATCGCGCGGCTGCCGCGCGTGGTGGCGGCCCTGCTCGTCGGCGCATCGCTCGCGGCCGCAGGCGTCGTTCTGCAGGCCCTGCTGCGCAACCCGCTGGCGACGCCCTTCACGCTCGGCGTCTCGGCCGGCGCGGCCCTTGGCGCGATGCTGGCGATGTCGTTCCGCCTGCATGTGTCGTTGCTGGGCGTATCGGCGGTTACCGGCGCGAGTTTCGTCGGCTCACTCGGCGCCGTGGCCATCGTCTACGCTCTCGCCCGGGCGAGGCGGCAGGGATTCTCGACAAACGTCCTGCTGCTGGCGGGCGTCACGTTGAACTCGTTCTTCTCGGCGCTCATCCTGCTCGTGCAGTACCTCGCCGACCCGGCCGAGACGCTGCGCGCCGTCCGGTGGCTGATGGGCGATCTCGACGTCTCGAGCTACACCCCGATCCTGGCGGCACTGCCGCTCCTGGCCGTCGCCACGTTCGCGTTCGCCTGGCTTCCCCGCGCGCTCAACCTGCTCAGCCTCGATGCCGACGCGGCCGCGGCGCGCGGCGTGGACGTGGTGCGCGTGCAGAAGCTCTCGTTCTTCAGCGCATCGCTGGCCACGGGCGCCGCCGTGTCGCTCGGCGGGCCGATCGGATTCATCGGCATCATCGTGCCGCATCTCGTACGGCTGATGGTTGGATCGGATCACCGCATCGTGCTTCCGGCATCTGCGCTCTTCGGCGCGGCGTTTCTCGTCGTGTGCGACCTCGTGGCCCGCACCGTCATGGCGCCCGTCGAACTGCCCGTGGGGATCATCACGGCCGTCATCGGCGGACCGTTCTTCCTGTGGCTCCTCATACGGCAACGATAGGGAACAGGGGCCAAACGATAGGGACAAGGGACAAGGAGATAGGGAAGAGGGAAAGGGATTGGGGATTGGGGATTGGGGAAGAAGGAAGGGGCGAGGCCGCGGGCCGCGAGCCGTGAGCCGTGAGCCGTGGGGAGACGTCAAAGACGATGACACGAGTGCGCCGCTTGATGTGGGACAGGGCTTCCGCCTTCGCCAGCTGCGGCGGACCGCCAAAGCCTTGGCGACGGCGATCAGCCCTGTCGGTACTGCTGCTATGTCTGGCTTTCCCGGCGGCGGCTCAGGGGCCGACGCGCATCATTTCGCTCGTCCCGTCGGCCACCGAGGCGCTCTTCGCCATGGGCGCCGGACCGCGCATGGTGGGCGTCGGCAGCTTCGACGCCTTCCCGCCTGACGTCGAACGCCTGCCGCGCGTCGGCGCGCTGCTCGATCCCGACGTCGAGAAGATCCTCTCGCTCAAGCCTGACTTGATGGTCTGCTACGCCAGCCAGACCGAACTGCAGACGCAGTTGGCACGAGCCGGGATCAGGACGTTCACGTACGTGCACGGGTCGCTCGCAGACGCGCTCTCGGCCATCCGGCAACTCGGGCAGGCAGCCGGCTCACCGCGCGAAGGAGAGGCGCTCGCCTCGGGGATCGAACGGGACCTCGCCGCCGTCCGCGCGCGCCGGACAGAGCCACGCCCGAGGGTCATGCTGGTCATCGGCCGCGAACCCGGTTCGTTGCGCGCCATCAACGTGAGCGGTGGTTACGGCTTCCTCCACGACCTCGTCGAGGTGGCCGGCGGAACCAACGTGTTCGGCGACGTGAAGAAGGAGTCGGTGAACGTCAGCACCGAGACGGTCCTGGCCCGCGCACCCGATGTCATCATCGAATTGCGGTACTCGAAGGAGGCGCCGCCGGCCGATCGCGGCAGGGACGTACGAGAGTGGAACGCACTGGCAGCGGTACCGGCGGTGCGCAATCGCCGCGTGCACGTACTCTACGGCGGGGAACTCGTCGTGCCAGGCCCGAGGATGACGAAGGCTGCAGAGGCACTCTCCCGCGCGATCAGACAATAGGTCAGGCTCGCGGCCCTCGGCCCTCGGCTCGTTTCCCTGCTCCCGTTCCCTCTCCCCTATCGCCTATTCCCTATTCCCTGGTTCCCTAGTTCCCTGGCGGTAGCGCTACGCTGTCTTCACCCCGTAGGCCGCGCTGACATCCTTCAAGTCGAACATCGTCTGGACGCAGACGCGCGCGAAGCCGGAGAAGTTGAGCTTCAAGCGCTGCTGGCACCGTTCGTCCACACGCATGTCCATGCCTTCGGCGCCGAGCCCGGTGCCGATGGCCTTGGCGGCGAGATTGGCAACGACCACGGCGTCCAGGACCGGCGTCGAGTCGGCAAGCGGCGACTCGTGGTGGCGCGCGATGGCTTCCTGGATGTCGACCGGGAAGCCCCAGTGCCGGGCGACCTGCCCGCCGACTTCCGCGTGGTCGCAGCCCAGCAGTTCGCGTTCCGCTTCGGCAAACGTGATGCCGTGCTGATCGCGCAGGGCCAGGATCGCCGAGAAGTCAGCCTTCATGTACCGGACCATGATGAGCTTGCCGACGTCGTGGACGAGGCCGGCGATGGTCGCGGATTCCGTCAATCCCGCCTTCGGGCACTCGCGCATGATCGCCCGGACGGCCAGCGAGGCTGCGCTGGCGTGCCGCCACAACTCGTCCTCGGTCAGGTAGTAGAGCGGTGCATCGCCCGTGAGCTTCTTCATTTGATCGCCGAGCACGAGCGAGGTGACGCGGGCTTTGCCCAGGCGCGACACGGCGTCCCGCACCGATTCGGTCCGCGCCCATCCGCCGAAGGCCGCCGAGTTGGCGGTCCGAAGCAGGCTCGCCACCACCGCGTGGTCGAACTGGACGATCTCACCAATCTGGTAGGCGCCGGCCTCTTCGTCGTCCAGCGCCTTCATCAGGCGTTGCACGGTCACCGGCAGAGGGTCGAGCCGGCTGATGCCTTCGAGGAGGTTCGCTGGGATCGGCATTGACGTGCTGACTCCGTGAGGCGGAGATCGCCCCATGGCAGTACAGTCGGCGCCGGGTGGGATTCCTTGAATCTCAGGCGGCGAATTCGATCGGGACCTTCGCCGGAATGACGCCCTTCTCGAATGCCTGGTCGAGGAACAGCGTCACGGCCTTGCGGCTGGCGTCGCTGTAGTCGAGCGTCAGATTGTTGACATACATCCCGACGAAGGTGTCGGCCTTGGTGCGGTCGAGGCCACGGCCGTATTGCAGCGCGTAGTCGAGCGCCTCCTGACGATGGTCCAAGGCGTACTTGATGCTGGCACGGAGCATCCGGCTGACCTTCGTAATCATCTCGGGGCCGAGGTCGCGGCGGATGACGTTTCCTCCAAGGGGCAGCGGCAGCCCGTTCGTACGGGTAGCCCACCACTCACCCAGGTCCACGATCTTGCGCAGGCCCTCGTCCTGGTAGGTGAGCTGCCCTTCGTGGATGATGAGGCCGGCCGCCACGTCGCCGCGCTTCACGGCTTCCTGGATCTCGTCGAACGGCATCACCACGGTCTGCAGGGTCGGGTCGTAGAGCTTCAGCGCCAGGTAGGCCGAGGTCAGGGTCCCGGGCACCGCGACCGTCACGCCGGCCAGTGATTCCGGCGCATCCTTCTTCACGACGACGACGGGGCCGTAGTTCTCGCCCATGCTGGCGCCGTGCGGCAGGAGGATGTAGCGGTCGTGCAGGTGCGCGTAGGCGTGAAACGAAACCGCTGTCACTTCGTAGCGCCCTTCGAACGCCGCGCGGTTGAGCGTCTCGATGTCCTGGAGCACGTGACCGACTTCGAGGCCGCCGGTATCGACCTGGCCACTCGCCAGGCCGAAGAACATGAACGCGTCGTCTGAATCGGGGCTGTGGGCGACGGTGATGCGCATGGGAA
>CAZJRM010000225.1:0-8730 GCA_964547975.1 uncultured Vicinamibacterales bacterium | reverse complement strand
CTCATCAGCACGAGTTCGCGGCTGCCCGAAACGGGGTTGGTCGCGCACCCTGACGCCAGCGCCGACACCACGCCGAGGACGGCGGCGGCGGCCGTCCGCATGCCCCTGCCATTCATGGATGCCTCCCCCGTCATGATAACGCCTGCGACGCGTGGCGGCGCCCCTCCGGACACGCGCCTCCGGAAACACGACGGGCGCGCCGGCTCCCCGGCGCGCCCGTCTCGACACCCGTCCGCGGCAGGCGTCAGGCCGCGCCGCTCGTGTTCGTGTCCTTCGGCGGGAAGAAGAAGAGCGCGAGGGCCACGGCCGCCGCGATGGCCGAAGTCATCGGTACGAGGAACAGGCCGCGGAAGTTCGTCACGCCGTTCTGGGTGAAGACGCTCTGCATGAGATACGGGCACAGCGAGTACGCCACGAGGGCGCCCACGCCGAGGATCATCACGTTGAACAGGCCCTGGGCGCTCGCTCGCGCGTCCTTCGGGAAGTACGCGTCGACGAAGACGTACACCGTGGCGAAGAAGAACGCGTAGCAGATGCCGTGGAGGATCTGGACGAGGATGATGAACGTTGGATGATCCGGGAAGAACGCGTAGACCGCGAAACGCGCCGCGTGGCCGAGGATGCCGACGATCATCGTCGTGCGCCAGCCGAACCGTTTCAGGACCGCCCCCAGCACGGCCATCGTGGAAATCTCGGCGATCTGCCCGACGCTCATGACCGGCATGATCCAGTTGCCCGGGATGCCGACGCCGCCGGCCTCGACGCTCGTGCCGAGGAACAGGGCCGTCCAGCTGAAGTACGCGTTATGCACGAAACTGTCGACCAGCGTCACGAGCCACAGCACCAGCACGAACGGGTACTTGAGGAGCTTCATGGCCTCGAGCCAGGCCAGTTTGTCACCCGCGCCCTCTTCCGCCTTCTTGGGCGGCGTGTGCGGCAGGGTCAGGCTGTAGGCCGCCAGCGCCAGCGACGCGATGCCGGCGACCACGTACGTCCAGCGCGTGCCGGCCTGCAGCGCCTGGCCGGTCAGGCCGGAACTCAGCACCGTGCCGAGCCACTGCACGAATCCCTGGGGGTTCGCCTGCTGCACGGCGTTCCAGTCCACCAGGATGAACGTGAAGGGCCACGCGGCCAGAATCCACCCGATCGTGCCGCCCATGCGCACCGGGCCGAACTCCTTCTGCGGATCCTTCATGTTGGCGAACGCAATCGAGTTGGAAATCGAAATGGTCGGCACGTAGAGCAGACAGTGCACGAGCATCAGGAGGAAGAACGGCCAGAACGTGTGCACCCACGCCAGCGACAGGATGGCCAGGCCGCCGATGAGGTGGCTGAACGCCATGAACTTCTCGGCCGCGAAATGCCGGTCGGCGTACTGGTTGCTGAAGAACATGCCGACGATGGCGGCAATGGGGAAGGCGTTGAGAATCCAGGCCTGCTGCCCGGGGGTGAAACCGAGACTGGGCAGGTAGCCGAAGATCAACGGCATCCACGCCCCCCAGATGAAGAACTGGACCAACATCATCACTGTCAACTTGACGCGGATCATGACTGCTCCTTGCGCGAACGGAAGACACCCGCCTGACTCGTCCCCGGCGAAACCGGAGGACGGCGGACGCCACGTCTGCCCCAGTGTTGCGACGAAAAGATGTCACCCTCGGCGAAGGCCTGTCAAGGACCGTATCGGCTGCGGTAAGATCGCGACGCTATGACCCACTCCACTCGCGATGCCATCTCCCGTCGGACGTTTCTCACCACCGCGGCCGCGACCGCCTCGCTGGCCGCCATCGCCCCGTCGACCGTGTTCGGCCAGGCCGCGACGACGGGCGGGAAGAAGCCAATCTTCACGATCTCGCTGGCCGAGTGGTCCCTGCACAAGGAACTGCAGGCCAAGGCGCTCGACAACCTGGATTTCGCGAAGGTCACGCGCGAGGTCTTCAATATCGACGCCATCGAGTACGTGAACCAGTTCTTCAAGGACAAGGCCGAAGACGCAGCCTACCTCGCCGATCTCAACAGGCGGGCGAAGGACTTCAACGTCTACCAGCACCTCATCATGTGCGATGGCGAAGGCAACCTGGGCGACCCCGACGCCGCGAAACGGACGAAGGCCGTCGAGAACCACTACCGCTGGGTCACCGCGGCCAGGACGCTGGGCTGCGCCACGATCCGCGTGAACGCCGCCTCCGCCGGCACGCCCGATGAACAGATGAAACTCGCCGCCGACGGGCTGCGCCGCCTGACCGAGTTCGCCGCCCAGCACCAGATCAACGTCGTCGTCGAAAACCACGGCGGCAACTCGTCGCGCGGCGACTGGCTGTCGGGCGTGATGAAGCTCGTCAATCACCCGCGCTGCGGCACCCTGCCCGACTTCGGAAACTTCTACGAATACGACCGCTACCAGGGCGTGGCCGACCTGATGCCGTTCGCCAAGGCCGTCAGCGCGAAGACCCACGACTTCGACGAGAAGGGCGACGAGACCACCAAGGACTACCGGCGCCTGCTGAAGACGATGCTGGCCGCGAATTTCCACGGCTGGGTGGGCATCGAATACGAAGGTAATCGGTTGCCCGAACGCGAAGGCATCGCGGCCAGCCTGAAGATGCTGCTGCGCCTGCGCGACGAACTCGCCACCGCGCCGCGCACCGAGGCATGATGACCGCACCCTCCGGGCACCGGGCGCCGCGTCCCGTGGCGCTGCGCCAGGTGCCGAGGCCGCCGATTCCCGCGGCTCGACCGCGGCCGGAGGTTCCCGGCCGCGAGTACGAACGCCGGATCGCGGCTCTGGCCGAAGCCGCCGACGCCGACTGGGTCGTCGTCTACGGCGACCGGGAACACAACGCGAACCTCGCGTTCTTCTGCGGGTTCGATCCCCGTTTCGAAGAAGCCCTGCTCCTCATCGGCCCCGCGGGCCAGCGTCGCCTTGTCGTCGGGAACGAAGGACTCGGCTACGTGCCGATCGCCACGGTTCCAGTCGAACCCCTCCTCGCCCAGTCGCTCAGCCTGATGGGTCAGCCCCGCACGGCCGCGCCGCGCCTGGCCGACGTGCTGGCGCGGGCCGGGATCTCCGCGGGCCAGCGCGTCGCGGTCGTCGGATGGAAGTATCTCGAATCCGCTGAAGACGATGACCACATGTCGCCGGCGTGGGTGCCGGCCTTGCTGGTCCGCGTGCTGCAGCGCCTGGTCGGCCCGGCCGGGACACTCCGCGACGCGACGGATCTCGTGTGTCATCCCGAACGCGGGTTGAAGTCGACGAACTCGGCCGCGCAGATCGCCCAGTTCGCCTGGGCCGCCGAACGCGCGAGCGACGCCGTGTTCCGCATTGTCGATGGCGCTCGCCCCGGCATGACCGAGCGGGACGCCGCCGGCCTGATGGGCTACCAGGGCGAGCCGCTGTCGTGCCACGTCATGATGGTCGGCGGCCACGACACGATCGTGGGCCTGTGCAGCCCCGGCGATCGGGTGCTGCAGCCCGGCGACGGCGTGACGACCGCCATCGGCTACTGGGGCAGCCTGTCGTGCCGCGCTGGCCTGCTTCGCGGCACGCCGCTGCCGTCGTTCGTCGAGGGCGCCGTCGTGCCGTACTTCCGGGCGATTGCCGCCTGGTGGGAGACGCTTCGGGTCGGGGTCAGCGGCGACGCGATGCACGCGGCCGTCATGACCGCGCTCGAGGGCGCCGCGTTCGGGCCGGCGCTCAACCCCGGCCACCTCATTGCCATCGACGAGTGGACGCATTCGCCGATTCGCCCGGGCAGCGGGGATCGGCTCGTGTCGGGCATGACGCTGCAGTGCGACATCATCCCGAGCGCGCTCCCGCCTGGACAGGCGCTGAACGGCGAAGACACGGTCGCGCTGGCGGACGCGGATCTGCGCGCCGAACTGGCGTCCGCGCATCCCGATCTCTGGCACGCGATCCAGGCGCGCCGGGCGTTCATGACCGAGGCCCTCGGGCTCCGACTCGACGACACCGTGCTGCCGCTGTCGAACTACGCGGCGTACCTGCCGCCGTTCTGGGAAGCCGGCACGCTCGTGTGCACGGTCACGCGCTGACACCCGGCCGCTGAGCCCATGCCCTCGAATCCGACCACGGCCACCGCCCCGCCTGCCCGGGCCCAGTGGCTGAGCCTCGCCGTACTGACGGGTTTCAACGTCCTGAACTTCGTCGACCGCCAGCTCATCGCGGCGCTCGCACCGCTGCTCATGGCCGACCTCGGCCTCACACGCGCGGATATCGGGCTGCTCGCGGGTTTCGCCTTCGTCGTCATCTACACCCTCGTCGGGATCGGCACGGGCGTCGCGGCGGATCGGTGGCCGCGGCGGGTCATCATCGGCGCGGGGCTCGCCCTCTGGAGCGCGATGACGGCGCTGTCGGGCGCCGCGCGGAGTTTCGCCGGGCTGGCGGCGCCTCGGTTGTTCGTCGGCATCGGTGAAGCCGCTCTCGCGCCGGCCGCCATGTCGCTGCTCGCCGACACGTTTCCGGCACGGCGCATGGGCATGGCGTCGAGCCTCTACTACGCCGGATTGCCGATCGGGACGGCCGTGAGCCTGATCGCGGCGGGCTGGGCCGGCCCGCGCTTCGGCTGGCGCGCGTGTTTCGTCGCGCTCGGCGTCATCGGCCTCGCGGTCACGAGCCTGCTGGTGTTCGTGCACGAACCGCCCCGCGCCCCGGCGCCGGGGCGCCCGGCGCCGCGCCCGTCGATGGGCGCCATCGTCCGCGATCTCGCGACGGCGTTGCGCGCCACGCCGTCGATGTTGTGGCTGATGGCGGGCGGCGCCTGCCTGGCGTACGCGTCGGCGTCGGCCATGCATGGCGTCACGTGGCTCGTGCAGGAACGGGAGTTCCCGTACGCCCGCGCGGCGTTCACGTCCGGCGTGGTGGCCGTCACCGCCGGACTTGCCGGCAACCTCGCGGGCGGCTGGTTGTCGGATTGGTGCCGGGCGCGCTGGGCGGGCGGACGGGCGTGGAGCCTCGCCATCATGGCGGCGCTGTTCGCGCCCTTCAGCCTGGCATTCTACACGCTGCCGCCGACCTCGCCGGTGTTCTACATCTGCTGGTTCGTGTCGTCGGCGTCGACGGTCGCGTACTTCGGCCCGGTCTACACGGCGGTGCAGGAACTGGCGCCGGCGCACGCCCGGGCGAGCGCCGTGGCGGTGGCGCTGCTGGTGATGAACCTGGCGGGTGTCGGCCCCGGCCCGTGGATCACCGGCCTCATCGGGGACTCCGCCAACCTCACGCGAGGCCTCGTCCTCAGCGTCGCCGTGTCCGCGGCTTCGGTCGTGCCGTTCAGCGTGGCGGCGGTCCTCATGGCCGGGCGTCGAGCAGCTGCCTCACCTTCCGCGTGAGATCGAGCACCGAGAACGGCTTCTGGATGAAGTAGACGCCCGTCTCGAGGATGCCGTGGTCTCCCATGATGTTCGACGCGTAACCCGACATAAACAACGTCCGGATGTTCGGGCGCTGCCGTGACAGCTGGCGCTGCAGTTCGGCGCCGTCCATCCCGGGCATGATGACGTCGGTCAGCAGCAGGTCGATCTCACCCGCGGTCGTGTGCGCGAGGGCCAGGGCCTCGTCGGGCGACGCGGCCGTCAACACTCGATAGCCGTAGCGTTCGAGCGCCGTCACCACCAGGCGGCGCACCTGGGCTTCATCTTCGACGACGAGCACCACCTCGTGGCCGAACGTCGAAGCGGCGCGCACCGGGGCGGGGGGGAGGCCGGGCAGCCGCACCACTTCCTGCCTCGGCAGGAAGACCTTGAACGTCGCGCCGCGGCCGGCGGCGCTCGCCACCTGCACGCACCCCTGGTGCTGCCTGATCACGCCGTAGACCACCGACAGGCCGAGGCCGGCCGCGTTGGGCTTCGTCGTGAAGAACGGCTCGAACACCCTCGCCCGCGTCTCGGCACTCATTCCGCAGCCGTTGTCCGTCACCGCGATCTCGGCGTACGCCCCTGGTGTACACCCGGACCGCGCGAGCCCCTCGTCCGATCCGAGGGACACTGTGCGCGTCTCGACGTGCACGCTGCCCGAGCCGGGCAATGCCTCCTTCGCATTCGACAGGAGGTTGACCAGCACTTGGTCGAGCTGCACCGCATCGACCCGCACCATCGCAGGGCCGGCGCCGAGTTCGAGACGCAGGCTGATGGACTCGCCGAGCACGCGACGCATCATGCCTTCGGCGTTCAGGAGGTGGGCGTTCAGGTCGATCAGCTGGGGCGTGCTGGCCTGGCGGCGCGAGAACGCGAGCAACTGCGCGGTCAGCTCGGCGGCGCGGTCGGCCGCCTGCTTGACCTCGAGCAACTGCGGGCGCAACTGGTCGTCGAGCCGCAGGCGCGTCAGGGCCATCTCGGTGTAGCCGCCAATCACGTTCAACATGTTGTTGAAGTCGTGGGCGATACCGCCGGCAATCTGGCCGATCGACTCGAGACGCTGGGTCTGCGACAGTTCCGCCTCGAGCTGCTTGCGCCGGGTGATGTCCCGCGCGAACACCAGCGACCCCGGCTTGTTCAGGTACGTGATGGGCGTGGCCGAGACCTCCACGGCCACCGACGTACCGTCCAGCCGCAGGTACACCTGGTCGAGGGGCGGCACCGCCCGACGCTCGACGTTGGTCAGGCGGATACGCTCCCTGATCAGATCGCGATAGTCGGGGTGCGCCCGCTCGAGCATTTCGAGGCCGAGCAGATCGAGGGCCGTCCGGGCCCCGAGCAGGCTGATGGCCGCCGGGTTGACGTAGGCGATCCGTCCGTCGACCTGCACGATGACCGCGTCGGGAGCATGCTCGAGGATGGACCGGAACCGCTCGTCACTCTCCTGGCAGGCGCGGGCCGCCTGCCATCGGTCCGAGATATCCCGGACGACGAGGAAATGGAACGTCAGGCCGCGGTCGATGAACGGGAGTGTCGTGACGTCCGCCGGAAAGACCTCGCCATTCGCCTTCTTCTGGAACCGAGTCCGCGCCAGGTCCAGGCCCAGGCCGGGGTGAGGGCCCCAGGTATCGCCGGCGTCGCTGGCGGTGGCGGACAGGTCCGCCTCCTGCACGCGTGACAGTTCAGCGCGGGTGTACCCGTACAACCGTTCCGCTGCGGCATTCGCGTCGAGCACGCGCCCGGTGCCGTCCTCGACGAGCAGGATGGCATCCGCGTGCAGTTCGTAGAGCCTGCGAAAACGATCAGCGCCTGCGTCGGCGTGTACCTGACTGGCCGCGCCGTCGCCGGTAGAACCGGGCATGGGTGTCCGCTCCTTGTCACACCCGCACGCTTCTGGCGGGTGTCCACGAGGACTACAGCAGGAACCGTGCCGCCAACGACCCGACGGCACGACTGACGAACCCGGCGTATTCTTTACGTTCCTGTCATCTCCGCGCATCGCGACGTGCGGAACTGTCACCGCGGCGCACAGGTTGTGCGGCGGGCCCACGGACGCGCACGACGCCGCTCGCGCGCAACCAGCAGACACTCTGCGGTTTCCGGGCAGAAACGCGTCCCGTGCGAACTGGCAGCCTCCTTGCTCTGCACAAGGGCAAGTCGGAGACGAGGTTGCCAGAAATGACACGGACCATTGCCAGCCAACGCGGACTATCCCTCGCCGAGGTGACGATCGTGCTGAGCGCCCTCTCGGTCCTGGGAGCCGTTGCGGCCCCGTCGATCGGCGACTACGTCGCCGACGCGCGGCAGGTTCGCGCCACGAGCGACGTGCAGACGCTGGCCGCCACCTTCGCCCGTTTCACGATCGACGTGCCCGGCGACCGTTCCCTGGAGAAGGGATGGGCGTCGGCCGATCTCCTCGTCGGCCCCGGCGAAGCGCCGCGAGTCGGAGACGGAGGAGATGCCGCGTGGGTCGCCGGGCTCGACGACACGAAGGTGGCTCGCCTCGAGGACCATCTCGTGACCAACACTCCCGGGTATCCGACGCGCCAGGGCGGGTCGCCCGGCGCCCCCCGGGGATGGCGCGGGGGATATCTCAGCGGACTCGGCCCCGATCCGTGGGGACACCGCTACGCCATCAACGTTCGGAGTACCAGGTCGGCCACGGCCGACACGATCGCCATTTCACCGGGTCCCAACGGCGTCATCGAGACGGCGTTCGACGCGGATGGCACCACACCAGGCGGAGACGACATCGTCGCCGTCATCGCAGGAGGGCGGTAGCCGTGTGCAACGTGCTGGTAGTCGATGATGAAGCGGCCATTCGTGGGCTGATCACGCGCTGGCTCGAGGCGGCTGGATACCGCACGCAGGCGGCCGTCAACGCCGAACAGGCGCTCCACAGTCTGGATTCGGCGCCGCCGGCGGTGGTGGTGAGCGACATCGAGATGCCGGGCCGGGACGGCTTCTGGCTGGCGGACGAAGTGCGCCGCCGGTATCCCAACACGGCGATCGTGATGATGACAGGCTGCCCGGACACGGGCATGGCGGCGCGCAGCATGCGGACGGGCGCCATGGACTACCTGCGGAAACCCTTCACGCGCGACCAGCTCACCAGCTCGCTGAACCGTGCCCTGCAGTGGCACCGGTCGCACGCCACGGAAGAGGCAAGGACGGAAGTCGCGTAAGAAGGCTTGCGGCTTACGGCTCGCGACTCGCGGCCAATCCCGCTTTCGTGGCGTCCGGCTCAGCCGGACGCGGTTCGGTGCCGGCTGAAGCCGGCACCCACGAACCCTCCCGCCCCATCCCTGTCCCCTTGTATCTATACTTCCCGTAGACGACGGGAGCCCGTTTTTCCCGCGGGTC
>CAZJRM010000224.1:0-8807 GCA_964547975.1 uncultured Vicinamibacterales bacterium | reverse complement strand
CCGATGTTGATGACCATGTCGATCTCGTTCGCGCCCTCGCGAATCGCCTTGCGCGCCTCGAGCGCTTTGATCTCGGGCGCCGCTGCGCCGAGCGGGAAGCCGACGACGGCGCAGACCTTGACCGTCGTGCCGCGCAGGAGCCCGCGCGCCTGCTTGACGTTCGTCGGGTTCACACAGACCGAACAGAACCCGAACGTCCTCGCCTCGGCGCACAGCTTCTCGATGTCCGCCGGCGTGGCTTCCGGCTTGAGCAGCGTGTGATCGATCATCTTCGCCAGGCGGTCGGGATCGATTGCCGGCGGGGCGGCGGGCTCCGCCGTGCGCTGCTCCTGCAGCAACTGGCGGACACGGTCCGCGATACGCTGCAGGTCCTCGGCCGACAGGTCCACTGAACTGCCGGAGGTCGTCGAACCGCTCATCGATTGCCTCTCGAGATCACGAATCATGTCCACGCGCCGCCGATGGCGCTTGGCCGTGCAGAAGGTCGTCACGAACACGTCGGCGATGCGGCAGGCCAGATCGGGTGTCACCTGCCCGGCGCCGAGCGTGAGCACGTTGGCGTCATTGTGCTCGCGGCCGTTGCGCGCCAGCGTCTCGGTGTAGCACGCCGCTGCCAGGACTCCGGGCACCTTGTTGGCGGTCATGGCCGAGCCGATGCCGGCGCCGTCCACGGCAATGCCGAAGTCGCACGCCCCGGAGGCCACCTGGTGCGCGACGGCCTCGGCGTACACGGGGTAATCGACCGCCTCCTGGCTCGTCGTTCCACAGTCGATGACGGCGTGGCCCTGTCCGCTCAAGTGCTTGAGCAGCAACTGTTTGAGCTCGAACCCGCCATGATCGGCCCCGACCGCGATACGAAACGACTGCGCCATGCCTTCTCTCTTTTCGGCTCCCGGGACTGCCAACAATAGCACGGGGCTTCACGTCGTGGGGTAACCTGTAACGGTGGATCTCGCCTCCAGTCGACGCCGGCTCGGTCCGGGCGCGGTCGCCGCCGTGGTCGTCGCCCTCTGCCTGGCCGTCGTCGGCGCCACGCCGCAGGACGGCGCGCCGGCTTCGTCGTCCACGCCCGGGTTCGCGGCGTGGCTCGAGGTGCTTCGCGCCGACGCGTTGGCTCGCGGCATCAGCCGGCAGACCCTCGATGAGGCGCTCAGGGAAGTCGCGCCGCTGCCGGTGGTGGTCGAACGCGACCGAACGCAGGCCGAACTCACGCTGACGCTGGATCAGTACCTGAAGCGCCGTCTGCCGCAGACGTTCGTGAAGACCGCGCGAAAGACCGTGACGCGCGAACGCGCGCTCCTCCGGAAGGTCGCGGCTCACTACGGCGTGCCGCCGTCGATCGTGGCCAGCATCTGGGGGCTCGAGTCGAACTTCGGACGGTTCTCGGGCGTACGTCCGACCGTGCCGGCCCTCGCGACGCTGGCCTTCGAAGGTCGGCGCGCCGAGATGTTCCGGGAAGAACTGTTTGCGGCGTTGACGATCCTCGATCGGGGCGAGGTCAGCGCCGACCGGTTGAAGGGCTCCTGGGCCGGCGCCCTCGGTCAGCCGCAGTTCATGCCGTCCACATTCCTGAAAGACGCCGTGGATTTCGACGGAGACGGGCGGAGAGACATCTGGGCATCGACGCCTGACGTGCTGGCGTCAATCGCGAACTACCTGAAGTCGCGCGGGTGGGTCGAAGGCCAGCGCTGGGGCCGCGAGGTGCGATCACGGGGAGCGGTCGCAGAACGCGTGGCGAGCGCCGTGCCGTTACGCATGGAAGGCGCGTGCCGCGCCGTGCGGGAGATGACCGTCACGCGACCGCTGTCGGACTGGCGCCGCCTCGGCGTGACCCTCGCGGGCGGAGGGGCATTGCCGGCCGGAGAGACGCCGGCGTCGCTCGTCAGGGTCGATCGGAGGGCGTTTCTGGTTTACGCGAACTATGAGGCCATTCTGGCCTACAATTGCGCCCACACCTACGCGTTGAGTGTGGTGATGCTGGCAGAGAAGATCGGGTAACCCGTCGCTGCCCGGAGGAGTCGAGAGCGACGGGCCACCCGCGAACGGGGGCGTCCGGCAGGCCGGACGCCCCCGTCCTATTGGCCTATACGCCGGACAGACGACCAAGGCTTACATTCAACACCGCGGTTTCTCCCTTTTTGATCTCCACGGTCGTCACGAACGGGTCGAAGCCTTCCTTGCGGATCTCCACGCGGTGCGGCCCCGGGCGGAGGTGGACGGTCAGTCGCTCGGCTCCTTCCGGTCCTCTCCACGGCTCGTCGTCGATCACGACTTCCGCGTCGGCGGGCTGCACACGAATGGTGATCTGGCCGAACCCCGACGGCACCGCCTCGCGGCCGGTCAGCGGTTCCTGGATCGCTTCCGGCTCACGCGTTGGCGGCGGAAGTGCGCCTGGCGCCCAGCCCTGCGGCGGTTCCCGGTCGGGCAGGTTCTGATACGTCGGAAACGCCGACGGCAGCGGCCGCGGCTCGTTCGCTTCGCCTGGCGCCAGCGGCTCGAGCACGCTCTTGATCGTCACGCCCCTGTAAGCCGTCAGATAGAGGCGCTCCCGGAAGGGCCGGAACCCCTCCTTGTAGATCGTGATCTCGTGGCCCCCTGGATCGACATCCAGGCGCTGGAAGATGCCGTCGAAGTCGTCCACGGTGCCGGCGAGGTGACCATCGACGTAGACCTCAGCCGTCTTGGGTTCGACCTGGATCCGTACGCTCGCGGTCGGGTAACCCCAGCCGCCACGGTAAGGATACGGCGAGTAGTAACCCGGCCATCCCCACCAGCCCAGGCCCCATCCCCAGTTCCAGCCGAGGCCCCAGAACGCGGGGTGGCCGTAGCTGTACCATCCGGGGCCGCCGTACCAGCCGGCTCCGAAGTAAGCACGCGTATAGGGTCGAGCGTACCGCGAACCGCTGTAGCCGCTGCCCGGTCGTCGGCCGGATTCACCCGACCAGGAGCCGGATGACGGCCGACCCTGTTGTCCGCTCCCCCCGGACGATCCGGTCCGCGGGACGGCTTTGCCTGTCACGGGGTGGCCCGACTGGGTACGCCCCTGGCCCCCTCCGTTCTGGCCACCGCGGCGCTGGGCATCGGCCGGGAGCGACCAGGCGAGTACGAGACACCCTGTCATCAGGGCAGTTCCAACGGTCAATCTGCGAAACATGGCGACATCCTCCCGGCGTGGCAACAGACGCTTGTGCAAGTCGGGTACCTGTCAGACACGGCGAAATCCCAAGGAATTCGGCGTTCTGCCGGAAACAGCGGGTGGGAGTGTCCACCGCGGGTCAGTGGGTCGCGTCCTCCGAAGGGGTCACTCTGCAGGGCGGCCCACGGGGGCCCGCCGGCCACTCGCGGACGCCAGGCCGTCAATGCGAGACGGCCCGCCGACCACGGATGCGGCCAGCGGTCTTGAACCGGCACACGATGCCTACTTGCAACTTATTGCCTGATGACCACTTACGCAAGATCGGAGTGTCCGGACGATTTGACGGGCTCAGTCGGAACGCCCGGCATCCGGCTTGCTCCCTGTGGGTTGGCCGCTGATTTCGGGCCTGGAGGAATATGTCCAACGTCACTGCCGTGAGTTCGATGAGCGACCTCGCCAACTCGATCATCCAGAACTTCGATGCCAACAACGACGGCGCCCTGTCCAAGGACGAATTCGCGTCGTTTCTCGGGCAGTTGCTGAACAACGCGGGCACCCAGACCACCACCCCGACCACGTCGGCGGTGGCCACGGGGTTGACGACGCTCTATCCGTCGGCGACGGCGTCGGCGGCGCGCGTGAAGGCTGGTTCGCTGGCGGGCTTCGATGACACGAAGCTGAACGACACGAATCACACGTCCCTGAAGTACCAGGTCGGCCGAATCCTGCAGTACTACCCGTCGACGCCGGACGGTCTGCAGCAGGCGCTCACGGAGATCCAGGACATCGTCCCGGGAGCGAGGATCGTCGGGACCCACGGCGACAAGATCGACTTCGGCGACTACACGGATGCCCGGTCCGGCAGGATCGGGGTCATCGACGTGCTGGTGGGGGCGGCATCCGGAGGCCGGGCCTGGGCCTGGCAGCCGGTCGAATAACCCGGCCTACGCGACCTGCTTCCCCGCGAGGCGGTCGAAACACTCGAAGATCATCGGGGGCATGCCGAGCAGCGTGCACACGTGTTTGGCGCCCCCCCTCGCAATCGCTTCCTTCGGCATGCCGAAGACGACGCACGACTGCTCGTCTTCGGCAATCGTCTCTGCGCCCGCCTTCCTCAGCAGCACCATCCCGTCCGCGCCGTCGGCGCCCATCCCTGTGAGAATGAGGGCCACGATGGGCACGCTGACCAGCCTGGCCGCCGATTCGAACAGGATATCCACGGCGGGGCGCTGATGATGCACGGGCGCGCGCTGGTTGAGCGACGTCCTGAGCTGCACACCGTAGCGCACGACCTCCATGTGGTAGTCGCCGGGCGCGATATAGCAGGTCCCGCGTTCGATCGCCTGGTTGTGCGTCGCTTCGACGACGTGCATGGCGCACACCTGGTCGAGGCGTTGGGCGAAGGCGCGCGTGAAGTGGGCGGGCATGTGCTGCACGATGAGGATCGGCGGCGTGTCCGCAGGCAGGCGCGTGAGGATGGTCTCGATCGCCTGCGTGCCGCCGGTCGACGCGCCGATGACGATGAGTCCGGAGGCGCGACGTCCGCTGACGGCCGGGGCCGCCGCGGCGGCGTGGGCCGGAGCCGCGGGCGGAGGTTCGGCGGCGGCGGGCTTGAGGCGGATCCCCGGTGACGCGCGCAGGCCGCGGATGGCCTGGATGATCCGCTCGGTGACGAAGCCCACCGAGTGCGGGCCGCCAGGCTTGGCGATGACATCGAGCGCTCCGGTTCTGAGGGCCTCGACGCTGGCCACCGACCCGCTCTGCGTCACGGAACTGACGACGATGACGGGGAGCGGGTGGTGGGCCATGAGTTTCTTGAGGAAGGTCAGGCCGTCCATACGCGGCATCTCGATGTCGAGCGTGATGACATCCGGCTTGAACTGCAGGATCAGGTCCCTGGCGATATAGGGATCGGCGGCGCCCCCGATGACCTCGATGCCGGGTTCCTTGCGCAGCGCGTCGCCGATGAGTTTGCGCACGACCGCCGAATCGTCGACGATGAGTACCCGGGTGTTGGCGGCCATCTACCGCGCCTCCGACTCGGGCACGAAGGTGACCGCGAGTTTGACGGGCCACTCGTTGATGAGGACCAGTTCTTCGTCGTCGCCCCGCGAGGGCGTCACGCCGGCCACCGTGGTCACGACGGGCTGGGTGAGGTCGAATTTCCGCCGGATACACGCGCGCGTCAGCCAGGTGCCGCACACCATGTTGGCGAACTCGCCGGTGGCGTCGAACACCAGGTTCGTCGAAATGCCGTCGGCGGGGTCGAGGCCGCCGAGCGACGTGGCCATGTCCACCGCGAGGGCGTACGGCAGGGTGAGCGCCACGCGGCCGGCAAACGCCCCGCTGAAATCGACGCGCGCGACAACCCATCGCGGCGCGGAGTCCGCCGGCGCCGGCACGAGCGTGATGGCTTCGGCAAATCGCTCGGCGCCGCAGAACTCGGCGAAGCTGAAGAAGCTCTCCTGCGAAACGTCGACGACCGCCTGCTTCAGCGTTTCGACGTGTTCACTGAACGCTGGAACCCGTCGCTGTGAGACTTGAGAGCACATCGCGCATGACCTCCGGCCGAAACGGCTTCTCGACGTAGAAGCGGACATCCAGTTCGCGCACTTCGTTGCGCCGCGCTTCGGATCCGTCCGTGGAGATGATGACCCGCAGCAGGTTGCGCCATCGGTCGTTGGCGGCGATGGCGCGCAGCAGTTCGGTGCCGGTCATCACCGGCATGTTGATATCGGTGAAGATCGCCTGGACGTCGTGTTCTTCGAGCACCTTGATGGCTTCGACGCCGTTGGCGGCCTCGTAGATGTGATCGATCGGAATCTCGCTGAGCGCGGTGACCCGCTTGATCATCGCGCGCATCATCGCCGAATCGTCCACGATGAGAATGTTGAGACTCATAATCGTTCCCCTACAGTTCCGCCACGATCTGGTTGCCCGACGTGATCCGCAGCCCCCCGTCCGAGACATTCAGCAGGACGTTGCGCGGCTCGCTCCCGCCGAGGCGTTCCGCCTTGATCAGCACGCCGTTGCGCCACAGCAGGTTCTTGGCCGCCACCTGGTTCCGGCGGCCGACTTCGAGCAGCCCCTGGCCCTGCACGCCGGTGACGTCGGCCCCGCCCACGAGGCGAACGACGCACCGCTGCTTGACCGCGCCGAGTTTGTAGGCCGCCTGGAAGAGCAGCGGAATCCCGAGATCCGCGAAGGTGGCGGGCTGCTGCCCGGCGCGCACGGGATTGACCCGCGAGTCCGGCAGCAGGAAGTGCAGCATGCCGGCGACGTGCGTCGCCGGATCCCACAGGCACACCGCCACGCAACTGCCGAGCGCGTGCGTCACCAGCACCGTCCCGGGCTTGTCCGAAACGGCGAACTCGCCGATGCCGATGACGACCCGCGACGGAGTCGCGGCATCCGCGGCAAGCGGTGGCGTCCACGCGGGCGGGCGGGCCGAAGCGACGTCGGACGTCTGCGGCTGGCTCACGCCGTCCTCCGTTGATACACGGCCGGCGCCATCCAGCGGAGGCCGTGCGTGATGCCATTCAGACTCTCCGAATGGGAGATGAACAGGTACCCATCCGGTTCGAGATGCCGCTCCAGCATCGTCACGACGCGCTGCTGGACGATCCGGTCGAAGTAGATCATGACGTTGCGGCAGAAGATCACGTCGAACCGCTGCCCGAGATCACCGATCTCGAGCAGGTTCAACTGCGCGAACTCGATCCGCCGGCGCAGCGCGGACGACACCCGCGCGAGGCCGTCCTGCGCGCCCATGCCTCGCTCGAAATGGCGCCGCAGGATGTCCGTCGGAATCCCGCGCACACGATCGAGTTTGTAGACGCCGCCGCGAGCGGTGGCCAGCGCCTTGGTCGACAGGTCGGACGCGAAGATGTGCACGCCGTCAACGCCGTCCGGGAGCACGTCGGCCAGCGTGATGGCCAGCGTGTACGGCTCTTCGCCGGACGAACACGCCGCGCTCCACACCCGGATCTCCCGTCGGACCGGCCGCGCGAGCAGCGGCGGCAGCACGCGGTCCTTCAAGTACTGGAAGTGCTGCTCTTCCCGGAAGAACGAGGTGTGGTTGGTCGCAATCGCGTCCAGGAACGCCACCATCTCGTCGCCGTCGGTGTCCTTCTGGAGCCGGTCGATGTACTCGCGGTACGAGTGCAGGCCGAGCAGGCGCAGGCGTTTCTGCAGGCGCGCCGTGATCAACTCGCGTTTGCCGTCGTGCAGACGGATGCCCGCCCGGTCGTACACCAGCTTGACGATGAACGCCAGGTCCCGGTCGGAGAGGACCGGCCCGCTCTCGAGGAGCGATCCGTCGAAGGCAACAGCAGCGCGGGTCACAGCCACCCCTCTAGGAAACGTGCGCGTCCCAGCCGAGGGCCCGATCGAGATCCAGCAGGATCTTCACGCGCCCCTTCACCTTGGCCATCCCGCACAGGTAGTCGGTCGCGACCCGGTCGCCGAACGCGGGGGTGTCTTCGATCTCGTCCCCCTGGATGTTCAGCACATCCGAGACCGAGTCGACGACGACGCCCATCAGCACCTTCCCGCCGTCCACCTTCACCTCGACGACGACCACGGCGGTCTCGTCGGTCTGCTCCTGGGCCGCGAAGCCGAACTTCAGCCGGAGGTCGACAACGGTGATGACCTTGCCACGGAGGTTGATGACGCCCCGCACGTAGTGTGGCACCTGCGGCACCACGGTGATGTCCATCATCTTGATGATCTCGCGCACCTTGAGCACGGGGACGCCGTACTCTTCGCCCGCGAGGGAAAACGTCAGGTACTTGCCGGGTTTCGCCCGGTTGACGGCCCCGACGGCCGTGTCTGTCATCACTGCGGCTGCACTCATAACTGCCTCCTTGGCTCCGACCGTGGCCTACGCCGCCCGGGCGGAGGTATTGCCCATCAACGCCGTCAGGCCCGCCGCGTCGAGAATGAGCCCGACCCGACCGTCGCCCATGATGGCGCCGCCGGCGATCCCCTTCACGGCGGCGAACGTCGCCCCCAGCGATTTGATCACCACTTCCTGCTTGCCGATCAGTTCGTCTACGAGCAGGGCCACGTGACGCCCGTTGTCGTCGATGACGACGGCGGTCCGGCCGCACGCATCCGCCGGAACCTCACTGAAGCCGAGCAGTTCGCCGAGCGAGGCCATCGGCAGCAGCGCGTTTCGGACCTGGATCATCTGCGGCCGCCCCTGCACGCTGTGCACCTGCTCGGGTTTCGGCCGCAGGGACTCGCTCACCGCGAAGGTCGGCAGCACGAACCGGCGGCCGGCGGCCCGGATCACGAGGCCCTCGAGGATAGCCAGCGTGAGCGGCAGTTTGATCAGGAACGTCGTGCCCTGGCCGAACACGCTCTGGATCTCGACCCGGCCGCGCAGCGCCTCGATGTTCCGCCGGACGACGTCCATCCCGACGCCGCGGCCGGAGATCTCGGTGACCTTGTCCGCCGTGGAGAATCCGGCGCCGAAGATGAGCTGGTGGATCTCGTGTTCGCTCATCACCTGGTCTTCCGTGATGAGGCCCTGGGCGATCGCCTTGCGCCGGATCTTTTCCGTATTCAGGCCGGCCCCGTCGTCCGTCACGGCGATGACGATGCTGCCGCCCTGGTGGTAGGCGCTCAACGAGAGCTTGCCGTGCGGGGACTTGCCCTTCCGCACGCG
>CAZJRM010000223.1:2161-8827 GCA_964547975.1 uncultured Vicinamibacterales bacterium | reverse complement strand
GAGCCGCGAGCCGAACCTCCTACTTCCCGTGCCGCATCTCGCGAAGGCGCTCGAGGTGTGATTCGATGGCGCGGGCGACGTGCGGCGGGACCTCGAGGAACTCGAGTCCGGCGCGATAGATCGCGACATCCGCTCCGAGATCGGCCACGCGGCAGTGGGCCACACGACCGCGCACGACGATGTTGTCGTCGCCGAGGTGGATACGCAGTTCGTGAACCGAATTCAGAAGAAGAGGGAACGACGTTTCGAGCTGGACACCTCGCGGCCCGAGGTCCCTCACGGCAATGGGCGCGAGGACGGTGATCTCGCCAGGTACGTGTCCAAGGATCTCGATTCGCGGCGAAAGCCGGCTGTCGATCGGCATGTGGGGACTATACACGGGGGCAGGGGCTAGAGGCTAGGGGCTGGGGGCTGGGGATTGGGGATTGGGGATTGGGGATTGGGGATTGGGGATTGGGGATTGGGGATTGGCCGCGAGCCGCGTGCCATGAGCCGTGAGCCGCGTGCCATGAGCCGAAGCCGAAAAAAAAGCCCCGCAGGCGTGCTGCCTGCGGGGCCCTGAGAGACGGGGCCGAAGCCCCGTCCGAACTGCGCACCGACTAGAACGTGAACTTCGCGCTCAGGCGGATTTCACGCGCGTCGAGGAACGAGTTGTCTACCTTGTACAGCGCGGCGTCACGCACGGTCGCGCCTGATGCCCTCGCCTTGTTCACCTCGGCCACCGGGTCCCACGGCCCGCCGTAGAAGGTCGACGGCGCCGGGTAGATGGTGTCGCGCCAGGGCTGCGTCGTGTAGTAGCCGGTGAGCGTCTTGAGGTCGAGCACGTTCGTCACGTTGGCGGCGAGCACCAGGCGACGGTTCGCCCCAAGGCGGAACTCCTGCTGGACGTTCATGTCGAGGTACTTCGCCCACGGCAACCGGCCGAGGTCGTTGCGCCCGTTGTAGTAAACCGGGTACCCCTGCCAGGCGATCTGGGATGTCTGGGGAAGACCCGACTGCAGGACACCGAACATGCCGATGGTCGTGCCCCAGGGCAGGTCGTAGGTGGCCTGCACCTTGATGACATGCGGGCGATCGGTCGCCAGCAAGCCTTCGACTTCGTCGTTGTTCTTGTCGTAGCTCATCACGAGGTTGTCGAAGTAGCGGTTGACGTTCGGGCTCGTGCGGCCGTTTTCGTCCGAACTCGCGAGACCGCCGTAGTTGCCGAACAGCCGGCTCCAGGTGTAGCTGACTTCAGCCTGCCACCGGTTGGAGTACCGCTTGCGGAGGCGCGCTTCAATCGAGTCGTAGTTCCGCTTCGCCTTCGGCGTGACGAACGACGGGTAATCGGGTTCCATGATTTCCGTGTAGCTGAAACCCGGGTTGCCGATGATGTAGATCTCGCCGTGTTCCGGGTGGTTGATGCCCACGTCTTCAATCGTGCGGGTCAGCCACTTGTGGACGTAGCGCAGGCCGAACGACATCGTCGAGTTCAGTTCACGGTCGATACCGAGGGTGAACTCACCCGTCTGGACGGGCTTCAATTCGGGGTCGATTCCTGTCATACCCGGGCGGTTGAAGTACTCCGCGAGCACTTCGTCCGGCTGGTTCGAGGAACGGCGCGCGTCCCACTGTTGAATGAAGGTACCCGGGCAGCCCGACGTACCTTCGTCGCAGTTGACGCTGGTGAAGTCGTAGGTATCGAGCGTCCAGTAGTAGTTGATCCAGTGGTCACCGCCGAACGCGCCGCGGGGCAGTTCGAGCTTGGTGATGTCGTAGAACCAACCGTAGGACCCGTACGCCTTCCACTTGCCGTCGCCCTTGATGTCGTAGGCGAAGCCCACCCGCGGGGCGATCTTGTCGCCGTACCCGAACTTGATGTCGATGGCGTCATCCGTGTCCTTGTAGGACGGGATGGTCTCGTTCTCCACGCGCACGCCGGCGTTGATGGTCAGCTTGCTGTTCACCGACCAGCTGTCCTGCAGCCAGAAGGCGAAGTTGTCCGAGTGCACCTTGCCGATGGTGCCGGTCTTGTTGACCATGTAGTAGCCGTACTTGCCGGTGACGACCCGCTGGTCCAGCGTCTGCAACTTCTTACCCCAGTAGAACGTGATCCGGGGGAAGGCGTTGCCGTTGTAGATGTCGTTGCCGAACCGCTCGTAACGAGCGCCCAGCTTGAAGACGTGCTGGCCGGCGAGCGACTTGAACCATGTCGTGTTCGCGTTGGCGTAGATGCGGTCGTAGATGTTCCGCACGCGACGGCTGCTCGAGATGTTGTCCGAGTAACCGCTGGCATAGTGGAACTGCGACGGCACCGTCGGGAACCCGAGCGCTTCCATCGTCGCGTCGTAGTTCGCGCCGTTGAAGATATGCACGATTGAATCGCCGACCGCGTCTTCCGGCGTGGTGTCATTGGCCCGGTAGTAACCGCCCGTCATGTTGACGAAGAACGTGGGCGCCACGACCCAGTCGACGTTCATCGACATCACGGTGTTGTTCGAGTCCGCCCCGTTCTTCACCCAGCGGTTGTCGTACAGGCGCTGGTTGACGGTGCCGTCCGCCAGCTTGTCGAACGTGCCGGTCGTGAACTGCGGAATCGACTGGCCGGCGTAGGGTGCCATCCAGGCGTTCGACGCCGTGATCGTGGCCAGGTACTTCCGGCCGTCCGCCACCATGGCGGGCAGGGCGCCGCGCCGCTTGTTGAACTGGTGCGACCCCGACAGGCGGACGCGCAGGTCGTTGCTGACCTGCATCGTGATGTTGTAGTTCGGGTAATACGCGTCGTTGTTCTGCACGAAGTGACGCTTCACCAGATTCGGGTCGGTGATGAAGGTTGCGTCGTACTCGTACTTGTTCTTCGTGTACGCCATGCCGGCGTAGAACCACAGGCGATCCTTCACGATTGGGCCGCCGATGTCCGCCACCGGGCTGTAGTACAGCCACGGCGTCCGGAACCCGAGCAGGCCCTTTTCAGCGACTTCCGATGCCCACGCGTTGTACTCGACGGACTCTCGGCGGTCGCCGTACATGTCGTCGGTCTGGAAGTAGCTGCCGAGGCCGCCGCGGAAGCTGTTGCTGCCCGACTTGGTAATGGCGCTGATGACACCGCCGGTCGCGCCGCCGAACTCGGCGTTGTACCCGGACGACTTGACCTGGACTTCCTGAATGAAGTCCACGAGCATCGTCTTGCCCGACACGCCCGTCTGCATGTTGGTCGTGTCCATGCCGTCGATGATGAACCGGTTCTCGGACCCGGACGCGCCGTCGATCTGCGCTTCACCGCCGGCTTTCGATTCCTTCTGGGCGCCCGGCGCGGTCGCGATGACCGATGTGAAGTCGCGGCCCTTCGGAATACGTTCGATGGCTTCCCGCGACACGGTCGAGAACGACGCGTTCTGCTTGACGTCGATGAGCGGCGCTTCGCCGGTGACCTGCACCGATTCGGTCAGTGAGCCGACCGACATGTCCAGGTTGACCCTGAGCAACTGGCCGAGGGCCAGGTTGACGTTGCTGGTCTTCGCGGTTGAGAAGCCCTGCAGCGCCGCAGTAATCTCGTACGTTCCAGGCGGCAGCGCGGGGAAGCGATACACCCCTTCGCCGTCGGTGATGGCCGTCGAGGTGGCGCCAGTCGCCGCCGCCTTGACTTCCACGGTCACGCCGGGCAACACCGCGCCCGACGAGTCCTTGACGACTCCCTGGATGGAGCCGCCCTGTTCCTGCGCCGCCGCGGTGCCCACCGCGGCCAGCATGAGGAACATCACCAGCCATGCTGACAATCGAAATCGCACGGTCTTCCTCCTCAAAAAGAGAACCGAGTGCACCGGCCCCCGGTAACCCGGGCGGTGGTGCCTGCCAGCCGGCCGCGCATACGCGCCGACCGGCGGTCGTCCACGGGATGTACGTAGCCGCACCTCCCCTGATGGACCTGCCATTCTACTAGCACTCTCGGTGCCAAGTTGCTGAAATTGTTAAGGCGATGAAAAGAAAGGACTTGATTCGAATGAGATCGGTGTCCAAAACGAAGGAATCCAAGGTTTTGTGAGGCCTGGATCCAAGCCCTTGGATCCAGTGCGCGAAGTCGCCAAGGAACGGACATTCGCCTCTGGGGCGAAACCATCGATTCGGAGTAGACTTGGTCCATGGAAGATCTCGTCCGACAGATGCTCGTCCAGCTTGGTGAGGACCCCGACCGCGAGGGCCTCCGCGATACGCCCCGACGCGTCCGGAAGTCGCTGACCTTCCTGACTGACGGCTACCGCGTCGACGTCGATGCCCTGGTGAACCAGGCGCTCTTCACGGTCGACTACAGCGAAATGGTGATCGTGAAGGACATCGACTTCTTCAGCATGTGCGAACACCACATGCTCCCGTTCTTCGGCAAGTGCCACGTCGCCTACATTCCGCGGCACAAGGTCATCGGCCTCAGCAAGATTCCCAGGATTGTCGACGCGTTCGCCAGGCGACTCCAGGTCCAGGAGCGGCTCACCAACGAGATCGCCGAGATGATCCGCGCCAAGACCGACCCGCTGGGCGTGGCCGTCGTCATGGAAGCCAACCACCTGTGCATGGCCATGCGCGGCGTCGAGAAACAGAACTCGTTCTGCGTCACGAGCGCCATGCTCGGCGCGTTCCGCGAACGCGACCGCACGCGGATGGAGTTCCTCGAGCTCATCAGGCGGAAGTAGGGATTGGGGATTGGGGATTGGGGAACAGCCGCCCTTCGACTCTCCCGGTTGGAGGCTCGCTCAGGGCGCCCCGAGCAACGTCGAGGGCCGCGAGCCGCGAGCCGTGAGCCGCGAGCCGTGAGCCGCGAGCCGTGAGCCGTGAGCCCCGGTATACTGCACCTATGCGACGTCTAGCCGCTGTATTCGTCCTTTCATGCCTGGCAGCGATGCCGATCTCCGCCCAGACCAGGGCGGCGGCGAAGCCCGCCGCGTCCGCGCTCAAGCTGGAACCGGCGACGATGCACTGCCCGTCGCCGCTCGGTACGGGCGTCTCGTCGAAACGTCAGTTCTGCGACGTGCCCATCGGGCGGACGCCGGCTGACGGCATCACGATCACGCTACCGCCGCACAAGGGCCCGATCACACTGGTCTTCGACCTGCACAACCGCCAGGTCTACTCGGAAGATCTCGTCAAAGCGAAACGGTCGTTTGCGGAAACGACGGCGACGATTGGTGTCCTCACGATGGACAACACGCTGGTGTCGCGGGCGGTCGTGCAGAACGAGTTCAGGACGGCCGCGGATCTGTTCGATCGGATCGGCGGCGGCCTGCTGCCGGGCGGCCTCAAGGCAGTGGCGCCGTCCGGGATCGAGGGCATCCGCATCGCACTGCCAGACGATGCGACTGAGGTCTGTATCCTGGGCGAGAAGATGATCGTCCGGCGCTTCGAAGGCACCGAGACGTTTACGGCGCCAGGTCGACCAATTGCGGTCATCAGCAACGTGATGGTGGAGTACACGCCGCAGCCGGCGAAGAAGGCGCCGGCGAAAGCCCCCGCGAAGAAATCGACGAAGAAGGCCCCGACGCGACGCTAGCGGCGGCCTGCGGCTTGCGGCCAGCGCCGCACCTGTCTTTCCCTCTTCCCTATCGCCTGTTCCCTCGTCCCTGTCTTCAGTGCCTCAGCCCCCTGTCCGGCGGGTGATGGCCGAGCATCGACTTCATCTCGAGCAGGTCCACGAGCGCGACACAGCGCTGAGCGACCGTGGGCTGCTCGAGCAGTGCCTGGCGCTCGATGGCTTCGAACTCGAGATACTGCGCGAGCGCGTTGACGATTTCTTCGTCCGACAAGGTCTCGGGAAATGGCAGGTCCGGCGTCTCGGCGGATGTGAGGAGTTGCTCGAGCCGCTGGCGTTGCTGGTGCACCGCATCACGTTCGGCGTCGGTGGCTACCTCGGAGACACCCACGATTTCGGCCACGCGATACGGGCGGCCTTCACGCTCCCCGGTGATCCGGAACTTCTCGATCCCGCGCAGGATCGTGTTGTAGCGGCCGTCCTGCAGTTCTTCGACGTGCGTCACCAGACCCGCGCAGCCGATCGGGTAGACCGCCGGCCGGCCCGACGGGTCCTGCTGCCAGCCGGGTTTGGTCAGCGCGATCCCGATCATCCGGTCTCCCGCCAGCACGTCCCGCATCATCGCGCGGTACCGCGACTCGAACACGTGCAGCGGCAGGAACACGCCGGGGAAGAGCACGACGTTCTGGAGCGGGAAGAGGGGGAGGGAGGTCGAACGCATGTGCCGATGATATCCGGACGGGCGGGTTTCTGCGACTCTCGACAGGCGTGCGAGAATACCCGCATGGTGTTGTCCGGTCCCCCTGAGCGGCCGCTGGTCATCGCCCATCGCGGAGGCAGCGGCCTCGCGCCAGAGAATACGCTCGCGGCGTTCCGCAACGCGGTGACGCTCGGTGTCGATGGCGTCGAGTGCGACGTGCGGCTGCTGGCCGATGGCCGGGCGGCGGTCATGCACGATCCGACCGTCGATCGGACGACCGACGGCTCCGGCGCCATTGCCGACCTGACGACCGCCGATCTCGATCGGCTCGATGCCGGCCACCGGTTCCTGCCCGATGCGGGTTATCCGTTCCGCGGGCGTGGCTGCAGGATTCCGCTGCTTCGTGACGTTTTGGCCGCGACCGGTACCCTCCAGGTGCTGATCGAACTCAAGACGGCCGACGACGCCC
>CAZJRM010000223.1:0-2151 GCA_964547975.1 uncultured Vicinamibacterales bacterium | reverse complement strand
AAAAGGGATTCGAACAGGCCGTGACAGAACCAGTCGTTCCACCAGGAGGCGCTGGAACGGGTCCGTGAGTGGGCGCCGCACCTTCGGCGGGGAGCGAACCGCGCCGAGATCCTCGCCGGACTGGACGGAGCGCCGCGGACGGGCGGGGCCGTCCCGTTCCACTCGTTCCAGGTGCCCGAGTCTTTCGACGGGATGCGTGTCGTGACCGAGTCCTTCGTCGCACGCGCGCACGAGGCGGGCGCCCGCGTGATTGTCTGGACCGTCGATCGCGAGGACGACATGCGGCGCCTGTTGTCCTGGGGCGTGGACGGACTCATCACGGACCGGCCCGACCTCGCGGTCCCGGTGGTCCGCCGATGGCGCGAGTCACGATGATCGAGGCGACCATGGTCGTGCCGACACTGCAGGATGTCTACGCCGCCAGGCCTCGTGTCTACCAGACACTTCGGCCCACGCCGCTGCTGCGGCATCCGCTGCTGGCCGAGGCGCTCGGCACCGACGTGCTCGTCAAACACGAGAACCACAACCCGACGGGCGCGTTCAAGATCCGCGGCGGCCTGAACCTCGCCGCGACGCTCGGCGCCGACGAGCGCGCGCGGGGGATCGTCACCGCCTCGACGGGCAATCACGGACAGTCGCTGGCGCTGGCGTGCCGGCTCGAACGCGTGCCGTGCACCGTCTACGTGCCCGTCGGCAACAATCCCGAGAAGAATGCGGCGATGCGCGGGTTCGGCGCGACGGTCGTGGAGTTCGGCAAGGACTTCGACGAAGCGCGGGAGCGCTGCGAACTCGAGGCCCGGGACCGCGGATACCGGTACGTCCACTCCGCGAACGAACCGCTGCTCATCGCAGGTGTCGGGACCTACGCGCTGGAGGTGTTCGAAGAGGTGCCTCGCGCCGACATCGTGTTCGTGCCGATTGGAGGCGGCAGCGGGGCCTCGGGGCTGACCATCGTCCGCAGCGCGCTGGGCGCGCCGGCGCGTATTGTCGGCGTCCAGGCGGCACGCGCCGACACGTTCGCCCGGGCGTGGCGCACGGGGAAGCGGACACCGGGTACCCGCGCCGACACGTTCGCCGAGGGCCTGGCGACACGCGTCACGTTCGACCTGACGTTCGGGATCCTCAAGCGCGACCTCGACGACGTCGTGACGCTCACGGAAGATGAACTGGCGGACGGCGTGCGGCTGGCGCTGCGGACGACGCACAATCTCGCCGAAGGCGCCGGCGCCGCGTCGCTCGCTGCCGCGTACAAACTGCGGGAGGAACTGGACGGGAAACTCGTCGTCTGCGTGATGAGCGGCGGGAATCTCGACTCCGCCGTGCTGAGGCGCCTGCTTTCATGAGCGCCTCGATGACAGGGGACAGGGATTAGGCGATAGGGAAGAGGGAAAGGGAACAGGGGAGAGGGAAGAAGCCCAACCCCCAACCCCCAATCCCCAATCCCCAATCCCCAATCCCCAATAACTACGCCATCAGCAGCGGGTGCTCGAGGAACTTCTTGAGCGTCTGCAGGAAACGTGCGCCGCTCGCGCCGTCGGCCACGCGGTGGTCGACCGACAACGTTATCTTCATGCGGTACCCCACGGCCAGTTCACCGTTGACGACCACCGGCACCTGACGGACCGCCCCCACGGCGAGGATCGCGGCTTCCGGCGGGTTGATGATGGCCGAGAACTCCTCGACGCCCATCATGCCGAGATTCGAAATCGAGAACGTGGCGCCGGTGTATTCGCCGGGCTGCAGCTTGCGAGCCCGCGCCCGATCCGCGAGCGTACGTGCTTCGTCCGAGATCTCCTCGAGCGGTTTCAGATCCGCGTCGCGCAGGACCGGCGTGATGAGGCCGTCTTCGAGCGCGACGGCCATCCCGATGTGCACGCGGCTGTACTGCCGGATGTGATCGCCGGCAAACGAGGCGTTGATGTCCGGGTGCTGCCGCAGCGCGAGCGCCGTCGCCTTGACGATGATGTCGTTGACGCTGATGGTGGACTTCTGTTCGCGCAGGGCCTTGTAGGCGTCCCACACGCGGTCCATCGCCACTTCCACCGTGAGGTAGAAGTGCGGGATCGGCCCCTTGCTCTGGACGAGGCGTTTCGCAATCGTCCGGCGCACGTTCGACAGCTCGATCTCCTGGAACTCTGGGCCGCCGTCGCG
>CAZJRM010000222.1:0-8830 GCA_964547975.1 uncultured Vicinamibacterales bacterium | reverse complement strand
CTGGTGGTCGGCCATCAGAAGGGCCGCTCGACGAAGGAGAAGATCGCGCGCAACTTCGGTTACGCGAGGCCGGAGGGGTACCGCAAGGCACTTCGGGCCATGCGGATGGCCGAGAAGTTCCGCCGCCCGATCCTCGTGTTCGTGGATACGCCGGCCGCTTTCCCTGGCATCGAGTCCGAGGAGCGTGGCGTGGCGGAGGCGATCGCGCTCAACCTGCGCGAGATGGCCGTCCTCGACGTGCCGGTGCTCGTCGTGGTGACGGGAGAAGGCGGCAGCGGCGGGGCGCTGGGGCTGGCCATCGGCGACCGCGTCCTCATGCAGCAGTTCGCGATCTACAGCGTCATCCCGCCCGAAGGGTGTGCCGCCATCCTGTGGCGCGACGCGGCGAAGAAGGTCGAGGCCACCGAGGCGCTCAAGATCTCGGCGCCGGACCTCCTGAAGTCCGGTGTCGTCGACGAGATCGTTCCCGAACCGGTCGGGGCGGCGCACCAGGATCCGGAGGGCGCCGCCCGGCTGCTCGACGCCGCGCTCTCACGCGCGCTGCGTGAGGTCTCGGCGATGTCGTCGGCCGATCGCCTCGCGCACCGGTACGATCGTTTCCGCCAGATCGGCCGCGCCGGGTTGGATTTCGTCGACGAAGAAGCCCGCTGATGGTCTCCTACGTCTGGGAGTGCGCCCCCCATGACGAGGGCGCCTCGCGCCGCCTGGCCGACGCCCTGCGTGTCGATCCGATGGTGGGCCGGCTGCTCTGGCAGCGGGGCCTGACGGAGCCCGGGGACGCGCACCGGTTCCTCCATCCCTCGATCGATCACCTGCACGACCCCGGGTTGCTCGCGGATATGCCGCGGGCCGTCGATCGCCTGCTGGCGGCCATCGAACGCGGCGAGCGCATCGTCGTGCACGGCGATTACGACGTCGACGGCGTCACCTCGACGGTCATCGTGCGGCGGGCGATCGAGATGCTTGGCGGCAACGTGGGCCATTTCGTGCCTGAACGTCTGCGCGACGGCTACGGGCTGAACGTGCCCGCCATCGAGCGCCTGCATGCCGAGGGCGTCCACGTCATCGTCTCCGTGGATTGCGGCATTCGCGGGGCCGAGGCCGCACTGCGGGCGAAGGCGCTCGGCGTCGATCTCATCATCACCGACCACCACGAACCCGACGAGACGTTGCCGGACGCGTTGGCTGTCATCAACCCGAAACGGGCCGACTGCCCGTATCCGGACAAACACCTCGCGGGCGTCGGCGTGGCGCTGAAACTCGTGCAGGCGCTGTGCCTGCGTTCGGGTCGCGAACGCTGGGTGTCGGGATTCATCAAGCTGGCCGCCCTCGGCACGCTGGCCGACGTCGTGCCGCTCGTCGGGGAGAACCGGGTCATCGCCAGCCTCGGCCTCGAGGCCTTGTCGAAAGGCCCGCACAAGGTCGGCTTGCGCGCCCTGCTCGAGGTCTGCGGCCTCACCGGACGGCGGGTGGAAAGCCACAACGTCTCCTTCATGATTGCGCCCCGACTCAACGCGGCCGGCCGGATGAGCACGCCGGACCTCGCGTTGCGGCTGCTGCTCGCCTCGGACGAGACCATGGCGGACGAAGCGCGGGCGCTGGCCGGGCAGCTGAACCAGGAGAACGAACGCCGCCAGCAGGAGGAGCGCAGCATCGTCACCGAGGCCCGCCGGCTGGTCGAGCACGACCCCGACATCGGCGCGCGGTCGGTGCTGGTCGTGGCGGGCGACGGGTGGCATCGGGGCGTCATCGGTATCGTCGCGTCGAAACTCGTCGACGCGTACCACCGGCCGGCGATCGTGATTGCGACCGACGGCGACGCCGCGCACGGGTCCTGCCGCAGCATCGAGGGCTTCGACATGCTCAGCGCGCTCGAGGCGTGTGCCGGGCACCTCGAGAAGTTCGGCGGGCACAAGATGGCCGCGGGTGTCACCCTGGAGAAATCGCGGATTCGGGCGTTTCGGGAGGCGATGGGCGCGGTTGGCGACGACCGCCTGACGCCCGACGACCTGCGCCCGAAACTCCGTCTGGACGCGCCGCTCGGGTTCCGCAGCATTACGGATCGGTTCTACGAAGACCTGCTGCGCCTGGCGCCGTTCGGCAACGCCAACCCTCGCCCGCTGTTCGTGACGCGCGCGGCCGAGGTCACCGACGGCCCCAGGCGCCTCAAGGAGCGGCACCTCAGCCTGGGGCTGCGGCACGATGGCATCGTCCTGCGCGGGCTGTTCTGGCGCGCCGCCGAGCGTGAGCAGGCGATCGCCGCGTCGAAATCCTCGTTGGATCTGGCTTACAGCGTCGAGCAGAATTCTTTCAACGGCAGAACGTCGCTGGAACTGACGTTGGCCGACGTCAAGGCAGGCACGGTCGCCTCATGACCACATGGCAGCGGCGGCTTCGCACGCTCGTGGCGCTGTTCGGCCTCGGGATCGCCGGGTTCGTGTACTACACGGTGCGGCAGGCGAGGCCCCAGACCGTGGACGCGCCGCCCGTGTCACGCATCGACCCGGCCGCGGCCGTCGAGAGCCGGGCGGGGCAGATCCTGCGATTCCGCGGGGACCGGGAAGACGTGGTCATCAACTACGACAGTCAACTGACGTACCCCGACGGCAGGAACCGCCTGGTGGGGGCACGGATTCTGGTCAAGAAGCGGATGGGGCGCGACTTCACGATTTCCGCCAGGGAGGCCGACGTCGCCACAGGGCAGGAGTCGGTGGAACTTCGAGGCGACGTGAAGGTCGAGTCGTCGGACGGCATGACGATGAACGCTCCGCAGGCCACCTACACCCAGTCCGGAGGCGTCGTTCACGCGGACGGCGCCGTCGCCTTCTCGAAGCAGGGGCTGAACGGCACATCGACGGGCATGACCTATCGGGAGCGCGAAGAGTGGCTGGAACTGCCGGCCGACGTACGCCTGCATTTCACCGGAGACGGGCGCGACTCGCCGCCGATGGATGTCACGGCGGGACACGCGGTCTTCCCGCGGCCGGACCGCTACATCCGCTTCGAAAAGGGCTTCACGCTCGTCCACGAGGGGCGGACGCTCCAGAGCGACACCGCACAGGCCTTCCTGTCCGACGATGAATCGCGGGTGCAGATGCTCGAAATGCGGGGGCACTCGCGCATCAGCGGCGTCGGCGATGCCGTCGGTTCGCTCCGGGGTATGGCGGCCCAGGACATCAATCTCGAGTTCGCGGCCGACGGGCGTACGTTGTCGAGCGCCATCCTGTCGAACGACGCCGCGATCGACGTGGCGGGCGGGAGCGGGGCGGGCAAGCGCATTGCCGCCCGCTGGATCAGTCTCGTGCTGGCACCGGACGGCGCCACGGTGACGGCCCTGACCGCCCGTGAGTCCGTCCGGATGGACTTGCCCGCCGAGGGGACCGAGCCGGCCCGGGTAGTCACCGCTTCGAACCTGCTCGGCAAGGGTGAACCCGGCAAGGGGCTGACCGCGGCGACGTTCTCGGGCAACGTGGAGTTCACCGAGAGCCGGCCGGCCGCCGCCGGCAAGGCGGCGTCGACGAGGGTGGCGCGCTCCGAGACGCTCGACCTCGCCGTCACGCCGGGCTTCGGCTCGGTCGAAGACGCGGCGTTCGCCGGCCGGGTCCGTTTCAACGACGGCGCGGTCAGCGCCAGTGCGGCGAACGCGCGATACCTGGTCAAGGACGGCGTGCTCGAACTCGAAGGCGTGGATGACACCACCCGGCAACGCCCGACGGCAGCTGACGTGCGAGTGTCGATCGAGGCCGACCACATCACGCTGACGCTCGAGGGCCAGAAGGTGTCCGCGAAAGGGGACGTCCGCAGCGCGATGAGCGGCCAGAGCGACAAGGACCGGGCCGACGAGAAGGCCAGGCGCCCATCGATGCTGAAGGCCGAGCAGCCGGTCTTCGCCACGGCGGCATCGTTGTCGTACGACGGCGGTGCCCGCCAGGCGCGATACGAAGGGGGCGCCCGGCTCTGGCAGGGTGATACCGCCATCCAGGGCGACGAGATCACTCTCGACGACGCCACGGGCAACCTGACGGCGCACGGAAAGGTCCGGTCGACGTTCATGCTCGAACAGGCGGATGCCAAGACCTCGAAACGGGAACGCGTGGCCAGCATCGCGAGCGCCAACGACCTGGTGTACGAGGAAGCCGCCCGGCGGGCCACGTACACGAAGAACGCGCGCTTGTCCGGCGAGCAGGGCGATCTGCGGGCCGACACGATCGAACTCTACCTTCGGCCCTCCGGCAACGAACTCGACCGGGTGGAGGGCTACGAGAAGGTCAACCTGCGGTCCGACGACCGGCAGGCGACCGGTGACCGGCTGACGTACTACGCGGCGGACGAGAAGTACGTCATGTCGGGCAAGCCGGTCCGGATCACGGCCGAATGCCGGGAGACGAGCGGCAGGACTTTGACATTCTTCAGGTCGGTCGATACGATCTCGGTCGAAGGCGACGAAGAGAAACGCACGCAGACCAAGAGCGGCCCAGGCTGCGAGGCTCCCCGCAAGTAATGGCAATCCTTCGAACCGAATCGCTGACGAAGTCGTTTGGCGGCCGCACCGTCGTGAAGGGCGTCAGTGTGCAGGTGGCGTCCGGAGAGGTCATCGGCCTGCTCGGTCCCAACGGCGCGGGCAAGACGACGACGTTTCACATGACGGTCGGGCTGACCACGCCCGACTCGGGACGGGTGCTCCTCGACGACCAGGACGTCACGTCGGATCCGATGTACATCCGGGCGCGCAAGGGTGTCGGGTACCTGCCGCAGGAACCTTCGGTGTTTCGCGGATTGTCGGTTCAGCAGAACATCACGGCCATTCTCGAAACGCTGGGAATCTCCGGGGCGGAACGGCGCGCGCGCCTGCGTGAATTGCTGGCCGAGCTGTCATTGACGTCCCTGGCCGACGCCCCCGCCTACACGTTGTCGGGGGGCGAACGCCGGCGCGTCGAAATCACCCGTGCGCTGGTCATCCGGCCGAAGTTCATTCTGCTCGACGAACCGTTCGCCGGCATCGATCCGATCGCGGTCTCGGAGATTCAGAAGATCATCTTCCACCTCAAGGAACGCGGCATCGGCGTCCTCATCACCGACCACAACGTGCGCGAGACGCTTCGCATCACGGACCGGGCGTACATTGTCAATGACGGCGTGATTTTCCGGAGCGGAACGCCCGATGCCCTGGCCGACGACGACGACGTCCGTCGGGTCTACCTGGGCTCAGATTTCCGTCTGGACTGACAACGCTCGAAGGGCTAGACTCCGAACAGAAGACATGGCGATTCAGCAGAAGCTCCACACGAAGCTCGTTCAGAAGCTGATCCTGACGCCGTCGCTCCAGCAGGCCATCAAGCTGCTGCCGATGTCGACCCTGGAGCTGGCGGATCTCCTGAACCAGGAGATTGTCGAGAATCCGATGCTGGAGGAGGTGCAGACCGAAGAACTCCAGCCGGCCGACGGCGTCGCTCCGGACAAGACCGATGCGACCCCGGATCAGAGCACGCCGAAGAGCGACGGATGGGAGGACTCCGACTACGCCTACTTCTTCGGCGACTACCTGGACGACGGCTATCGGCCGAAGACGCCGACGGAAGTGAAAGAGCTGCCGCCCATCGAGAACACGTTGTCGACGACGACGTCGCTGGCCGACCACCTGCGCTGGCAGCTCTCCCTGCAGACCGGTGATGACACGACGCGGGATATCGGTGACGCGATCATCGGGAACCTGGACGACGACGGCTACCTGGTGGCGTCGGTCGACGAAATCGGGGGCATGGGCGGCTGGACCGCCGACCAGGTCGAGCAGGTCCTGCGGCGAGTCCAGGTCTTCGATCCGATCGGCGTAGCGGCGCGCGACCTCCAGGAGTGCCTGTGGCTCCAGTTGCGGCACCTGGGGCAGGAGGGGACGCCGGCCGAGAAGATCGTGACCGAACACCTTCGGCTGCTGCAGAACCACCAGGTGCCGGAGATCGCGAAGCGGCTCGGGCTGACGATTGACGAGCTCAAGCCGCACATCGAGCTCATCCGCCATCTCGATCCGAAGCCCGGCAGCCGGTACAACCGCAACGCGTCACCGTACGTCATTCCGGACGTGTACGTGATCAAGGTCGAAGACCAGTACGTCGCGGTCCTGAACGAAGAAGGCCTCCCGCAATTGCGCATCAGCCCGGTCTACCGTCGGCTGCTCGACAAGAACGGCGAGAACAGCGACGAGACTCGCGCCTACGTGAAGGACAAGTTCCGTTCGGCGCTGTGGCTCATCAAGTCGGTGGAGCAGCGCCAGAAGACGATTCACAAGGTGGCGACGAGTATCATCACGTTCCAGCGGGAGTTCCTCGACCACGGCATCGAGCACCTCCGGCCGCTGGTGCTTCGCGACGTGGCCAACGACATCGGCATGCACGAGTCGACGGTCAGCCGCGTGGTGACGAACAAGTACATGCACACGCCGCAGGGCGTGTTCGAGCTGAAGTTCTTCTTCCACAGCGGGATCAGCAGCTCGTACGGCGAAAGTGTGTCGTCGGTCACGATCAAGCAGCGGATCAAGAAGATCATCGAAGCCGAAGATCCCCGAAAACCCCTGAGCGACTCGAAGATCGTCAGCATCCTGCAGAAGGAAGGACTCGTGCTGGCGAGGCGGACCATCGCCAAGTACCGCGAAGAGCTGAAGATCCCCACATCGAATCAGCGCAAGGTGCTCTACTAGAGGTCCTCATGCGACTCACTCTGACGGGAAGACACATCGAGATGACCCCCGGGCTGCGACGGCTCGTCGAGAAGAAGGTGGCCAGGCTCGACCGCGTATTCGGGAGCAAGGCCGTATCCGGCCAGGTCGAGCTCTACCTCGAGAAGTTCCGGCGCGTCGCGGAGATTCACGTACACGCGCGCGGCGGGCACATGCTGCAGGGCAAGGCCGAGTCGACCTCGTGGAACGAGTCGGTGTCCGAAGCGATCGACCGGATCCTGCAGCAGGGCGAGCGGATCAAGGGGAAGTGGGAGACCCGGAAACGGGCTCCGAAGACCCCGGCCCGCTCGGCGGCCGGAACGGCGCGGCGCATCGTGCGGGCAAAACGGTACGCGGTCAAGCCGCTGACGCTCGATGAGGCGGCCTCGGCGGTGGGCCCCGGCGCCGACGCCTTCGTGGTGTTCCGCAACCCCGACACCGACCAGGTCAACGTCATGTTCCGCCGGCCTGACGGCGATCTGGGGCTCATCGAACCGAAGGTGTGAACCTTCGGCGTCCGAACGCACCATGACCGCGCCCGCCCCGGAAGTCACCGTCGGCTGGCTCGTGCACGCGCGCACGGACGCCCTGGGTCTCAGCGTGGAGGTCCTGGCCGGCGCCGCAGGCGCCGGGCGGGCGATCCTCACGCCGTACGTCCTCAAGACGGGCCTGGCGCTGGCGGGGTTCGATGCCTATCTGCAGTCGGGCCGTGTCGTCGTGTTCGGCGCGAGCGAGATGGGTTACCTCGAGAGCCTCGCGTCCCCGGAACGTGTCGAACGCCTCGAACTGATCCTGCGCCACGACATCCCCTGCGTCCTCGTGACCGGCGGCCGGCCCGTGCCGGGCGAGCTGCTCGGCATCGCCGAGCGCCTGAGCGTACCCGTGCTCCGGACGCCCCTCGCCACGCCCATCGCCATCGCCAAGCTCACGTCGTTCCTGGAGGATCGCCTCGCGGAACGGACGATGATGCACGCGGTCCTGATGGACATCCTCGGCCTCGGCGTCCTGATCGTCGGCGAAAGCGGGATCGGCAAGAGCGAGTGCGCGCTGGACCTCGTCCTGCGCGGTCACCGACTCGTGGCCGACGACATCGTTGAAGTGCGCCGCCGCGCCGAGACGATCCTGATCGGCACGTGCCCCGACCTGACCCGCTATCACATGGAGATCCGCGGCCTCGGACTCATCAACGTCAAGGACCTGTTCGGCGTCGCCTCCACGCGCACGTCGAAACGCGTCGAACTGGCCGTGCAGCTCGAGCGGTGGGAGTCCGGACGCCAGTACGACCGCCTCGGCCTCGACGACGAACACTTCACGCTGCTGGGCCTGCCGATTCCGCTCATCCGGATGCCGGTCGCCCCGGGACGCAGCGTGGCCAATCTCGTCGAAGTGGCCGCCCGTAACCAACTCCTCCGTTCGCGCGGCCATCATGCGGCACGCGCGCTGGCCGAGCGCCTGCAGGAACAGCTGCTGGGCAGCACGGCGGGGGACACCGCTTCCGACGGCGAATCGTCCGAAGAATCGGAGAACGATTGATGCCTCGCCGCACACCCGCCAGGCCGGGGAGCCGGGCGCAACAGGCCCGGTTCGTCGTGCTGACCGGTCTGTCCGGCGCGGGGAAGTCCCAGGCGATTCGGGCGCTCGAAGACCTCGGCTACTTCTGCGTCGACAACTTGCCCATCAAGCTCGTCCCGATGCTCGCGACGCTGGCGGGGCGGGCCGGCTCGGAACTCGAAAAGGTCGCCCTCGTCGTCGACGTCCGGGAGGGCTCGTTCGTGGCCGAGTTCCCCGCCATGTGGCGGCGGCTGCGCCGGATCAAGGGGCTCAGCCCGACGTTGATCTTCCTCGAAGCGACGGACGCGGCCCTCGTCCGCCGGTTCAGCGAAACGCGGCGGCCTCATCCGCTGGCCCACGACCGGCCGGTGCGGGAAGGCATCCTGGAGGAGCGGGCGAGCCTGGCCCGCATTCGTGCGCTCGCCGACCAGGTCGTCGACAC
The DNA here is from genome assembly GCA_964547975.1 of uncultured Vicinamibacterales bacterium. Classification (GTDB taxonomy): domain Bacteria; phylum Acidobacteriota; class Vicinamibacteria; order Vicinamibacterales; family JAKQTR01; genus CAYJPV01. The sequence continues at coordinate 128 of CAZJRM010000222.1, read as the reverse complement.
TTCATCGCTGACGGTGCACGAGCTGCGTGAACGTTTCATGACGGTGTCCCGGGGGGCTCGCCGGGCGCGGCGTCTCCAGGTGACGTTCCTGAGCTTCGGATTCAAGCACGGTGTGCCGCTCGAGGCGG
>CAZJRM010000221.1:0-8856 GCA_964547975.1 uncultured Vicinamibacterales bacterium | reverse complement strand
GACGGTATGCAGACGAACGCGATCGCCATGGAAAACCTCGGCGTGTTTTCGCACATCGGGATCTTCAGCGGCGGGACGGTGGGTGACCCGAAGACGGCGCACAACGGCGTGATGGCCGACGCCAAGGCCTTCAACCAGAAGGTGAAGCTCATCTTCCAGAGTTCCGGCTCGCGCGAGCGTCCGGAGGGCGTGCTGGCCAATCACGAGCAGTTGAAGGCCGCCGGGATCAACAGCGTCGCCTACGTGTCGCCCGACACGGCCCACGAATGGCAGACCTGGCGCCGGAGCCTGTACCAATTCGCGCAGGTGGCCTTCAAGAAGTAGCGGCGGCTAAAACGCAGCCATCGACCCGAGGGGCGTCACGTCGGCGCTCCTCCTGTTGAACCACAGCATGCCTCGGGGGTCACGTTGTGACTGCCAGGCGACGATGCCGAGCCCCTTGGCGTAGATGAACGTCTCCACGCACGTCGGGCATCGCCCCGTCGCGGAGGGCACGGGCTCATAGTCGACGCGGATGACGTCGACGGTCCCGATGTCGCCCCCGATGGCCTGCGGTTCCGCAGCTACGAGCCGGACGCGAAACGGGAAGGGTTGATAGTCGATCTGGCGCCCGGTCATGTCGATGCGGCGAATCATCGCGTCGGCCTCGATGATCTCGTCGCCGACGGACCACGTGGCCGGAAGCCAGCGCGCGAGACCTCCGTTCTTGAGTTCGAGACGGTAGGCCGTGCCGGTGCCATCGGTGCGGTCGTAGGACAACCGGTACGCGTTGTCGGTGTACTGCCACTGCTCGATGTGCTGGGGGTCGTGGCCCTTCACCATCGAGATCGTGTCAGGTCCGTGCCACCACGTGATGCGGTGTTCGCCGGTCCGGGCGATTCCGTGGCCGGGGCTGGCGTAGTCGGCGGTGGTGACGATGGGTTTCGCGGGCTGAGGGGTGGTCGGCGTCGTGGGCGTCGTCGGAGCGGTTGGCGTCCCGCCTGCGCCGCCAGAGCCGCCGGAGCACGACACCGTCAGCACGAGGAGGAGGGCGACGCCCACGTGACGTTTCACGCGAGTTCCTTTCCAGGGGCTGGGTTGACCCTGGCATTCTGCCACGGATCGGCCGGGGTCAGAGTTCGAACAACCTCCGCGTGAGTGTCGGGCGGCGGAAGGCGTCGCCCGACAGCGCCGGGCCGTGCGCCGCCAGACACAGGCGTTCGCGCGTCGTGTGGAACAGCCGGGAGACGATGTCCGCCATGGGCCCTTCGCCGCGCATACGCGAATGCGGGCGCGGGTCGTTGAGCGCGCCGCTGCGCACGTTGCGAATGCGCGCGAGCACCCGTGCGCGGCTGTTCGGCACGTGTTCCACCAGCCACGCGTCGAAGAGCGTGCCGACGCCGTGCGGCAGGCGCAACATGATGACCGCCGCCCACGAAACGCCTGCGGCTGCCGCCTGTTCGAGGATCTGCGGGATCTCGTGGTCCGTGAGTCCCGGGATGACGGGCGACACCATGACGCCCACCGGCACGCCGCGTGACGCGAGGGTCTTCGCGGCCTCGAGTCTCACGGCCGCGGACGCCGCACGCGGCTCGAGCGATCGCCGCAGGTCTTCGTTCAGCGTCGTGATCGTGAACGCCACGCTCGCGGCGTTGACCGACGCGAGGTCGGAGAGCAGGTCGGCGTCGCGCGCCACGAGCCCGCTCTTGGTGACGATGCTGACCGGCTGACGGCAGTCGGCCAGGACCTCGAGACAGCGCCGCGTCAGGCCGATTCGGCGCTCGATGGGCTGATAGGCATCCGTGACGCCGCTGAGCGCCAGCGGTTCGGGCCGCCAGCGTTTCGCGCGCAGCTCGTTTCGCAACAGGTGGGGCGCGTCTTCCTTGATCAGGATCTTCGTTTCGAAATCGAGCCCGGCGGAGTATCCCAGATACTCGTGGTACGGCCGCGCGTAGCAGTAGATGCAGCCGTGTTCGCAGCCGCGATACGGATTGAGGCTGAAAGAAAACGGGATGTCGTCACTGTCGTTGCTCGAGATGACTGAGCGTGCGGTGTCGCGGAAGTACTCGGTCGGAACGACGCGGCGGCTGTCGTCCGCGGCGGTGTCGGGATCCGGAAGGAAATGCAGGCGGTCGAACCGGTTCGGCGGGTTCGACGCCGCTCCCCTTCCGCGGGGGCCGGGCTGGACGTGGGGCAACACAGGCCCAGTGTAGCCGACTTTCGCTTTTTATTCACCCATCGAAAGGCGCCATCGTTGACAGGCATCCGCGACGAGACGCATATTCGACCGCACCGGAAGACCGATTGCGAGGACCTGATGCTCTGCGGCATGCTCTGCGCTCTCGCGTTGATACAGGCGCCAGCGGCCACACCGCCACCACCGGTCACCGTCGTGTTCCAGACCGAGCTCGGGACGATCACCGTGGAGGTGGATGTCGCGCACGCGCCGCTGACGGCCGCGAACTTCCTGCGGTACGTGGACGGCGGGTTCTACGACGGCGGGTTCGTCAATCGCGCGGTGCGCCCGGACAACACCACCCGGCACGACGTGGAAATCCAGGTCATTCAGTTTCAGAGTGACCCGGGCCGCCGCGGCAGCCTGTTCCCGCCGGTGCCGCTCGAGCGGACGTCGATGACCGGGCTGAAGCACGCGGACGGTGCGCTGTCGATGGCCCGCAGCGGACCGGATTCGGCGACATCGTCGTTCTTCATCACGATCGGTGACCAGCCCGAACTGGATTTCGGAGGCAGGCGCAACGCGGACGGCCAGGGCTTCGCCGTGTTCGGCCGGGTCGTCGCCGGCCTGGACGTCGTCAGGAGGATCCAGGCGTCACGGACGGGGACGGCAGGGGCGTACGGAACTGAGACGCTCGACCCGCCCATCCGAGTGATTCGTGCCGGGAGGCAGTGACTCGCGCCTCGCCGACGGCTCTCAGCGGGCCGCCGGCGGCTCCTGGTCGGTGGGGATGCCGGCCACATGGCGGAAGAAGGCCGCCGCGCGGTTGATGTACGAGGCTTCGCCACCGGTGGGCAGCAGGCTCGAGGCCATGCGAGTGCGCGTCAGGCTGTAGAAGTCCCAGACGCCGGGTCCGCGGCGCACGATCTGGTAGAAGGTCCGCACGCCGCCCGGCTCGAATAGCGTCACCATCATCTTCTTCACGGGCGTCACGTTCTCGCTGGTGACGACGAACTGATCGGGGCCCGCAACGAGCACCCGCTCGCGATAGACCGTCCTGCCTGCGCTGCGGTTGTCGCTCTGGGCGAAGTGAACGTTCCGGCCCGTGGTCAATTCGGCGGGCGTGAAGTCGGGGCGACGCGACGCCACATCGGGGCCGCTCAACGCCACGGCGTCGGTGACGAGCGCCTGCCAGCGTTTCTCGGTCGTGGACCAGTACCGGATGCCCTTCTGCGCGGAGATCGCGCCGACACGCGCGAGCAGACCGTCGATCTCGCCTTCGAAGCGGAAACTGCCGGCCAGCGCCACCAGCATGTCGGCATCACCGGCCGTCCAGCCGGTGCACGTTGGCGGCCTCCAGGCCCGGGCCGTCTCTCCCGTCCACGCGCGCACGGTGGGCGCCGTTCCTGGCTCGGCATAGGCGGGGACTGGTGCGACTCCACACGGCAGGCGGGGACCATCGTCGGCCGCGACGAGTGGCTGGCCAACAGACACGATCGTCAGGATCGCCGCGGCGACGGTACGCAGACAGCGCGTGAGCATGAGCCAGCGTATCCCGAAACCCGGCCGGAGACGACAGCAGCCGGGTGGGTCACCACGCCCCCTCGGTGTGATCGCATCGTGAGTGCGCGCGGCAGATCGACCTCGAGGGAGGATGTGGCATCATGTGCGTCGTGACGAGGCCCGATGGGTGGCGTACGTCTTCGAGAGACTCGAGGGGGACTTCATGCGCTGTCAGAGACTGACTTCGTGCCTTGGCGTGGCGATGGCTGTCGCCGGAACGGCGGTGTTGGCGGGCACGATGCCGGCGATGGCCGGACCCGCGCCCGGATTCGCGATGCAGGCGCCCGCCCAGCCACCGGCGCCGCCATCGATCATCGGTCGGTGGGACCTGACGGTGACGGGGCCGAAGGGCGCCTACCCGTCGTGGCTGGAGGTCAGCCTCTCGGGCACCCGGACACTCGTGGGCCGGTTCGTCGGCGGCGGCGGGAGTGCCCGGCCGATCTCGCGGGTCGTGTTCGACAACGGCGCCGTGCGCTTCGCCATCCCGCCCCAGTGGGAGCGGGAGGCGTCCGACATGGTCTTGGAAGCGACCCTGGCCGGCGACGCGCTCCAGGGCGTCATCGTGACGCCCGCGGGCGAACGGCATCCGTTCACCGGACGACGGGCGCCGGCGTTGAGGCGCAGCGCGCCTCCCGTGTGGGGCAAGCCCGTCACGCTCTTCAACGGGAAGGATCTGACCGGCTGGACCACGCTGGGCGGAACGAGCCAGTGGTCCGCTGAGGCGGGCATCCTCAAGAACGCGAAGAGCGGCGCGAACCTGAAGACCGCTGAGACGTTCACCGACTTCAAGCTCCACGTCGAGGTGAACTGCCCGAAAGGCAGCAACAGCGGCATATACCTTCGCGGCCGGTACGAAGTGCAGGTAGTGGACAGCAGTGATCCCGAACCGCATCCCTCGGACATGGGCGCGGTGTACGGATTCCTCGTGCCGAACGAGAACGCCGTGACCGGTGCTGGCACATGGCAGACGTTCGACATCACGCTGGTGGGCCGTCGCGTGACCGTGGTGCTGAACGGCAAGACCATTATCGCGGACCAGACGATCCCGGGGATCACCGGTGGCGCGCTCGACAGCGACGAAGGCGCGCCGGGGCCGATCTTCCTCCAGGGCGATCACGGCGCGGTGTCGTACCGGAACATCGTGCTCACGCCGGCGGTCGAGAAGTAGGACCGACTCGCATCGCCGGGCAGTCCTCCATGGAAGCCATCAGGCATCTCGCGTATTGCGGGCGCTGCGGCACCGGTTCCGGCGAACAGACCGCAGGCTGGGGCGGGCCGTTCCGCTGCGCCGCCTGCGGCTTCACGCTCTTCTTCAACGCGGCCGGCGCCGTGGCGGCAATCATCCGCCGGGCGGACGGCCGCGCGTTGTTCGTGCGACGGGCGAAAGACCCGGCCAAAGGCAAGCTCGGGATGCCGGGCGGCTTCATCGACCCGGGAGAGACCGCCGAGCAGGCGCTGGCACGCGAGGTACGCGAAGAGGTCGGGCTGGAGATCCGCGACACGCGCTACCTGAGTTCGCACGCGAACGTGTACGACTACGCCGGCGTCAGGTATCACACGGTCGATCTGTTCTTCGTCGCGACCGTGGACGATCCAGACGCGGCGAAGCCGCTCGATGCCGTCCAGGCACTCGTGTGGATGGATCCGCTGACGATGTCGCTGGACGAAGTCGCGTTCGTATCGATGCGGGAAGCGATCGAGAAGCTGCGGAGGGGATAGGGCCGTCCGGTCCCGGTCGCACGCCGCGCCGCTGTCTGCGCGAGACGGCGGCGCGGCGGCTGTGACAACGCCCCACGCGCGGGACGCGGCCCTCGCGCGTGCTACCGGCGTTCGAACTCGTACGCGCCGATGTCGGAAACGGCCGGCGGACGGCGGCGGCTCTGCTGGGGCCGCGCCACGCCACGCTGATCGAAGGCCGGAGCCAGGAGCGTGTTGGCCGCGTCGACGGCCGGGCTGGCTTTCGGCAGTGCGTGCGTCTGGGTTGAGCCCCCATTGTCGCTGAGCGGGCGTAGCAATGGGTCCACATCGAGCTGGTTCCCTGCCAGATCGCCGACGAGGACGCAACCCGTGGTGTCACCGATGAGATTATGGCCTTGCGACGTGATGGTGCCCGAGCAATCGTGATGAGCGTACACGCCGCGGACCCGGTTTCCGGCGATGATGGTGTTGACCATCGTGACCGCCACGGCCGGCCCGCCGATACCGAGGCCGCCGCCGAAGTTGCCGCTTTCGTTGTTCGTAATCGTGACGTTGACGAGCGCGAGTGACGTCGCCGACGGGATGAGGTGCAAACCGCCGCCGTAGTTGCCCCCGGCGTAGTTGCCGCTGATTGTGCTGTTGGTCAGCGACAGCACGCCGGCGCTCTGGATGGCTCCGCCCTGGGCGCTTGCGGACGTACCGGTCGTGAAGTTGTCCTGGAACGTGCTCTGGGCAATCGTGGCCGTGCCCCAATTCGTCATGCCCGCGCCGGACGCCGTGACGCCGTACGTCGAGTTTCGCCGCACCGTGACCGCCTGCATCGTCAGGGACGCGCCTGAGTGGTTCCAGACCCCGCCGCCGCCTTCGGCCGTGCAATCCTCGACGACGACCTCCACCAAGTCGAGCACGCCCTGGTTGTTGATGCCCCCGCCGATAATCGGAACGGACGCGGGTCTTCCGTTTCTGACGACCAGCCCCGCGATCACCGCGTGGACCGCGGCGCTCACGGAGAGCACGCGAGCCGTCCCGCCGCCGTCCAGCTTCGTGAGGTGGTGGCCGGCGCCGATGATGGTCAGATCCTTGTCGACGACGAGTTGACCAAGGAGCAGCGTGATGGTGCCGGGCGGCACGAGGATGGTGTCGCCCGGAGCGGCGGCGGCGATGACGGCCCGGAGTTGCGCCGGACCGCCGCTATCGCCGAGATCGCCGACGACGTGGATAGCCGCAGAGACGGGCGCTGCGGCCAGGAACAGAGCTACCGCAGCGATCGCGAGGACCGGAGAAAGCCGGCCATGACGGTCCATCAGCCACCTCATTTCCGGGGGCGGCGGAATCCTAGCATAGCTGCCCGCCGACGAGGCGTGACGTCCGACTTCCATCGACACCAGCTTGCCTGCGTCACGGCCGTTGGGCGTGCTGCCGAACCGTTCTCCTACTTGGGTTGCCAGCGATACACCTCCGTGTAGTTCGCCTCCCTGCCCGCATACACCCGACCGACGACTCGGAGCTCGGTGATTCGATCAGAACCCGGCCGACTCGATTCGCCGTATGTCAGCCTAGACAGAACAGTTGTTTATAGCCATAATAGCCATATGGTCCGAGCTGGCATCGCTGAGGCCAAGAACTCCCTGAGTGCGCTGCTCGACAGAGTCAGGGCGGGCGAATCGGTCATCATCGAAGACCGGGGCGTCCCTGTGGCGCGACTGGAGTCGGTGAGTGCACCCGGCCGGCGCGACTCGGCGGGTCGTGCCGCACGGTTGGTGCGCCAGGGACTGGTGAGGCCCGCAGCCGGACGACCACGGGCCGACGTGTTGAACAGCCCACCGCCCGCACCTCGCGGTCCGTTGACGGCCAGCGAAGCGCTGCTGGCTGAGCGACGGGGCGGCCGATGACGTTTTGGGACAGCTCGGCCGTCGTGCCGTTGCTGGTGGCCGAGCCGACCACTGCCGCTCTGGTCACGAGGTACAGGGAGGACTCGGACGTGGTCGTCTGGTGGGCGACGCCCCCCGAGTGCACGTCGGCCATCGCCCGGCTCGAGCGGGAGACCGCGCTGACGTCTCGAGGTGCGGCAGAGGCGCTCGTGCGCCTGGATGCGCTGTCGCTCGGCTGGCTCCAGGTCGAGCCCCTCGACGAAGTCCGCGAAGTGGCGAGGCGGATGCTGCGGGTGCATCCCCTGCGGGCGGCCGACGCCCTCCAGCTTGCCGCTGCGTTCCTCGCGGCTGAACGTCGGCCGTCCACGCTGGCGTTCGTGTCACTTGACGCCCGGTTGACCGACGCCGCGCGCAAAGAGGGATTCCTGATCGATCCTCAGCATCTTTCGTCGTCGGAGCCAGCCGGATCAGCCGGGTAGCCCGGCGTGGCGGTGGGAATGAACTGGTTCTGTTCCGCGATGTGCGTCGCGCTGCTGCTCGCCTCGGCAACGGTGTCTGCTCAGACTCCTGCGCCGGCCGCGGGTCCGCCGACGTACTACAACGATGCGACGACGCCCGGTGCTGATCCCTATGTGCACTACGACCGCAGCAGCGGCTACTACTACGCCTACTCCACCGACGGCGCGGATCCCGGGTTCTACTTTGGCATCTACCGCTCGCCGGATCTGGCCACCTGGGAGCATGTGCCCGGCGGCGCCTTGCCGGCGAAGGATCCGAAGCAGTGGGGGCACGACTGGTTCTGGGCTCCGGAGGTGTACCACAATCCCGACACGGGGCTCTACTTCCTGTTCTACGCGGCGCGAATGAACACTGCGGTCGCCCATCACTTCAAGTACGCCGACTTCGAAGAACCGTGCAAGGTGGGCGTGGCCGTCGCCACTTCGCCGCAAGGGCCATTTCACAACATCGCGGCTGCGCCAATCGACTACTTCCCGTACGATCCCGCGTATCACGACATCAACCTCGTCATGGATGCGGCACAGAAACGACCGCCCGGGACGAGGGAGGAGGGGGAGCGCGCGCCGCGGGGCACCTACATTCCCTACATCGATCCGAATGTCTTCTTCGACGATGACGGGCGGGTCTATCTCTACTTCTCGCGCAACGCCTACCGCAACTGGGTGTGGGACCGCACGCTCGGCAAGTACGTGGAAGAGTCCAACATCTACGCCGTCGAACTCGACGCCGCTTGGTGGCGCGACCCGCGCGGTGCCACCATGCCCCGGATCGCCGACGCCTACCGCAACGCTCATAGGACCGCGAACGATCCAGACGGCGTGCGCAAGGATGGTTTCACACCGATCATCAGCTACGCGACGGACCCTCAGGCCTGGGAGAACGCGCACGTCGCCGACTACGATCGCAGCGGTGGGCGCAAGAAGAACCGTCGGTGGGCCGAGGGTTCGACGACGTTCACAGTCGCAGCGCCAGGCGGCCGGCGCTTCTACCTGCTCATGTATTCGGCGAACAACTTCGAAAACGAGTTCTATGGCGTGGGCTACGCGGTCG
>CAZJRM010000220.1:0-8900 GCA_964547975.1 uncultured Vicinamibacterales bacterium | reverse complement strand
GCCCCTCATCGCGGAGTAGGGTCTTGACGAAGACAACTGCTCTCGCCTCTCGCCTCTTCCCTCTTCCCTATCGCCTTGTCCCTGTCCCCTGCACTCGTCAGCGAAGTTCCGCCCGCCTGAGCGTCGCCTTCTCCACCCGTTCCTGCACGACCGTGACCCCAATGCCCGGTCCCGTGGGCACGGGGATCGTGCCGTCGGGGCGCACCTCGATCGGCGGATCGATCAGGTCCTCCGTGTAGTACCGCTTGCTGGCGGCCACATCTCCAGGCAGCGTGAAGTTCGGCAGCGACGACAGGTGGATGTTGTGCGCTCGGCCGATGCCCGACTCGAGCATGCCGCCGTGCCACACCGGCACGTGGTGCGACGCGCACAGGTCGTGCAGGCGGATCGACTCGCGATGGCCGCCCACGCGCCCGGGCTTGATGTTGATGATGCGGCACGCGCCGGCATCGATCGCGTCGCGTGCGTGGCGCACGGTGTGGATCGACTCGTCCAGGCACACCGGCGTCGCCAGCTGCCGCTGCAGCGCCACGTGGTCGAACAGGTCCTCGTAGTCGAGGGGCTGCTCGATCATCATCAGCCGGCAGTCATCCAGCTTCGCCAGGTGCTCCGCATCACCGAGCGTATACGCCGCGTTCGCGTCCACCATCAGCGGCACGCCGCCGAAGCGCTCGCGAATCATCCGCACGGGCTCGATGTCCCAGCCGGGCTTCACCTTGATCTTGATGCGCTGGTACCCCTCGGCCAGCTCCGTCGCGACCCGTTCGGCCAGTTGCGCGAGCGAATCCTGGATCCCGATCGACACGCCCGACGCGATCGCCGGCCGCACGCCGCCGAGCAGCCGCGACAGCGGCACGCCCTGCGCCTTCGCGTACAGGTCCCACGCCGCCATCTCGATCGCGGCCTTCGCCATGTTGTGGCCGCGCACGCGCGCCATCGCCGGATACACCTCGCCCGGGTGCGCGAAGTCGCGGCCGACGACGAGCGGCGCCAGGAACTCCGTGATGATGTGCCACGCCGTCTCGACGGTCTCGGCGCTGTAGTACGGGTCGTTGTCGGCCACGCACTCGCCCAGACCCGCGACACCGCCGCCATCGAGCCGCGTCAGCAGGAACGTCCGGTCGTACACCCGCCCGAAGCTGGTCTCGAAGAACTGGACCAGCGGCAGTCGAAGCACGCGGAGCTCGATGCGGTCGATTCTCACGGGCGGGTCCTAACGCGCGCGGGGAACGTAATACTGCGTACCCTTCCCCATCACCTTGATCTGATGAATCAGGTCGTCGAGCGCCTCTTCGTTCTCGGCGAAATCGACCTGCGGCGACTCCACCACGAGCAGCGGCGTGGCCGTGTAGTGGAAGAAGAAGTGCTGGTACGCCTCGTTCAGTTCCTTGATGTAGCCCGCATCGAGCGCGGGCCCCTCGTGCTCGGGCCGCCGCGCGCGTTCCTTCGCCTTGCGCACGAGATACTCCGTCGGCGCCTGCAGGTACACCACCAGGTCGGGCTGCGGGATATCGCGCGCGAGCAGTTCGTACACCTTCTGATAGATGAACAACTCGTTGTCATCCAGGCTCAGGTAGGCGTAGATCCGGTCCTTCTCGAACAGGTAATCGCAGATCGTGACGTGGCTGAACAGGTCCGTCTGCTGGACCGTCGTCTGCTGCCGGTGGCGACTCAGCAGGAAGAAGAGCTGCGTCTGGAACGCCGCGCCGGCCTTTTCGAGGTAGAAATCCGCGAGGAACGGGTTGTCGTTGTCCTCGAGCACCGCCGTCGCATCCAGACGGATGGCGACGCGCTCGGCAAGCGCCGTTTTGCCCACCCCGACGGGACCCTCGATGGCGATGTACCGGTAGTCCACCGGAACGGAGTATACCGCACGGAAGACAGGGGATAGGGAATAGGCAAGGGGGAAGACAGGGACGTGGGACATGGGACATGGGGCATGGGGCATGGGCGGGGGCGGGGATGTCCTCCGGAGCGAATTGAGCGTGCCGACGCAAGAAGCCGAGAAACGACGCTCGGATCCCCCTGGAGTTTCTCCGGCACGTCGAACTGAGCGCAGGAGGATGTCCCCGCCCCCGCCCGTTCTAGCCTCTAGCCCCTAGCCCCTGCCCCTGATAAGCTTTGCCCATGCCCTGGTTCAAGAAAGAGAAGAAGGCGCCCATCGCGGCGCCGGCCAAGGACGCGTCGCGGGTGCCCGAAGGGCTCTGGGTCAAGTGCCCGGGCTGCGGGCAGGTCATCTACAACAAGGACCTCCAGGCCAACGTCCAGGTCTGCCCCAAGTGCGCGCACCACTTCCGGATGAACGCCGTCGAACGGTTCGCCCTGCTATTCGACGGCACGTGGACCGAGCACGACCGGGGGCTCGCGTCCACCGACCCGCTGGGATTCACCGATACCAAGCCCTACAAAGACCGCCTCAAGGCGAGTACCAAGGCCACCGGGCGGCGCGACGCCGTCGCCACGGCGAGCGGCACCCTCGACGGCATGCCCGTCCAGATTGCCGCCATGGAATACGGCTTCATCGGCGGCTCGATGGGTGTCGTCGTCGGCGAGATGATTACGCGCGCGATCGAACGCGCGATTGCCGGGCGCCAGCCCGTCATCATCGTGTCGGCGTCGGGCGGCGCACGCATGATGGAAGGCACGCTGTCGCTCATGCAGATGGCGAAGGTCTCGGCCGCCCTCGCCCGCCTCGACCGCGCGGGCCTGCCGTTCATCTCGGTCCTCACGGACCCGACGACCGGCGGCGTGACGGCAAGTTTCGCCATGCTGGGCGACCTCAACATCGCCGAGCCGAAGGCGCTCATCGGCTTCGCCGGCCCGCGCGTCATCGAGCAGACCATCCGCCAGAAGCTGCCCGAGGGATTCCAGCGCAGCGAGTTCCTGCTGGCTCACGGCATGCTCGACATGGTGGTGGACCGCCGCGAACTGAAGGCGACGATTGCCCGCGCCCTCCGCTTCATGCGGGCGGGCGACGCCGCGACACCCGCGGCCGCGGCGCCCGTGTCGCGCTGATGAACGCGGTCGAGTACCTGTTCGGGCTCGAGTTCCACGGCCACAAGTTCGGCCTCGACAACATCCGCGCCCTGACGGACGCCATGGGGCGTCCGCAGGACGCGTTTCGCGTCCTCCACGTCGCCGGCACCAACGGCAAAGGCTCGGTCTGCGCGATGGCGGACGCGGCACTGCGCGCGGCGGGCCACCGGACCGGGCTGTACACGTCGCCCCACCTCATCCATCTCGAAGAACGGTTCCAGGTGAACGGCGCGCCGCTGCCGACGAAGGACGTGGCGGACGCCATCGAGCACGTGCGCATCATTGCCGAACGACTGCAGGCAGACGGCACGATGCGCGCGCTCCCCACGTTCTTCGAAGTCGCCACTGCGACCGCGTTCGAGCTCTTCCGCCGCGCGGGCGTCGAGATCGCCGTGCTCGAAGTCGGCCTCGGCGGCCGCCTCGACGCCACGAACGTCGCAACGCCGCTCGTCGGCGTCATCACGAACATCGCGCTCGAACACCAGCAGTATCTCGGCGATACACTCACCGCTATCGCCACGGAAAAGGCTGGCATCATCAAGCCTGGCATGGTCGTCGTCTCGGGTGAACGCGGCACGGACGCCGCCGCGGTCATCGACGAGACATGTCAGGCGCGCGGCGCGTCCCTCGTTTCGGCATTCGATGGCGTACACGTCGCCTCGTCCTGTATTGGCGGCGTGGTGCGCGCGGCGATTTCGACGCCGCGCCACGACTACCCCGCCTGCGTGCTCGGCCTGCGCGGCCGCCACCAGCTCGACAACGCGATTGTCGCCGTCCGCGCCCTCGAGGCCCTGGACGACGCGGGCATCGTCGTGCCAGCCGCGGCGGTCGTCCACGGCCTCGAACACGCTCGCTGGCCGGGCCGTCTCGACGTCATCACCCTGGACGATGGGCGGAGGCTGCTGCTGGATGCAGCACACAACCCGGCCGGCGCGCGTACGCTGGCGTCTTATCTCGGTGAGGCCCATCCCGGGGGCGTGCCGCTCGTCATCGGCGCGGTGAAAGACAAGGACCACCGCGCCATGCTGCACGAGCTCCTGCCGCACGCCACGCGGGTCGTCGTCTGCGAACCGCCGACGCCGCGGGCCATGCCGTCCACGGAACTCGCGGCGCTCGTGCGCGCCGCGGCCGAGGCCGCTCCCCTTCGCCCGGGGTTCCTCGTCGACGAAGTCCCCGACCCGATGCGCGCCATCGCCCTCGCCTTCGAGTCAGCCCCGCTCGTCTGCGTCGCAGGTTCCATCTTTCTGGTTGGCGGAGTGCTTGGGGCGATGGGGGAATAGGGATTGGGGATTGGGGATTGGGGATTGGCAAGGCCGGGAGCCGCGAGCCGTACGCCGCGAGCCGATAACCGGGAACCGGAAGCCTGGATGATGTGGGACAGGCGAGGGATGATAACCTCAGTAGTCATGCGGCGCAGTGTCCTGACCCTGATTGTCGGCCTCCTGAGCGTACTCGCGGCGTCGTCCGCAACCGCGCAGACGCAGGCTGAGCCGCCCAAGCCGCCCGCGCCCGCGGCGAAGGCCACGGCGCCGGTCCAGGCCGTGGCGACGCCGACGAAACCCGCCGCGCAGAAGTCCGCGCAAGCCATTCCCGGCCTGGACTCCGAGCAGTGGCACATCGAGCGTCTCGGCCCCGACTACTGGCGCCTCACGGGCGACGTCGAGATCGACCTAGACGGCAATCGGTTCTTCGCGGACACGATCGAAGTCCACACGGACACCGACCAGGCCGTCGCCAAGGGCAACGTGGTGCTCTCGACGCCGACGCAGCGTATCTCGGCGGACCGCGCCGAGTTCAATCTCAAGACCAAGCTCGGCACCTTCTACAACGCCTCGGGCAGCGCTACGCTGGGCGACCCGAAGGAGAAGAGCCAGTTCGGAACGCAGGAACCCGAAGTGCTCTTCTACGGCAAGACGATGGAGAAGATCGGCGAGCGGAAGTACCGGATCACGGATGGCGGGTTCACCACGTGCGTGCAGCCGCGGCCGCGATGGGAGATGACCTCGGGCACGGTCATCCTCAGCGTCGATCACTACGCGATGCTGACGAACCCGATCCTCAAGGTGAAGGGCCTCCCGGTGTTCTACATGCCCATCATCTACTACCCGATCAACAAGGAAGACCGGGCCACGGGGTTCCTCATCCCGGTCTACGGCAAGTCGGCGCTGCGGGGCCACACGGTGAGCAACGCCTTCTTCTGGGCCATCAACCGCAGCCAGGACCTCACGCTGAATCACGACTGGTTCTCGCGCACGGGCCGGGGGTACGGCGGCGAGTACAACTACATCCGCAGCAACACGTCGAGGGGCGCGGCGAAGGTGTACCTGCTGCGCGAACGGGCGTCGGAACTGGTCGCCAGCGACGGCACCACGACGCCGGTGGCCGGGCGCAAGGGCCTCGAGATCCGGAGCAACGTCAGCCAGGACCTGCCGTTCAAGCTCAAGGGGCGCGCGCGGGTCGACTACTTCTCCGAGATCCAGGTCCAGCAGACCTACTACCAGAACATCTACGACGCCTCGAGGCGCACCCGCTACTACGGCGGCAACGTGTCAGGCACGTGGGGTACCTACACCTTGAACGCGTCGGCGGAACGCAGCGAGATGTTCTTCGATTCGACGAGTTCGACGGCCACGGGGAACAAGCCGCGCCTGACGTTCGCCCGCGCCGAGCGGCCGGTGAAGAAGACGCCGATCTACGCGGCATTCAACGCCGAGTACGTCAACATGTCGCGCAGCACGACGTACGGCGACAGCACGACGGACCTGTCGATGCACCGGTTCGATATGACGCCGGCGGTGCGGGTGCCGTTCCGGAAGTGGCCGTTCCTCACCGTCAACACGGCGCTGTCGTACCGGTTCACGTGGTGGAACCAGAGCAAGGACCCGACCGGTACGATGATCAAGGAGTCGGTCAACCGCTCCTACTTCGATCTCCAGAGCCGCATCGTCGGCCCGGTCTTCAACCGGATCTGGAACACCGACAACGGGTACGCCGAGAAGATCAAGCACACGATCGAGCCGTCGGTGACGATCCAGCGCGTCACGAACTTCGACACCTACGACCGGATCGTGCAACTCGACGGCACCGATTACGTCGTCGGCGGCACGACCCGCGTCGTCTACGCGCTGACGAACCGGGTGTACGCGAAGAAGAAAGAGGCGAACCGCCAGGGCCGGGCTCGGGAGATCTTCAACGTCGTGGTGCGGCAGACGTACTACACGGACGAACGGGCGTCGATCGTCGACGGGTCGTACGCGTCGGGCTTCAATTTCAACACACCGAGCAAGTTCTCCCCCATTTCGATCCAGGCGCGCGCCGTGCCGTTCGAAAGCCTGTCGGCGACGGTGCGAGCCGAGTACGACACGCGCATCGATGCCCTGAAGACGCTGGGGCTGGTGGGTTCCTGGTCGATTCGCGACTGGTTCACCACGCAAGGCTCCTGGAGCAAGCAGCGGTACTTCAGCGCCATCGATCCGAAGACGATCACCCTCGAAAACCAATACGTCACGAGCCAGTCGACGCTGCGGTTCATGAACAACCGCTTCGGCGGCGACGTGTCGTTCCACTACGACATCTCGAAGAAGTATTTCCTGCAGCGCCGGTTCCTCGCGTACTACAACGCGCAGTGCTGCGGCATCGCGGTGGACTATCAGATCTACGACTTCTCCGGGTACGGCAGTTCGTATCGGCTGCCGGTGGAGAGGGACACCCGGTTCAACATCTCGATCACGCTGTCGGGCGTGGGCACCTTCTCGAATCCGCTCGGGGCCCTCGGCGGCAGCCAGGGAACCGTCCGTTGAGTACACCGACCGTGCTCGTCACCGGGGCCGCCGGCTTCGCCGGCAGCCACCTGCTCGATCTGCTGGCCCACGATCCCGTCCGGGTCGTGGCGTGGCGGCGGCCCGGCATCGGCGCCGCCGTGGCCGCGATGTATCCCGACGTCGAGTGGCGCGAGATCGAGTTGCTCGAATCGGACACGGTGCGCAGGGAGATCGCGGCGCTGTCGCCCGCGTACATCTACCACCTCGCCGGCGCACCCCATGTCGGCGCGTCGTGGTCGGCGGCCGCCGATACGCTGGCCATCAACGTGCTGGCGACCCACCACATCTTCGAGGCGCTTCGCCTGGCGCGCCTCACGACGCGCGTGGTGGTGCCGAGTTCGGCGTACGTCTACAAGCCGGCGGATCACCCGCTTCGGGAAGACCACGAGATTCAGTCGACCAACCCGTACGCGCTGAGCAAGATCGCGACCGAACTGGCCGCCGAACGCGCCGCCCGGGACCTGGGGCTCCCGGTCGTGGTGTCGCGGTCGTTCAACCACATCGGCCCGCGGCAGGACCCGGCGTTTTTCGCGGCGACCGTGGCGAAGCAGGTCGCCGACATCGAACGCGGGCTGGTGCCTCCGGTGATCAAGGTCGGCAACCTCGAGAGCGCGCGCGACTTCATGGACGTGCGCGACACGGTGCGCGCCTACAAGACGCTCGTGGAACGCGGCCGGCCCGGCGGCATCTACAACGTCTGCTCCGGCACGCCGCGGCGCGTACGCGCGCTGCTCGACGGCCTGGTGGCGCTCGCGCGCGTGCCAGTCACGGTGGAGGTGGACCCCGCGCGGCTCCGTCCCAACGACACACCGGTCATCGTCGGCGATCCGGGACGATTGAGAGACGAACTCGGCTGGGCGCCGGAGATCCCCTTCGAGCAGACCCTCGCTGACCTGCTCGATTACTGGAGATCGCGAACGGAAACGTCCGGCTGAAGCCGGACGCCACGCGGCACTCGGGATGCGCACACACGTGGGGGCTGGCTTCAGCCAGCCCCGCAGTCGTGGGGCAGGGCTTCAGCCCTGCATCGAGGACACCCAGTGAGAGTTCTCGTCACAGGCGGCACGGGTTACCTGGGCGGTGCGGTCGTCCGCGCGTTGCACCGCGCCGGCCACGACATCGTGCTCTTCGGCCGCCACGCAACCGCCTCGGCGACTTCCCCCTTCCTCACCCCCATCGTCGGTGACATCCGCGACGCAGGCGCCGTCACCAACGCCGCGAGCGGCTGCGACGCAATTCTGCACATGGCGGCGCTGGTCGCCATCTGGCGGCGCCGCCGCGAAGACTTCGACGATGTGAATGTCGGCGGGCTGCGGCACGTGATCGACGCCGCCGACGCGTGCGGTATCCGTCGTATCGTCTACACGTCGTCCTTCCTCGCGTTGGCGCCGGCGGGCCTCGACCGCGCCCCCGCGTGGAACGACTACCAGCGCACCAAGGCCGCCGCCGACGCCCTCGCGTCCGCGGCCGTCGAACGCGGCGCGCCCATGGTCCGCCTCTACCCGGGCGTCATCTACGGCCCCGGCGCCCTCACCGACGGCAACCTCGTCGGCCGGCAGATTGCCGACCACCTCGCCGGTCGCCTGCCCGGCGTTGTCGGCGCGGACCGTGTCTGGTCGTTCGCGTGCGTGGATGACGTCGCCGCGGCGCACGTGGCGGCCCTGGATCGCGGGAGGGTGGGTGCGCGTTACATGCTCGGCGGCGAGAACGCGCCGCAGATGCGCGCGTACGACCTCGTCCGCGAGCTGACCGGACGCCCGTTGCCCCGCCGGTTGCCCTTGTGGCTCGTCAAGGCCGGGGCGGTAGCCGAGCAGTTCCGCGCCCAGCTGTTCGGCGGGATACCGATGGTGACGCCGGGAACCCTGGAGATCCTGCGCCGCGACTGGCCGCTCGATCACGCCCTGGCCGAGCAGGAGCTCGGCTATCGGGTCACGCCGCTGGACGCGGGCGTTCGTGCCATCGTGCGCCAGTTGACCGAGGCTGGCCGTTCACCTGACGTAAGATAGCGGAAGCACCGTGTTTTCCGAGACGCGCCGGCAAGTC
>CAZJRM010000219.1:0-9011 GCA_964547975.1 uncultured Vicinamibacterales bacterium | reverse complement strand
CGCGCGCCCTGCCTCGACGGTCGTGCGGTTGATTTCGTAGATGTGGCGCAGCAGCGTCTCGCGTTGATCGGCGGCGCCTTCGAGCAGGGCCATCGTCGCGATCAGTTCGTAGTCGACGATGTCGCGCAGCGTCCAGCGCCCGCCGAGCCACGGCCGCGGGTATTCCGTGCGGGGCATGGTGTCGCGCGGTGCCGCCAGCGGTTCGCCGGGATTCTCCGCCTGCCTCGGCGCCTGGCTGCGTGTGTCATCGGCCGTCGCGGAGGGCGTGCGCCCGAGCTCGGCGCGCCGCTGCTCCGTGGGCGTCGCGATCCGCACCGACGCCACCTCGGTGAGCAGCCCCACCTGGTTGTGCCACCAGCCGCTCCACGCCATCGCGCCCTGCCAGAAGTTCGTGTAGGTGGAGTTGTAGATGATGCCGTCCTTGCCGGCCGCCTCGAGCGCCGCGCCCTGCATCTGCCCGAAGATGCCGTTCCAGCGGTAGACGAGCGGGTGCACGTTCGGGTTGATCGGATCGGTGGCGGGCATCACGAAGATCCGCGCGCCGCCCGCGCCCTGCTGGTGTTCGTCGAGCCACACCGACGGGAACCAGTCCTGCCAGAGCAGCTTCGCCGTCAGCCGGCTCTCCACCTGCGTGAACATGTACATGTCGCGGTTGTTGTCGTGCCCCACGTACGGGTGGTACAGCCACGGCATCGGCGACGCGTCGTGCGGCGTGCCCGCGTTCTTGTTGTACCAATCGACCACCATGATCTGACCGTCCGGATTGAGACTCGGGACGAGCAGCAGGATCACGTTGTCGAGCACGTGTTTCACACGCGGCGACTCGTCGGTGGCCAGGCGGTGCACCAGTTCCAGCACCATCTGCGACGCGCCAATCTCGGTCGAGTGGATGTTGCACGTAACCACGACGACCGCCTTCCCGTGCTGGAAGACCTCGTCGCGCTGGGCGGGCGACGGATCGCCCTCCTGGAAGTAGAGCCGGCGTTCGAGCCCGCGGTAGTAGTCGCGCCGCGCCAGAATGTGGCCGGCGCTGATTTCGAGCGCGACGAACGCGTTGCCCTGGGTGGACGTGCCGAGTTCGCGCATCTCGACGCGGTCCGACGCCGCGTCGACCAGGCGGAAGTACTCCAGCATCTTGTCCCACCGCGCGAGTCTGCCGTCGGCGCCGACGGGGTGTCCAAGAAACGCCGCCGGCGTCGGCAGGGCGGCGCTGGCCGCGGCGCGAGCTTGCGCCGAGAGCGGCGCCTCGACGGGCGAGGCGGCGACGAGGAGCGTGGCAACCGTGAGGGCAGCGGCAATGGGCAGGTGACGGCGCATGGCGGGACTATAGCACTGCGGACGCCACGCGCGCGTGGCTCCCCGCCTGTCGCTGAGAGTGGGCAACCGTGTCCTCCGAGGCAGACACCGCCGCGCCTGGACGATTGTGACAATTGTGTGACGGGGCCCGTGGAATCGGCCCGGATCGACCCGGCCCTCCCGGCATCGCGGCGTCCGGGGACGGCGTGAGTCTTGCTGTTTCGCTGCCGGAATGTGACACGACTCATGGAAGGACACCCCATGCCCACCCTGCCGATACGACGCCTGCTGCTCCTGCCGATCTCTGCGCTGCTGATGTTCGCGTCGAGCGCGTGCTCCGACTCGTCCGACAGCACACTGACGCTCCCCACGACGACGACGACAACGACGACGGCGACGGTGTCGACGGAGACGTTCTCGGGTGCCGTTTCGCAGAACGGCTCGTCGATTCACTCGTTCACCGTCAAGTCCGGCGGCTACACGCTCATGGCGGGCTTCACCAGCCTGGACCCGGCGGCGGTGACGGCCCTGGGCCTCGGTATTGGCGCGTGGGATGCCACGACGTCGACGTGCGGCTTGAACCTGTCGCAGAACGACACGGGGCGTTCCGGCAGTACCGCGGTCAGCGGGACGGCCGGGGCGGGGAACTACTGCGTGCGTGTCTACGACGGCGGCAACGTCCCCGCCGGCGTCGCCGTGAGCTACACGCTGCAAGTGCAGCACTACTGACGGCCAGGCAGGGCTGAAGCCCCGCCCCACGCCAGCAGGCGTGGCCGCGGGTCCGACGCGCGCAGCGACTGCCGGCCGCCGGTTGGCGGCCGGACGCAATCCGACTACACTCTTGCCTCATGCGCGGACTCGAGTGTGCGGCCCGGGCGCGGGAACAGGCGGAGCGGCCCGCCCTGCGTCACGGGGACATCATCTGGTCGTACGGGGACCTGCTCGATCGCTCGGCCTCGCTCGGGGCGATGCTGCTCGATGGCCGTCACGATCTCCACGGCGCGCGAGTGCTGCTCGTCGCGCCTCCCGGCCCCGAGTTCGTGGCGGGGCTCTGGGCGATCTGGCGGTCCGGCGGCATCGCCGTGCCGCTGTCGCCGGGACAACCGCCGGCCGAGTGGGAACACGCGGCACGCGACAGCCGAGCGTCGTTCGCGCTGGCCGCGCGCCCGTGGACGGACGCGCTGCAGCCGGTGGCCCTCGCCGCCCACGTCCGTGTCCTGCCCCTCGACGGCCGGGGCCGCGCCGGGCAGTGCCCCGATGTCGATCCCGACCGTGACGCGCTGATCCTCTACACCTCCGGCACGACGAGCCGGCCCAAAGGCGCGGTCTTCACACACGCGCAGGTGCAGGCGCAGATCGAGTCGCTCGTCGAGGCCTGGGGCTGGTCTCCCGACGATCACCTGCTGCACGCGCTCCCGCTCAATCACACGCACGGTCTGATCGTGGCCTTGTCGTGCGCCCTCTGGTCCGGTGCCGTCTGCGAACTGCTCGACCGTTTCGATGCCGCCATCGTCTGGGGGCGGCTGGCGTCGGGGGACGTGACGGTGTTCATGGGCGTGCCGACCATGTATCGACGGCTCGTGGCGGCGCGCGAGGAGGCTCCGCACGACACGCGGCTGGCCTGGTCGGAAGGCGCGAGCCGCGTCCGGCTGATGACCTGCGGATCCGCGCCGCTTCCGGCGGATCTCTTCGAACACTGGCGGCAGATCGCTGGTGTCGACCTCCTCGAACGTTACGGGCTGACCGAAGCCGGGATGGTCCTGTCGAACCCGCTCCACGGCGAACGGCTGCGCGGGCACGTCGGCACGCCGCTGCCCGGTGTCGAGGTGCGCCTCGTGGACGACGAGGGGCGCGATGCCGCCGAGGGGGAGTCCGGCGAGGTCTGCGTCAAGGCGCCGGGCATGTTCCGCGGGTACTGGGACAATCCTGCCGCCACCTCGTCGGCCTTCGACACGCGCGGCTGGTTCAAGACCGGCGACATCGGGACCTGGTCGAACGGCATGGTACGGATCCTCGGACGACGGTCGGTGGACATCATCAAGAGCGGCGGCGAAAAGGTGTCGGCGCTCGAGGTCGAAGATGTCTACCGCCACCACCCCGATCTCGCCGACTGCGCGGTGGTGGGGATCCCGGACGACGAATGGGGGCAGGCCGTCGGTCTCGTGGCGGTGGCCCGGCCCGGCGCGGCGCCGACGCTGGACGCGCTGCGCGACTGGGGACGCTCGCATCTCGCCCCGGCCAAACTCCCGAAACGCCTGGCGATCGTCGACGGACTCCCGCGTAATGCGATGGGGAAGGTCATCAAGGCGGGGATGTTCAGGGACAGGGACTAGGGAAGAGGCGGTAGGGACCAGGGAACGGGCGATAGGGAATAGGGAAGGGGCGATAGGGGATAGGGAAGGGAGTGGGAGAGGATTGGCCGCGGGTGCCTCGGATGCAGTACACTAAAAGGTCCGCGGGGGGTGCCCCCCGTCCGGACCCCCTGGTGCCCCCATGCCGACGATGACACAGCTCGTACTTGCGTTCTGGATGGCGGTGGCCGCGCCGGATCCCGCGGCTCTCGAGAAGGAAGCCAAGGCCATCGAGGCGCTGTTGATTGCGCCGTGCTGCTGGTCGCAGCAGGTGTCCGTGCACCAGTCCCCCGTCACGGACGAGATTCGCCAGAACGTCCGCAAGCTGCTGGCGGAAGGCAAGTCCCGTCAGCAGATCGTGGATGCGTACGTGGCGGAATACGGGGACCGGATTCTGGCCGAGCCGCCCGCCCGCGGGTTCAATCGCCTGTTCTACGTGGGACCGTGGCTGTTCCTGGTCGCCAGCATCGGGCTTGTCGTGGTGGTGATTCGGCGATTGCGCACGCCGGCACCGGCCGCGGCCGCGCCCGGGCCGTCGGCGCGTCCGACCGAAGACGAATCGGAACGGATCGACGAAGAACTCAGGAACCTGGACTAGCGTGGACACCCGAAGCCTGCAGGACCGTTACGCTCCCGAGACCCGCTGCTTCGGATGCGGGCCGTCGAACGAACTGGGACTGCGAATCAAGAGCCGGGTCGAGGGCGACGAGGTGGTGCTGGACTGGACGCCCGAGCCGCACCACCAGGCGTTCCCCGGGTTCGTCAACGGCGGGATCATCGGCGTCCTGTTCGACTGTCACTGCAACTGGGCGGCCGCGTACCACCTGATGCGGGCGTCGGGCGCCGACGAGCCGCCGTTCACCGTGACGGCCGACTACGCCGTGAAGTTGCGCAAGCCGACGCCGAGCGGCGGGCCGCTTCATCTGCGGGCGCGCGTGGTCGAGTCGACCGACACTCGCGCGGTGGTGGAAGCGACGCTCGAAGCCGACGGCGTGGAGCGGGCGACGTGCCGTGGAACGTTCGTGGCGGTTGGCCCGGGCCATCCGGCCTACCATCGTTGGTAACCCCCAGCCAAGGATTGGACCCATGCGTGTGATGCTCATGTCTCTGGCGATGACCGGTCTCCTGCCGGCAGCCCTCGCCCAGGCCCAGGCCCAGGCGCCGCCGGCGGCCGTCGAGCTCAAGGTCGGCGACCCGGCCCCGGCGTTTTCGTTGCCGGGATCGGACGGCAAGACCTATGCGTTGGCGGACTTCGCGGGCAAACGCGCGGTCGTGCTCGCGTGGTTCCCCAAGGCGTTTACCGGTGGTTGAACGGCGGAATGCAAGTCGCTCCGTGAGAGCGGCGCCGAGATTCGGGCGTTCGACGTGGCGTATTTCGCGGCGAGCGTGGACACGCCGGACGTGAATGCCGAGTTCGCCAAGTCGCTCGAACTCGACTTCCCGATCCTGAGCGACCCGGCGAAGGGGGTCGCCACGGCGTACGGCGTGGTGGGCGGCGAACGGCCCTTCGCGCAGCGATGGACGTTCTACATCGGGACGGACGGAAAGATCCTCGCGATTGAGAAGAAGATCGCGGTGGCGACCGCGGGCAGGGACGTGGCCGCCAAGCTGACGGAATTGGGCGTCGGGAAGAAGAAGTAGGGAAGGACTCTACGTACGCGCGGAACGCGCCGGCGATGACGGTCGTCGCGCTCCACGCTGGTTATCAACACGTCGCAGGCCGGACCCGCGCGTTGGAGCGCCCGTCCGGCGAGGCCGAACGGCCCGGCGTGGCCGCGCGCCAGCGCGGCTGCGGATGGGCGTCGGAGAACACCCGTGGTCACACTCGACAACGAACGCGTCCAGCAGCTCAACGACATCTGCAGCCGGCTCGAAACCCTGGCCGACACCTCCGCCGACGGCGTCGAGGCCAGCGTCGCGGAGGCGACGGCCCGGTGGGCCGAACTCGGCGGTGACGTGGATGCGGAACTGTCGCAGCGGTTCTCGCGCGCGGTCGATGCGCTGCGGGCCCCCGTCGCGGCTGAGGCCCCGGCAGCGATTGAGACTCCGGCCGCGCCCGAGATTCCGGCGGTGTCCGGGACGGCCTCGGCGCCCGAGACCAAGGACTCCGAGACGGTCGTGGTGACCGAGTCGCACGACGAGGAGCCCGTCCCGGTCCCGCCGACGACGCCGCCCCCCGTGCTGACCGACGAAGAGCGTGTGGAGCGGCGTGCGCAGCTGGGCCAGATGCTGGAAGGCGCCGCGCAGTTGCTCGCGGCCACCGACCTGCCGGACGCCCGTGCCCGCTGGATGGCGTTGCGCCGGGAGTGGACGACGCTCGTGCACGGCCTCGATCTCGACGACGAGACCACGACCCGGCTCAAGGGGATCGAAGCGCAGATCGACGGGCGCGAAGCCGAATTGCGGGAAGCGCGGGCCCGGCACCAGCAGGAGAACCTGGCGCGCCTGCAGCAGCTCTGCGACCAGCTCGAGAAGCTGTCCCAGTCCGAGAGACTTGCGCTGCGCGACGTCGAGCGCGCGTTGCGCGAGGCGCGCGCGGCCCTCGACGCGCCGGGCCCGCTGCCGTCGCGTCAGGATCAGCAGAGCATCGTCGCGCGGCTCAAGGCGGTGCAGACGGCCCTGTTCCCGCGCGTGCAGGACCTGCGGGAAGCCGACGAATGGGAACGCTGGGCCAACGCCGGCGTGCAGGAGTCGCTCATCAAGCAGCTCGAAGTGTTGCGCGACGAAGCCGACCTGGCGAAGGTGGCCAAGCAGCTGCGTCACGTGCAGGACGAGTGGCACAAGGTCCGCTCGGTCCCGCGCGAAAAAGGCCGCGAACTCTGGCAGCGGTACAAGACGATTGAAGGCGAGATTCGCGCGAAGTGCGAAGAGCACTTCCAGCACGTGGCCGTCGAGCGGGCCGAGAACCTCCGCCAGAAAGAACTGCTCTGCGAACAGGCCGAGGGGCTGGCCGAATCGACCGACTGGATCCGGACCGCCGAGACGATCAAGGGGCTGCAGGCCCAGTGGAAGGGCATCGGCCCGGTGACGCCCGGTCATGAGAAGGCCATCTGGGAACGTTTCCGCGCGGCGTGCGATCGGTTCTTCACGCGCCGGAAGACGGACCTGAACGAACGCAAGACCGTGTGGTCGGCCAACCTGCAGAAGAAAGAAGCGCTCTGCGCGCAGATCGAGGCGCTCGCCGACACGACGGACTGGGACCACGCGATGCTCGAGGTCAAGCGCCTGCAGAACGACTGGCGCACGATCGGCCCCGTGAAGCGGAACCGCGCCGACGCGGTCCTGCTGCGCTTCCGCAGCGCGTGCGAGAAGTTCTTCGATGCCTACTCGCATCGGAACGATCGCGAGACGGCGGCGCAGGCGGCGGCGCGCGAAGAGCTGATCACGAAGCTCGAGGCGCTGGTGCCGGCTGCCGACGCGGCCGTGCCCGCGGAGGCGCCCGAGGACTTCGCGAAGGAGGTGCTCGCGCTCAAGCGCCAGTGGGACCAGTCGCCCGGGATTCCGCGCGAGCAGTCGGAGGCCCTCGGCGCGCGCTACGCGGCCGCGCTGGCCGGCGTCGTGGCGGCCTACGGCCCGGCGTTCGCCGGCACCGAGCTCGATGCCGATCAGAACCGGAAACGTCTCGAACAGCTGTGCCAGACCGTGGAAGGCCTGGCCGGCGAAGAGAAGGCGCCCGAGCACCTGTCGCCGGCCGAAATCCTGGCGAAGCAGCTGCGGGAAGCTCTGGCGGCCAACACGATTGGCGGCCGGCAAGACGACGAGGCGAAGTGGCGCAACGCGGCTGACGAGATCAAGAAGGCCCAGGCCGCGTGGCGGCGCGTGGGACCGGTCCCGGAGGCGGTGGCGCGGGAACTGGAGGACCGTTTCCAGCGCGCCTGCAACCGGTTCTTCAAGCAGCGCGACCAGCGCCGGAAACCTGCACCCTCGCGCTGAGGCGCGGCGTCGAAAGGTGTGTCTCTGAAGCCGCAGACGCGACAACGATCCGAAATCCCCGCCGGGTTCCGGTGGGATGTCAGCCACATCTACGCCGATTGGGACGCCTGGCAGCAGGGTTTCGCGGCGCTCGGCACGCAGATCGACGCGTTTGCCGCGCGCAAGGGGACCCTGGGGGCCGGGCCGGCATCCCTGCTCGACGCCTTCCGCGCGCAGGACGCCCTGGGGCAGCTGGCGTACCGGGTCTACTACTACCCGTCGCTCCAGCACGACCAGGACATGCGCGACAACGAGGTCGAGGCGCGCCTGCAGCAGGTGCAGAACCTCATGGCGCGCTGGCAGCAGGCGACCTCGTGGTTCAGCCCCGAACTGCTCGGCCTCCCGCTCGAGACGGTCCGCGCGTGGATGGACGGCGATGCCGACCTGGCCGTCTACCGGTACGCGGTCGAGAATCTGTTCCGCCAGCGCGAACACGTGCTCGACGAGAAGGGCGAACGGCTGCTGTCGCTCGGCAGCCGTTTCGACGGATCGCCAGGCGATGCGTACGGCGCGCTGACGACGGCGGACGTGAAGTATCCGACGATCACGCTGAGCGACGGCACGGACACGCTCGTGTCGTACGGCACCTACCGGTCGATCCTGGCCACGTCGTCGGTGCAGGCCGACCGTGTCGCGGCGTTCCAGGCGTACCACCGGCTCTACGAGCAGTCGCGCAACACGTTCGCCACGCTCTACAACGCCGTGTGCCAGCGCGACTGGTACCTGGCGCAGGCACGCGAGTTTCCGTCGACGCTCGACGCCGCGCTCTTCGGCAATCAGATCCCGACGTCGGTCGTCGAGACGCTGATCGCGGTCGCGCGCGACGGAGTCGCGCCGCTTCGCGAGTACCACCGCCTGCGCAAGCGCCTGCTCGGGCTCGAGCGGTACTACCCCTGCGACTCGCTCATCCCGGTGCTCGACTTTCCCCGGGTGTACGGCTATGACGAGGCGCGCGAGTGGGTGATCGAATCGGTGGCGCCCCTCGGCCCGCGGTACCAGGATGACGTGCGGGCCTCGTTCGGCAACGCCAGCATCGACGTCTACGAGAACGACGGCAAGCGGAGCGGCGCGTACTCGGCGCCCGTGTACGGCGTGCATCCGTACATGCTGCTGAACCACAACGACACGCTGGACGCGGTGTTCACGCTGGCCCACGAGATGGGGCACAACCTGCACACGGTGCTCGCGCACCGGGCGCAGCCGTTCGTCTACTCGGACTACACCATCTTCGTGGCCGAGGTGCCGTCCACGCTGAACGAGATGCTGCTGCTGGAGTACCTGCTGGCGCGGACGACGGATCCGCGGGAGCGCAGCGTGCTGCTGCCGCACGCCCGCGAGAACATCGCCGGCACGTTCTCCACGCAGGCGTAGTTCGCGGCCTACGAACGGCGC
>CAZJRM010000218.1:1810-9093 GCA_964547975.1 uncultured Vicinamibacterales bacterium | reverse complement strand
CTGGCTGCCGTTCCTGTGCGCGGGCGTCGGCGCGCTCGGGGGCGGCTGGGCCTCGGGATTCCTGATCCAGCGCGGCTGGAGCGTGGACCGCGCCCGCAAGACCGTCATGGCGGTCGGCGCCCTGCTGACGCCGGCAGGCATTCTCGCGATGCGCGTCGAGAGCCCCTACTCGGCGCTCTTCCTGATGGGCCTCGTGCTGTTCGGGTTCCAGGTCTGGATCAACAACCTCCAGACCCTGCCGAGCGACTTCTTCCCGAAGTCGGCGGTCGCGTCGGTGTTCGGCCTCGGCGGCACGTCCGCCGCCATCGCCAGCGTGATCTACAATTGGGGCACCGGCCGGGTCGTGGACGCGATGGGCTACGCGCCGGTGTTCGTCGTCGCCGGCGTGCTCGGCCCGCTCGGTCTCGTCCTGACCGTGCTGCTGGCCGGCCGCGTGGCGCCCATTCCCGGAACCGCCCTGAAGCAGGAGCACCCATGAACCCGCTCACCCGCCGTTCGTTCCTGGCCACGGTTGGGGCCAGCGTTGTCGCCGCGCCCGGACTGCTCCGTGCGCAATCCCGTTCGGCCCGCTTCCCGATCGCGTTCTCGACGCTCGGGTGCCCGAACTGGTCGTGGAAGACCATCGTGCAGAGCGCCGACACGCTCGGGTATCGTGCGATCGAACTGCGCGGCATCGCGGGTGAGATGGACCTGCCGAAGGTTCCGGAGTTCACCGGCACCCGCCTTGCCGACGCGAAGAAGGACCTGGCCGCCGCCGGTCTCTTCGTAACCGGCCTCGGCGCGTCCGCGCGGATGCACGAGAAGGATCCGGGGGTGCGCGCCCAGCAGCTCGACGAAGGTCGCCGGTTCATCGATCTCGCCCAGGCCATGGGCGCGAAGTTCGTCCGCGTCTTCGGCGACAAGATCCCTCCCGACGAGCCGAAGGAAGACGTCATGAAGCGGGTCGTCGAGGGGTTCCGCACGCTGGCCGACTACGCCAAGCCGTCGGGCGTGGTCGTGCTCATGGAGTCGCACGGCGACTTCACCCATTCCGCGGACATCGAGAACATCCTCACGCGCGTGTCGTCGCCGCAGCTGGCGCTGCTCTGGGACGCGCACCATTCGTTCGCGGCGGCCAAGGAACAGCCGGCGGACACCTTCAAGGCCATCGGCAGGTGGGCGCGGCACACGCACCTCAAGGACTCGGTGCCCAACGGCGCGGAACGGAAGTACGTCCTGCTCGGCACGGGCGAAGTCCCGGTGAAGGAACAGGTCAGGGTCATGGCGGCAGGCGGCTACCAGGGCCTGTACTGCTTCGAGTGGGAGAAGAAGTGGCAGCCGGCCATCGAGGAGCCCGAGGTCGCCTTCCCGCACTACGCGAAGACCATGGCCGATTACCTGACGGCGGCTGGCGTGAAGGCGTCGTGACGACCATGGATGAGATCACCCGGCGCGAGTTCCTGGAGAAGAGCGGCAAGGTCGTCGGCGCCGTCGCGACGATGCCCGTGCTCCTGCCCGCGAACGCCGACGGCGCGGCGGGACCGATGCCCCGCCGTACGCTCGGCCGCACCGGCGTCAGCGTGTCGATCCTCGCCATGGGTTGCGGCAGCCGGTTCCTGGCCTATCCCGCCGAACAGGCCACCGCGGTCCTCGAACGGGCGCTGGCCCTCGGCATCACGTACTTCGACACCGCCGCCGACTACGGCAAGGGCGACAGCGAGACCCGCGTGGGTCGCTTCCTGGTGGCGCATCGGCGCGAGGTCTTCCTCGCGACGAAGGTCCCGCCGTCGGCGCGCACGCGAGACGCGGCGCTGCGCGAAGTGGAAGCGAGCCTGAAACGCCTGGGGACCGATCACGTGGACCTGTTGCATCT
The DNA here is from genome assembly GCA_964547975.1 of uncultured Vicinamibacterales bacterium. Classification (GTDB taxonomy): domain Bacteria; phylum Acidobacteriota; class Vicinamibacteria; order Vicinamibacterales; family JAKQTR01; genus CAYJPV01. The sequence goes on along the minus strand of CAZJRM010000218.1, from coordinate 7,241 downwards.
CCACGGACTCGGGGACGCTGCGGATCTCGCCGCAATTGAATCGAAAGACGGAGCGCTGCGCGCCTTGTACGAACTGCGGTCGCAGAAGGTCGCCCGGTTCGTCGGGATGACGAGCCATGCGGACGGAGCCGTTCTGGCGCAGGCCATCGACCGCCACGACCTGGACTGCGTCCAGATGGCGATGAACCCGTCACGCGCGTTGCGGTTCGAAGAGCTCGCCCTGCCGGCCGCGAACAGGAAACGCCTGGGCGTGATCCAGATGAAAGTCACCGGCCAGGACAAGCTGCTCGGCCCGGGCCAGGCGGACGCGGCGACGCTGCTGCGCTACGGATGGAGCCTGCCCATCGCCGCGGCCGTCTGCGGCATGCCGAACCTCGAGCACCTCGACGCCAACGTCGCCGCCGCGAAGGCGTTCACCGCCCCGTTCTCGGCGCCGGAGATGGACGCGCTCCGGCGGCGCTACGCGAGCCACACCGGCGAGATGGCGCGTTTCTTCGAACACCACCTCGACGACGGGCGCTGGACGGCGTAATCGCTTCTGCCGGCGTCCTGGTCGTCCGGCTGAAGCCGGACGCCACACGAGTTCAGCCGGATTCCACGCGAGGTCAGGCCGTGACCCACGCGGCGGCAATCCGGCCCACGTCCGCCAGCACCGCCTGGTCCACGTCCCGCATCTCCGACGACCTGGTCGCGGTGTCGAAGTAGGCCGCGACGATCATCGGCGCACGGCCGGGCGGCCAGGCAAGGGCCACGTCGTTGTACTTGTCGGTCATCGCGTCCGACAGGCCGGTCCCGGTCTTGTCGCCCGCCTTCCACCCGGCCGGCAGTCCCGCACGGATCCGTTTCGCGCCGCTCGTCGTCGCCACCATCCACCCGATCAGCCGCTCGCGCGACGTCGTCGTCAGGAGGCGGCCGGCCAGGAATCGCGCGGCGCTCTCTGCCATCGCGCGCGGTGTCGTGGTGTCGCGTTCGTCGCCGGGCACCACGAGATTCATGTCGGGTTCCAGGCGATCCAGACGTGTCACCGAATCGCCGGACGCGCGCAGCAGCGTGGTGAATCTGCCGGGGCCGCCGAGCCTGCGCAGCAGCAGGTTGGCGGCCGTGTTGTCACTCGTCACCTGGGCCGCCTCGGCCAGGTCTACGATCGTCATCGCCCCCTCGGCGACGTGGAGGCGGGTGACGGGCGCGTGAGCCAGCACGTCCGACTCGGTGTAGGCCAGCCGCTCGTCGAGCCGCAGCCTCCCGGCATCCGCCTCGCGCAGCACCACGGCCGCCAGCGGCAGTTTGAACGTCGAGCACATCGCGAATCGTTCGTCGAGCCGGTTCCCGATGATCCGCCCCGACGCCGTGTCGAGGCCACACACGCCCAGCCGCCCCCCGGCCCGGCGTTCCAGATCGCGCAGGGCGTCTTCCGGGCTGACGTGCTGCGCACGGGTTCCGCGACTCGACAGGATCAGAGACGCGGCGGCCGCCAGCACCTCCCGTCGAGACACCGTGGTCATCGTTCGTGCTCCCGCGAGTCAACGCACTCCCCCTGGTCCCGGGTCGTCAGCGCCACCAGGGCGGCGTGACGATACATGTCCGAGAACGTCGGGTAGTTGTACAACGTTTCCGCGATGTGGAAGGCGCTCGCATCGGCATCCAGGAACGCCTGCCCGGTATGGATGAGTTCGCTCGCGGAGTGCCCGATGATGTGGGCGCCCAGCAGGCGCAGCGATGCTCGTTCGAAGAGCAGTTTCACGAGGCCGCCCGGCGCGCCCACGATCTGCCCTTTCGGGTTCATCTCGTAGTGCCCCCGACCCGCGACGTACGGGATGCCCTTGTCGGTCAACGATTCCTCCGACTCGCCGATGTAGCTCACTTCGGGAATCGAGTAGATCGCGAACGGGAGGCGGGACGTTCGCAGCTTCGGCCCCGGAATCCCGTAGGCGTTCCGGATGGCCTGCCGCCCCTGCTCCATCGAGGTGCTGGCCAGCGCCGGGTACCCGATGACGTCGCCGACGGCGTAGATGTGCCCGTGAACGGTCTGGAACGCGTCGTTGACCGTCAGCAGGCCGCGCGAGTCGGGTGCGATGCCAATCGCCTCCAGGCCAAGCCCGTGCGTATTCCCGTCCCGCCCGACGCAGTACAGCAGCACGTCCGCCTCGAGCACGTTGCCGCCGCGCGTCGTCACGCGAACCATCGGCGGCGTGCCGTCGAGGCGTTCGACGCGGTCGTACCGATCGTTGGGCACGAACACGACGCCGAGCCGGCGCAGCTCCTGGCGCAACAGTCCCGCGATCTCGCGGTCGACGAAGGGCAACAGGTCCGGCCGGGTGTCCACCAGCGTCACCGCGAGGCCGAGGGCCGCGAAGATCGAGGCGTACTCGACGCCGATGACGCCGGCCCCGAGCACGATCATCGACCTGGGCATCCGGGGCAGCCGAAGCACCGTCGTGCTGTCGAACACGATGTCGTCGTCGAAGTGGATGTCGGCCGGCCGGTTCGGCGACGAACCGGTGGCAATGACAATGACGTCCCCCGACAGCCGGAGCCGGACCTGGCCGTCGACGCCGTGCACGGCAATCGTGTGCGCGTCCAGGAACCGTCCTTCGCCGCGGAACACTTCGATCGCGTACCGGTTCAGCGACCGGTTGATGAGCTCCAGCTCCCGCTGCACGACCCGCTGTTCGCGGTACATGAGTTCGGGCACGGTAATCGTGTCCGCGATCTCGACCTTGATGGCATCCAGGCGGTTGTGCCGCAGTCCGTGGACGAACAGGGCACTTTCACGAAGGGTCTTGCTCGGGATGGTGCCCCAGTTGACCCGGGTGCCTCCGACCACATGCTCCCGCTCGACGAGGGCCACACGTTTGCCGGCCCGGGCGGCCTGGATCGCTGCCCGTTCTCCGCCCGGACCACCCCCGAGCACGACGACGTCGAATCGGTTCACGCGATGGACTCCTCTGGTGCGCCGAGGGGTAGTTTACCCCACCGACGGGGCGGTCCCGGCCGGACGATCAAGGCGCTGGCGTTCCGGGAACGGAGTGGATAGCATCTACCGTCAATCGCCCACGGGAAGGTCCCAACACCTCGAGGAGACGCGTAATGACGACGAAACCCCATGCGACGCGACTGTTCGTGGCGAGTTGTATCTCGCTGGTCACGACTTCGATGGTCTTTGCCACCCGGGGCGCGATCACCGGGCCGATGACCGAGCAGTTCCACCTGACCAACGAGCAGATCGGCCTCATCTACGGCCCGTCGTTCTGGGGCTTCACCATCGCCATCTTCATCTGCGGGCTGCTCGTGGATGCGGTAGGGATGCGGTTCGTGCACATCCTGTCGAGCCTCGGGTACCTCGCCGGGCTGGCCCTCGTGCTCTTCGCTCCCGGCCCCGGCCTCCCGGACGGGACGACAGTCGCGGGCATCTTCGCGCATACGGGCACGACGATGCTGTTCACCGGGTTCCTCGTGATGGGGCTGTCGCAAGGGCTGGTCGAGGGGGTAATCAACCCGCTCGTGGCGACTCTCTACAAGGACCAGAAGAGCAAGATGCTCAACGTGCTCCACGCGTGGTGGCCGGGCGGCATGATCATCGGCGGCCTGCTGTGCGTGGCGCTCGAACGGTTCGGCGCGCCGTGGCAGATCAAGCTCGGCATGCTCGCCGTCCCGGCGATCATCGCGCTCTTCATGGCACTCGGCACCGAATACCCCCAGACCGAGCGAGTCCAGTCGAACGTGTCGACGGCGGAGATGGTGCGCGAGGCCTTCCGCCCGATGTTCCTGCTGCTGCTGTTCACGATGCTGCTCACGGCGTCGACGGAACTCGGCCCCGACCAGTGGTTCGGCAAGGTGATGGGCGACATCACCGGGTGGAAGGCGGATGGCATCCTGTTCCTCGCCTACACGGCCGGCCTCATGTTCGTGCTGCGCTACTTCTTCGGCGGCGTGGTGCACAAGTTCTCGCCGTTCCCGGTCCTGACCGTCTGCGCCGTCCTGGCCGGCGTCGGGCTCTACTGGCTCGGCTCACTGCCGTTGCCCGAAGCCGGTGCGCAGGCCAGCGCCTCGACCGTGGCGACGGCCTTCGTGGCCGCGACGGTCTTCGGCATCGGCAAGACGTATTTCTGGCCGACCATGCTCGCCGTGACGAGCGAACGGTTCCCGAGGGGCGGAGCGCTCCTGATGAACCTGATGGGCGGCGCGGGCATGTTCGCCAGCGCGGCGATCCTGCCGGTCATGGGCGCCAAGCTGGACCAGAGCGGTCCCGGCGCCGCGATGCAGAGCGTCTCGATGCTCGCGATCGCGCTCGTGGTGATCTTCGGGTCGCTGTATCTCTACTTCCGCGCCAGGGGTGGCTACAAGCCGGTATCGCTCTCGGCCGACGAATCGGCCCGCTGACGCGCCGGCGACGGGACACGGTCATGGAGTCATCGAACGCCGTTCAGGCCGATCCGCTGCCGCTCGCGCGGCTGCAGGCGGTGCTCGGGGCCATCTCGCGTGTCACCGTCGCGGTCTACGGCGACTTCTGCCTGGACGCCTACTGGCGGCTGCACGCCGGCGGCGGCGAGGTGTCGGCGGAAACCGGCCTGAGGGCCCAGGCCGTCGCGCGTCACTACTACTCGCTGGGAGGCGCGGCCAACGTGGTCGCCAACCTCGCAGCGCTGCGTCCTGCGGCGATCCGGGCCATCGGCGCCGTGGGCCACGATCTGTTCGGCCGCGAGTTGCTCCGGCAGCTCGCGACCCTCGGGGTCGACACCTCGGGCCTGATCGTTCAGGCCGAAGGACTCGACACCGTCACGTACGGGAAACGGCTCCTCGGTGATACCGAGGAGCCGCGCCTCGACTTCGGCTTCTTCAACGAACGAAGCGCCGCCACGGACGAGGCGCTGCTCGCCCATCTGGGCCGCGCCCTCGACCAGTGCGACGCGGTCATCGTCAACCAGCAGATCCCGGGCAGCCTCAGCGACGGGTTCATTGCCGGCCTGAATGCCCTGTTCGACGCTCACCCCGGCCGCATCGTCGTGTGCGACACACGGCACTACGGGGACCGTTTCACCCGGATCCATCGCAAGACGAACGACGCGGAATTGTGCCGGCTGGGCGGCCTGGCGCTCGAAGCCGGCGTCCATCCGTCGCGCGAGGACGTCGAGCGCCTGGCGCGCCAGCGTTTCGACGAAGCAGGCAGGCCCGTGTTCGTCACGAGAGGCAGCCGCGGCATCCTGACGGTGACGGCCTCCGGCGTCCACGTCGCCCCGGGCATCCAGGTCCTGGGCAAGACGGACACGGTGGGCGCCGGAGACACCGTCACGAGCGCGATTACCCTCTGCCTGGGCGCCGGCGTCCCTCCAGCCGACGCGGCCTCCTTCGCCAACCTCGCCGCGACCGTGACCGTGCAGAAGCTCTTCCAGACCGGCACGGCGTCGCCGGAAGAAATCCTCGCGATCGGAGA
>CAZJRM010000218.1:0-1710 GCA_964547975.1 uncultured Vicinamibacterales bacterium | reverse complement strand
GGCTACAAGGCGCGCTACAACGCCGCGCTCATGGACATCGTCTCCGGCCGGATCGCGAAGTTCGACCGTGGCGAACTCGGCATCGACGATGTCACGGTCAAGGGCTCGGTGGCGTTCTTGCGGGCGCTTCGTGCCCTGGGCATGACGCTCTACCTGGCGAGCGGCACCGATCACGACGACGTCCGGCGCGAAGCCGAGGCCCTGGGCTACGCGGATCTCTTCGACGGAGGGATCTACGGCGCGCTCGGCGACGGCCTGGCGCACTCCAAACGGCGCGTGATCCAGCGCATCATGCAGGAGAACGACCTGGACGGGTCACGGCTGGCGGTGTTCGGCGACGGGCCGGTCGAATTGCGCGAAGCGCGAAGGCGCCAGGGCGCCGCCATCGGCATCGCCAGTGACGAAGTCCGGCGCTACGGGCTTCACCCGGACAAGCGGGCGCGCCTCGTGAGGGCCGGCGCCCACCTCGTGCTTCCCGACTTCTCCCAGGGCGCGCGCCTGATCGCGCTCATGAGGCCTCACGATGACTAGAGCCACGCTCGTCGCCTGCCGGGACGAGGCCCGTCACCACCTGACCGCCGAACTGCTCCCCTTCTGGTTCGCCCGGACGCGTGACGACGTCCATGGCGGGTTCCTGACGCACTTCGACCAGCACGGCCGGGACACCGGCGAGGACCAGAAGTCGCTCATCGCGCAGGCACGGAGTGTCTTCACGTATGCCTCGGCGCACCGCGCGGGCTATGGCGGCGGCCGGTGCGCCGACCTGGCGGTCCACGGCGTGAACTTCCTGATCGATCGGATGTGGGACCACGAACACGGCGGGTTCTACTGGACCGTCAATCGCCGCGGCGAGATCCAGACCGACAAGAAGATCCTCTACGGCCTCAGCTTCGCCATCTACGCGCTCAGCGAGTACACGCTGGCGACCGGCGACCCCCGGGGCCGGGAGTTCGCCGAAGCCACGTTCGACCTCGTGCAGCGCCACTGCGCCGATCCCGACCTCGGCGGCTACTTCGAGATGTTCGAACGTGACTGGACCTTGTGCGCGCCCGGCAGCGGCGGCGGCGACCGCAAGACGCTCGACGTGCACATGCACCTGATGGAGGCGTTCACGGCCCTTGTCGAGTGCACCCGAGCGCCGGCGCACGAACGGGCGCTTCGCGACGACATCACGCTGCTGACCACGAAGATCCTGCACCCGCAGTACGCGACGGGGATCCCCCAGTTCTGGGCCGACTGGCGAGTGGCGCCACAGATCAAGTTCGACGTGGTCTGGGGATGGGATCGCTTCGCCGACGGCGGGCAGAAGGCGCACGCCGACGACAATACGTCATACGGGCACAACGTCGAGTTCGCGTGGCTCCTGCTGCACGCTCTCGCCATCCTCGGTGAGCCCGTCGGGAAGTACGAGGCCATCGTCCGCAAGCAGTTCGATCACGCGGTGCGCGCGGGCATCGACGGGGAGTACGGCGGCGTGTATGTCGAAGGCCCGCACGACGGCGGGCCCGCCTACGACACCGAGAAGGAGTTCTGGCAGCAGGCCGAGACCCTCATCGGAATGCTCGATGCCTGCCGGCTCTTCGGGATGGATCCGTACTGGAACGCGTACGAGAGCGTCCATCGGTTCGTGTACGACAGGATGATCAATCACGAGGTCGGCGAATGGTGGCCCCTCCTGTCGCGTGACGGCCGCACGCGTATCTGGACCCA
>CAZJRM010000217.1:8342-9145 GCA_964547975.1 uncultured Vicinamibacterales bacterium | reverse complement strand
TGCGCGCAGTTCGTGGCGGCGCGTCCACAGCCACTCCACCGCGGCCCCGCACCCTGCCAGGAACGGCACGACCAGCGGCAGCCGGTACCGCGACGACACGAAGAACATCGCGACGCCTATCGCGTAGGCCGGCACCAGCGAGACCCAGGCCAGGTAGGCCCCCCGGGATCCCGCCGGCGCTCCGACGACGAGACCGAACAGCCCGAGCGGGATCAGGAACCACGTGCCGACCGGCAGGAACGACAGCAGCGACACTTCGTCGCGCGCGAAGTACGTGTAGCTGACGTTGAGCCCGATGTCGACGGCGTTGAACGTCAGCGCGAGCTTGCGCCACTGCAGCCCGATCCAGTCCCGCGGATGGTCGCGCATCCACTGCCAGGCCAGGCCGTAGTAATACGACGACGCCTCGCTGGCCGTTACCGGCCGGCCCAGGGCCGCCGCCGCGGTCTTCTTCACGTCTTCGCGCTGGCCATCGATGGACGGCCTGACGCCGGGTGTCGCGCGATAGGTGCCATCGGCCAGCGGGCTGTTGCCGATGTAGTAGTTCAGGCCGCCGTGCGATGTCACGAGCACCCATTCGCCGCCGATCGCGCGATTCCGAATCGCGCACGGCGCGAGGACCAGCATCGTGCCGAGCACGAGCGCCGCGGCCTGGACCCACGAGGCCCGGCTCCGGCGCACCACCACCCACAGCGCCGCCACGACTCCCACCACGAGCAGCGCGTTGGGGCGGTTGAGCACGAAGAGTCCCAGGGCCGCCCCGGCCCCGGCCATGCGGCGCCACGACGGCTCGCGGCACGCGC
>CAZJRM010000217.1:0-8332 GCA_964547975.1 uncultured Vicinamibacterales bacterium | reverse complement strand
TGCTCGACTGCAGGATCAGGATTTCGTTGAAGGCAAGGAGCCCCGTCACCGCCGCGAGCCCGCCGGCCGTCACCGCCGCTCGTCGTCCCCACCACTCGCGGGCCGTCAGCATGATCAGCGCCACGGTGACCGTTCCGAGGACGGCCTGGACGAACCTCGCGGCCTGGATGGAGTTCCCGGTGACCGCGAAGACGAGCCCCAGGAAGTAGGTGTAGAGCGGTGCGAGGTAGTAGACGTCCGGCGCAAGCGCCAGGTCCCCGGACGCGACCCGGGTCGCCATCTGCACGTACGCGTTGTCGTCGAGGACGCCCCGGGGCTGCAGTAACGGGTCACCGCCCAGTTGCGCCAGCACGATCAGCCGCACGACCAGCGCGGCGGCCAGCACGGCCAGCGGCACGAGACGGGACGGCGCCTCCGGCGCCGCCGGGCGCCGTTTCGGGGGATGAGTCTTGGCCATGATGGGCACGCCAGGCGAGCCGGCACGCGCCGGACCGCGGCGCGATGCGCTGGCGAGAGGCGATGATAGCACGCACGTGCGGACGCGGCGGCGGCCTCGCAGACCGCCGCGGATTCCGCTAAGATCACGGCGTGGCACCCTCGACGCAACACGAACGGCGCATGGCCTGGCTCACGGGCGCGGTGCAGGCCGCCATGGGCACGGTGCTGTGGTTCGTCGGCGCGCCAGGGCCGGAGACCGGCATCCCGCTCAGCCGGGTCGTCGCGATCGTGCTGTTCGCGCTGTCGTCCGCGTTCCTGCTGACGTCAGCGCTGGCGCCCGCCGCCGCGGCGGCCCTGTTCCGCCGGTGGACGATCGGCGCCCACGCCGTTGGTGTCGCGATCACGGTCGTCCTGTTCTCGCTGATGTTCGTCGTCCTGCTGCCCTTCTTCCTCGTCGTCCGGCGCGGCGATCCGCTTCGCAAGCGCCTCGGGGCGGCCACGTACTGGGAACCGGCACCGCCGCACGACCCGTCGATGGACCGTGCGCTTCGGCAGTACTAGCGGAACGGAGTCGCTGACCAGTGGTCGTCCTCGGGATCTCGTGCTTCTACCATGACGCCGCCGCCGCGCTCGTCCGCGACGGCGAACTCGTGGCGGCCGCCGAAGAAGAGCGGTTCAACCGTCAGAAACACTCGAACGGGTTCCCGGCCCTGGCCGTGCGGTACTGCCTGGCCGAAGCGGGGCTCACGATCGACCAGGTCGATCACATCGTGTTCTACGAGAAGCCGTTGCCCAAGTTCGGGCGCATTCTCGAAACGGTGATCGCGGAGTGGCCGCGCAGTTTCGAACTCTGGGTCCGCAGCGTCCCGCTGTGGCTGACCTCGAAACTCGACCATCGCCGCGTGATCCAGCACGCCCTCGAGACGACGAAGCCGATCCTGTTCTGTTCGCACCACCTCTCGCACGCCGCCAGCGCGTTCCTGCCCTCGGGTTTCGACGAGGCGGCCATCATCACCGCCGACGGCGTCGGCGAATGGACGACGACGGCGTGGGGTACCGGGCGAGGCACGTCGCTGGAGTTGACGCACGAGATCCGGTTCCCGCATTCGCTGGGCCTGCTCTACAGCGCCATCACCGCCTATCTCGGCTTCCGCGTGAACGACGCGGAATGGAAGGTCATGGGCCTCGCGCCGTACGGGCGTCCGCGGCACCTCGAGTCGTTCCGCAAGGTCGTCGACATAAGACCTGACGGGAGTTTCCGCCTCGACCTCCGCTACTTCTCGTTTGCCTACTCGACGCGCCGGACGTTCAACACGCGGTGGGAACACCTCTTCGGTCAGCCCGCCCGCGAACCTGAAGCGGAACTGACGGAGTTCCACGCCGACATCGCGCATTCCGGGCAGAAGGTCATCGAGGAGATCCTGCTCGCGATGGCGCGCCACGTGCGGAACGAGACCGGCCAGCGGAACCTGTGCGTCGCGGGAGGCGTCGGCCTCAACAGCGTCGCGAACTGGCGCATGCTCCGCGAGTCGGGCTTCGAGCGAATCTTCATCCAGCCCGCCGCCGGCGATTCGGGCGGCGCCCTGGGCGCCGCCCTGTGGGTGTACCACACGATGCTGGGCCGACCGCGCCAGTTCGAGATGCGACACGCGTGTTTCGGTCCCGCGTTTGACGATGCGCAGATTGCCGAGGTGCTGGCGCGACACCACGTCCGCGCGCGCCGCGTCGAACACGAAGACGACCTGCTCCGGGACACGGCGGGCTGGATTGCCGACGGCAAGGTCGTCGGCTGGTTCCAGGGCCGCATGGAATTCGGGCCGCGGGCCCTCGGGTCACGTTCGATCCTGGCCGACCCCCGACGGCCCGACATGAAGGCCATCATCAACGCGAAGGTCAAGTTTCGCGAGACCTTCCGCCCGTTCGCACCGAGCGTCCTGCGGGAACACGCGCATGAGTATTTCGACGTCGAGCCCGGGCTCGACCTTCCGTTCATGCTGCTCGTGCCGCAGGTCCGGCCGGACAAACGAGGCGTCATCCCCGCAGTGACGCACGAGGACGGCACCGGGCGCGTGCAGACGCTCACGGACGACGCCAACGGGCGGTATTATCGACTGGTGAAGGCCTTCGGTGCGCGCACCGGAGTGCCGGTGGTGCTCAACACGTCCTTCAACGTGCGCGGGGAGCCGATCGTGTGCACGCCGGAGGATGCGTACCGGACCTTCGTGAACACGGGCATCGACGTGCTCGTCATGGGTCAGTACGTCATCACGGACAAGCCGGAGGCGGTGGACTTCGACGCGGGCCTGCAGCGCAGCCTCTCGCTCGAACGGACGGCCGCCGGCTGACGACAGGAGACGCGATGGGCAAGCCCACGCTCCTCGGCGATTTCATCGGGTTCATCCGCCACGAGAAGAAGTGGTGGCTCATCCCGCTCATGCTCGTGCTGGCCGTGCTGGGCGCCCTCGCGGTGTTCACGACCAGCTCGCCGCTGTCGCCGTTCATCTACTCGCTCTTCTAGGACCATGGGCGGACGTTCGACGCATCGTGAACGCGCGGGCCGCCGCCAGGCCGTCTCCGACGGGCCGGCGCTCCCGGTCGGCCGCAAGCTGGCCTTCTCCGCCACCCTCATCGTCGGCGTGCTCCTGCTGCTCGAAGGGGCCGCGAGACTCGTGCCGCACGTGGCGCCCAACAGCCGGTGGGACTATCACCGCCAGCTCGTGAACTCGGTGGGCTTCCCCGCCCTGAACGACATCATGCAGCCCGACGAGGCGCTGTTCTGGTCGCTTCGGCCGAATCTCCAGGCGCACATCCTGTCCGGGCGCATCACGAACTCATCGGACGTCCGTTTCAGCGTCTCGACGGACGAACACGGGGCACGCCGTGTGCCTGCCGCGCCCGATGGCCGGCAGACGGTCGTGTTCGTCGGCGACTCGTGCACGTTCGGCCTGGGCGTGGACGACGCGCAGACGTTTGCCGCGCTGCTTCAAGCCCGCCTGCCCGGAGTCGCGTCGGTCAACCTCGGGGTCCCGGGATACACCGCCTGGCAGGGCCGCCGCCGCCTGGCCGGATACCCGCTGGCGGATCCGCCGGCTGTGGTCGTGGTGACCTTCGGACTCAACGATACGACCGTGTGGGAGAACCGCGGCGATGACGAACAGGCCGCGGTGTTGTCGGCGCAGGAGTCGGGACTGCGTCGATCGAGACTGATCGGGCTGATGAGCGGACTGCTGACGCGGCCTGGAACTCCGGCTGCCCCGGGCACACCCGCGGCAGGCCAGCAGCGGCCACGACTGACCGACGAGGAGTTCGCCCGTGAGATACGGGCGATGGTCGCGTGGGGGCACGCACAGGGTGCCGCAACGGTGGCCGTGCTCTGGCCGTACCGATCGCAGCTGTCACGCCCGGACTGGGCGCCGAAACAGCGCGTGCTCATTCAGATGGCTCGTACCGAGGGCCTGCCGCTCGTGAACCTGCTGCCGGGGTTCCGCGAACGCCAGGACCAGCAGTTGTTCATCGATGTCGTGCACGCCAGCGCAGCCGGGCACGTCGTCGTCGCGGACGTCCTGCAGCCCATGCTGGCGGACGTGCTCGCGGCACGGAACAAGGGAAGGTAGGCTCCCTGTTCTTCAGAACCTGGCCGTTTCCCCCGGCTGCAGCGCCCGCACCTCGGCACCGAGCGGCGCGACCATTTCGCGCAGCACGTCGGGGTGGCCGGTCAGCACCGGGAACGTCCCGTAGTGCATCGGCACGACCGTCTTGACGCCGAGCAGGTCCACGGCCCTGGCGGCCGCGGGCGGATCCATCGTGAACAGATCGCCAATGGGCAGGAAGGCGATCGACGGGGCGTACAACTCCCGGATGAGGGCCATGTCTCCGAACAGGGCGGTATCCCCGGCGAAGTACACGACGCGGCCATCCTCGAATCGCAGCACGTATCCCGCGGCTTCGCCGAGGTACGTGAGGACGCCGTCATCGATGTAACTCGAGCTGTGCCTGGCGTCGACCATCGTCACGCGGATCCCGTCGATGACCTGCGATCCGCCCTTGTTCATGCCGGCGGTCCGCGCAACGCCCCTTCGCTGCTCGAGCCACTGGCAGACTTCGAAGATCCCGACCACCGGCGCACCGGTGGCGATGGCGGCGGTGGCCGCATCGTGGATGTGGTCGAAGTGCCCGTGGGTCACCAGGATGAGGTCGAGCGGCCACGGCGCTTTGAGCGGGGCCGGGCACGACGGATTGCCGTCGAGCCACGGGTCGACGAGGATCCGGCGCCCCCCGGGGGACGTCAGCAGGAATGTCCCGTGTCCGAGCCATGTCGCGGCCAAACCGGTCGTACCCATGGGTATCACCTCTCTGAAGGGGGCTCGTCCGGGCCGAGTATACCGCCAATGGTGTATGATCGACGTTTAGCGTCTCCCCCCGAGCCCATGGTGTGCAGCGGTGCTGCAGCCTTGCCGTTGGTTCGCGGTCCGCGCCTATGAGTACGCCCGTCCCCGTCACCTTCGTGCGCCCGCGCGCGCCCAAGCCCGAGTGGCTGAAAGTGCGCGCGCCCGGTTCCCCGAACTACCTGCGCCTGAAGGCGTTGATGCGGGACCAGGGGCTGCACACGGTCTGCGAAGAAGCCCACTGCCCGAACATCGGCGAGTGCTGGCACCACGGAACCGCCACCTTCATGATCCTCGGCGACGTCTGCACGAGGGCGTGCGGCTTCTGCGCCGTCCAGCACGGGAAACCGGCGACGCTCGACCTCGGGGAACCGGCGCGCGTCGGCGACGCGGTCCGGAACCTGAATCTCCAGTACGTCGTGATCACGTCGGTGGACCGGGACGACCTGCCCGACGGCGGAGCCGGGATCTTTGCCGAGACCATTCGCGAGATCCGGCGGCAGCGTCCGGAGTGCCGCATCGAAGTCCTCATCCCGGACTTCCAGGGCAAGGAGGCGCCTCTCTTCGAGGTACTCGACGCGGGGCCCGACGTGCTGAATCACAATACCGAAACCGTGCCGCGGCTCTACCGCGTCGCGCGGCCCGGCGGCCGTTACGCCCGCACGCTCGAGCTGCTCGACCGTGCCCGCCGGTACGCGCCGCACATCCCGACGAAGTCGGGGTTGATGGTGGGCCTCGGTGAAGACTGGCCCGAAGTCACGGAAACCCTGGCAGACCTCCACGACGTGGGACTCGGGATTCTGACCATCGGGCAGTACCTCAGCCCGTCGGCGGCGCATCTGCCCGTCGCGCGTTACTACCACCCGGACGAGTTCGACATGCTCCGGGTGACGGCCGTCAACATGGGGTTCGGGCACGTCGAGTGCGGCCCCCTGGTTCGAAGCTCATACCATGCCCACAAGCAAGCCGACGCGTTCGTCGACGCCGAACGCCGGACCGAAACGGCGTAGGCCCGCGGCCGCGAGCGGCCCGGACACGACGCCAGAACGAGCACACAGCGCTATGCCCACGACTCACACCGACGACCACGTCAGCCGGCAACTCGCCTCGACGCCGAAGGCAGTCCTGCTCGACATGCTCTACCAGATGCTGCTCGGCCGCCGCTACGAAGAGAAGTGCGCCGAGATGTACGCGTTGCAGAAGATCGGCGGGTTCTGCCATCTCTACATCGGCCAGGAAGCGGTGGCCATCGGCGCGTTGTCCGTGCTGCGGCCCGATGACATCGTGTTCACAGCCTACCGCGATCACGTCCACGCGCTGGCCAAGGGCGCGGACCCCGGCCGCGTGATGGCCGAGCTCTTCGGCCGCCGCGACGGCGTGTCGAAGGGCAAGGGCGGCTCGATGCACCTCTTCGACAAGGAGAAGGGCATGCTCGGCGGCCACGGTATCGTCGGCGGCCACATCCCGCTGGCGACCGGCACGGCCTTCGCCGCGAAGTACCAGCAGAAGGACTACGTCTCGCTGTGTTTCTTCGGTGAAGCCGCGGTCAACATCGGCGCGTTCCACGAATCGCTGAACATGGCCGCGCTCTGGAAGCTCCCGGTCATCTACATCGTCGAGAACAACCGGTTCGGCATGGGCACGGCCATCGAACGGTCGTCGGCCATCTACGACGTCGCCCAGCGCGCGTGCGCGTACGACATGGCCAGCGAGACCGTGGACGGCATGGACGTGCTCGCCGTGCGCGAGACGCTGGGCCGGGCCGTGGATCTGGCCCGCCGCGAGAGCCTGCCGACCCTGATCGAAGCCCGCTGCTACCGCTTCATGGGGCACTCGATGTCCGACCCGGTGCACGGCCACTACCGCACGAAGGAAGAGGTCGAGTCCCAGAAGCAGCAGGACCCGATCCGCACGTACTTCGAGCACCTGAAGGCCGCGGGGATCGCCGACCAGGCGATGCTCGAGGATCTGGATCGGAAGGCCCGGGCCGTCACCGAACAGGCGATTCAGTTCGCCGACGCGAGCCCCGAGCCGTCGCCCGATGAGCTCTATGAGGATGTCTACGCGGAGCCGTACGGCCCGTTCATCAAGAGAGGCGCGTAATGGCTGTCATCACCTATCGTGACGCGTTGAACCAGGCTCTCCGCGAGGAGATGCGGCGGGATCCGCTGGTCTTCCTGATGGGCGAAGAGGTCGGCGTCTACCAGGGCGCCTACAAGGTCAGCAAGGGGCTGCTGCAGGAGTTCGGCCCGCAGCGCATTGTCGACACCCCAATCACCGAGGAGGGGTTCGCCGGCGTTGGCGTGGGCGCGGCCATGGTGGGCCTGCGGCCGATCATCGAGATGATGACCTGGAACTTCTCGCTGGTGGCCATCGACCAGATCGTGAACGCCGCCGCCAAGATGCTCTACATGTCGGGCGGGCAGTTCAAGATCCCCATGGTCTTCCGCGGCCCGGGAGGCGCGGCGCACCAGCTGGCGGCGCAGCACTCGCAGTCGCTCGAAGCGTGGTACGCCAGCGTACCGGGGCTGAAGGTCGTCTGCCCGTCCACGCCGTACGACGCCAAGGGGCTGCTCAAGAGCGCCATTCGAGACGATGACCCGGTCATCTTCATGGAAGGCGAAACGCTGTACGGATCGAAGGGCGAGGTGCCCGAGAGCGAGTATGTGATCCCCATTGGCGCCTCCGACGTGAAACGCCAGGGCACCGACGTGACGCTGGTCGCGTGGTCGAAGATGGTCACGGTCGCGCTGAAGGCCGCCGAGGCGCTTGCCGCAGACGGCATCTCCTGCGAAGTGGTGGATCCGCGCACGCTGCGGCCCCTCGACGCCGCGCCCATCATCGAGTCGGTCCGCAAGACCAACCGGTGTGTCATCGTCGAAGAAGGCTGGCCGTTCGCCGGGCTCGGCGCGCAGATCGCGTACCAGATCCAGCAGGACGCGTTCGGGGACCTCGATGCCCCGGTCACTCGCGTCACCGGCGCGGACGTGCCGATGCCGTACGCGAAGAACCTGGAACACCTCGCGATGCCGTCGGCGCAGCGCGTCGTCGCCGCCGTCCGCGAGGTGCTGTATCTGGACTAGGGGCTAGGGGCTAGGGGCAGAGGCCTGGCCGAGAGCCGAACGCCAGTAGTCGTTCAAGTTGTTATCGATAAGGATGAACGTATGGCTTCCCGCGTAGTGATGCCGAAGTTGAGCGACACGATGGAGGAGGGCCGCATCCTCCGCTGGCTCCGGAAAGAGGGCGAGACGGTCGAGACGGGCCAGGCGCTGGCCGAAGTCGAAACCGACAAAGCGACCGTCGAGATGGAGTCGTATACCAACGGCATCATCCGCAAGCTGGTCGCGCGCGACGGCGACACGATCAAGGTTGGCGGCGTGATTGCCATCGTGGGCGGCGCCGACGACGACATCACGGCGCTGCTGCCGTCCGGGCAGGAGGTGGCGGCGCCCGCTCCCTCGCCCGCACCGGCCGTTGCGGCGCAGGCCCCCGTCGCACCGGGCCCGGTC
>CAZJRM010000216.1:0-9147 GCA_964547975.1 uncultured Vicinamibacterales bacterium | reverse complement strand
AAATCGCGGGGTCAGTTAAGGTAAGGGCTGTGGGGCGATTCGTTCACAGGCTCTTGAGCCCTGCCTGACCTGATGGCAACGCGAGAGCTGTAGCGCCCGACTTCAGTCGGGCTTGGCAACGCTCAGGAGTGCGCGGTGTTGTTCGCATCTCGTGTGTGTCTGGCGGCTCTCATCGCGGCGCTCGGTGTCGTGTCGGTGGCCTTGTCTCCCCCCCCAGTTCAAGTCCGACGTCGAAGCCATTCGTAGCCTTCAGAGCCCGAAGCCCTGCGAACTCCGTGCGGGCATCGTCTATCTGCATTCCCGGGGGAAGGACGCGATTCCGGCGCTCATCGACTCCATGGATGGTTCCACTCCCAGGTGGCCGTCACCGCTTCTGGATCCCCGAGATTCGATCGTGCTGCCGACTGGAGGCTTCCAGTCTGGCCAGTTGCCCGCGTACGTCGTGGAACTGATACTCGCGAAGGACGCCCTCGCCACACACGTAGACCCGAACTGCTCCTATCCGCTGGAACTGGACGACTACATCTTCAGATTCGGTGAGATATGGAGGAAGAAGCCGGGCTCGATGAAGCAGCCTGTGCAGATGGCCGATGTCCAGCGTGCGTACCGCGAGTGGTGGCACCGAAACCGCGATGCTGAACTTGAGACTCTCCGACGTCAGTGGCGTGCTGGCCGTGGCCCGCTCGCCGGAACAGAGTTCGAGTGGCGCTGACCGAGGCGACGTTGCCTGGCAGGGCTGACCTGTCCTGAGCGACGTCGAAGGAAGCCCTGCCCCACGACGGAAGCCCCAAGCCGGAAGCCGGAAGCCGTGAGCCGCGAGCCGCGAGCCGCGCGCCGCTTACTTCCCCGGCGCCCGCAACTCGAACCACGTCGTGCCCGCGCCGAGCGAGACGACGAACGCGCCGCGTTCGGTCGGCGTCGTGGCGGTCGGCACGAAGGCGCCGATGCCCGGCACCGCCGCCGGCTGCTCGACGCGCACGCGCGCGACCGGCGTTGAGGCCGTCGCCGGCGACAATCCCACGCGGATCGTCCGTGCCGTGAGGTCGAACTCGATGCGCTCGACTCGTCCCGCGTCGAGCGTGAGCCACGCGCCCATCGGCGCGAGGTACACGCGCATCCGGAACGAGTCGCGCGGTTCGACCGCGATCGTCGAGCCCTTCTCGGTCACGAGACCGCCGAACGCCTGCCACCCGAACTCCGGATGCCGCACGACGTAGGTCGCCGCGTTCAGCGCGTGGCCGAGGAAGTTCGGCGCGTAGTCACCCGAGATCGGATCCGGCTTCAGCATGTCCGGGAAGGAGTGGAACGCCGCCGACGCGAAGCCTTCGTTGTCGATGTTCGCCAGGGCGCCAATCGACCCCGCGTACCCGATCCGCAACAGGTGCAGGTCATCGGGATGATCGCGATACTCGCTCAGGACCGGGATCGCGTTGAGGCCCGACCCGTAGTGATGCAGCTGGCGTTCGACGCGCCGCACCTTGCCGCCGTAGAGGAAGTCCCAGTAGCGCCGCGCGCTGCCGTTGTAGCCCCAGTGCGGCACCGTCGGCATGTAGGCGACGACGGCGTCGAGCGTGACGCGGGCTTTGGCGGTGTCGCCGAAGTACTTCGTCCAGGCGTAGACCTCTTCCTGGCCCGTCGAGTCCCACGGCATTTCGCTGCCGAACGGATAGCCGAGCTTCATCCACACGTCCGCCCGCGCCTTCATCCGCGCCTCGAGGTCGGCCGCCTGCGTCGTCCAGCCCTCGCGCTGGAGGTCGCGCAGGATCTCGAGGTAGACCGTGCCCTCCATCTGTCCGTACTGCGAATGCTCGGGCGCGTGAACGACCATCGCGACCACCGTGCGGTACGCCTTGTCGAGATACCAGTCCCACGGGTGATTGGTGACCAGGCCCGCGTGATTCCGCGCCAGGCGGTACATCGTCCAGTGGAGCGCGGCGACGTGGGGGTAGTTGTACGAACGATTGACGATCTCGGTGTTGGCCTTCTTCCAGCTGGTCCATGACGTCCAGTTGAAGTCGCTCCGGTAGTAGCCCTGCGGCAGCTCGTTGGGTTCGTAGTAGAAGAGGCTCTTGCGCACTGCGTATTGCAGCGGCCCGGACGCATACTGCAGGCCGCCCCAGAGCACGCCGTCGATGAACTGCTGGTACTTCGCGAGTTCGCCGGGCTCGGGCCGGCCGAACTGCTTCATCGCGCCCGTGAGCCACGACGAGCCGCCCTCGTCGCCGAGCCCGGCGATCCACACGCGGCTGTCCTGCGTGACGATCCGGTTCTCCTCGCGGTCGTAGGTCATCACCGACGGGCTGCGCTTGAACGGGTCGGCCGGATCGACGAACCACTGCTTCGTTGTCAGGAAGCGGCCGAGGTCGTCGACGGCCATCGCGTGCGGCTTCGTGACGAGATAGTGAATCGTCTGGGTCAGCCCGTCAGCGTAGGTGACCGTCAGCCGCACGCGTCCCGGCGTCCGGCCGCTGACGGCGTAGGAACGCCAACCGCCGGGTGTGGTGCTGCCGGCCGTGAGAGCGACCGAGCCATCGGGTTCGATGCGCGTCGATGAGACCGCGCTCGTGTGCTTGAGATAGAGATGAGCCGTCGTGTCGGTCGGCACCACGTAGCCCGGCAGGCCGATGGCCACGGGGCGTCCGCGTTCGGTCAGCGTGCGCTCGATGCCGCGGATGTCCGGCGCCGCGAGGAAAGCCACGCCGTACGTCACGGACTGTCCGGGGGCCAGCGTGCGGGACGTCGGCGGATTCCACGGCTGCGCCTTCGCCCACTCGTTGTCCGCGAACGCGCGCGTGTGCACCATCCAGTCGAAGAACCCCTCGAAGGTGACGCTGCGAGGCGTCGGGTCCGTGAAGATGGGCGCGACGGCGGACGGCGCATCGGCGACCTTGCCCGGCTGGCGCGGCGGATTGAGAATCGGGTTGTAGGCTTCGAAGGGCGTGCGCCCGTCCGGCACGACGAGCAGCGCGGGCCCCTGGCCGTTCAGCCGCGTGACCTGGACGTAACCTGCGTCGAGCCCGATGTAGGGGTCGTAGAACACGCAGGCGGCGTGCGCCTCGTCCAGCGACCGCTCCGACAGCACGTTGTTGAACACCATCGGGATGCCGAGGGCGCCGACTTCGACCGGGTCGCTCGACCGGTTCGTGAGCGTGAATCGCAGGACGAGCCGACCGCCGTCGCTGCGCCATTCGCGCGTGACCTTCAGCGGCAGGTCTGCGGGCAGCGTCGGTGACAGGTCCGCGGCGGCAAGCACCGCCCCTGTTGCCGGCAGTGCCGTCACCGCGATCCGCGACTGCGCGGTCGAGTGACTCTTCCAGGCGCCCGTCGCGCCAGCGCGCACGCGCAGGTCGAGATCGCCGAGGTGGTAGTAGCCGTTCTGCGAACGCGCGACCAGCAGGTCGCCCGGCGCGAAGTCGAAGCCGTCGCGCGCCTCGAGCGACGCCACCGTCTGCGACGACCGCACGAGCGTCAGCGTGAAGTCCGGCGCGTCGAGGCGCATCGTGCCTTGGTCGAGCATCGGCCCGGGCGTCGGCGCCGGTTTGGGCGCCCCCTGGCGCGCGGACAGGGCCGGGAACCGCACCGCCGCGGTCAAGCAGAGCCCTACACCCAACGCAACCGCCACCCCTCGCATGCGACCTGTCATCCGGGCCTCCGTGCCACTCCGCTTCGCGCGCCCATCCTACCTCAGCCTGGTGTAGACTGCCTTCGTGCCGTCTCTGGCGCTCGCCAGCGGCCTTAGCGCAGGAGCCACCCGATGTCCGAGTTCCAGAAGCACCTCTACCTGATCCTCTACCCCAACGAAGCGCTCGTGGCGTCGCAGTTGTCGCCCGCGGAATTCGGCCGGCACTATTGCGTGGGCAGCACGCGGCACTTCTCCGGCAAGGTCATCTTCGTGGAAGTGGACATCAACTACCGGAACGACTACTTCCGCCTCGACGAGTACCTCGCCGCGACGGAATCCGGCGTCGCGGGGCGGCCGAAGAAGACGAAGTTCGTGAAGTCGTACCGCGTCCTCGAGAACCTCGATTTCTCGGCGCTTCAGCAGCTGTTCCTCGTGACGCCAGACGGCGCCACGCTCGGCCTCGACAAGAGCCCGGAACCGCCGACCGAAGGCCAGGGCCCGTTCCGCGTCTACCAGGAAATCACGCCGCTCCGCCTCGTTGTGGCGTCGCGCCTCACGCCGCACGACTTCGGCGCCTACATCACGGCCGGCACCTGGTCGAAGGGCGCGCCGAAGATGTTCTTCACGCAGTGGGACCTCAATCTCGAGGAAGTGGTCACACGCGGCGGTGTCTACGCGTCGGGCCTCGGACCATTGCCCAACGTCAGCCCTGACGCGCTGCCGACGGCGCTCAAGGAACTGCGTGAAGACGCGTCGAAGAAGACCAAGACGGTCAGCCTGAACCCGAGCCTCGACGTGATGAGCTACAAGGCCATCAAGCACGGCTTCTGGTTCGCAGGGGGCGACGAGACCGTGTTCTACCGCATGCCGTCGATGGACGAGCTGCACGACCAGCACCGCGCGTGGTGGCGGAAACTCTGACGCCCGGGCGTGAATCGGCCGGCGCCGTCGTGTGCCGGGGCCTGCACAAACGCTACGGCGACGTTGTCGCCGTGGCGGGCCTCGACCTCGACGTGCGCGCCGGCGAGTGTTTCGGTCTCCTCGGCCCGAACGGTGCCGGCAAGACCACCACCGTCGAGATCCTCGAAGGCCTGCTGAAACCGGACTCCGGCGAAGTCGAAGTGCTGGGCCTGCGCTGGGGCCGCGACGACCAGGCCCTGCGCCATCGGCTCGGCATCCAGCTCCAGGACACCCAGCTCAACGAAAAACTGACGGTCCTCGAGATCGTTCGCCTGTTCCGGTCGTTCTATCGCCAGGGGCCGTCGGTCGACGAGGTCATCGCGATGGTCGAACTCGAGTCGAAACGGACGAGCCGCGTCGGCAAGTTGTCGGGCGGGCAGAAGCAGCGCCTTGCCGTTGCGTGCGCGCTCGTGAACGAGCCTGACCTGCTGTTCCTCGACGAGCCGACGACTGGCCTCGACCCGCAATCGCGACGCCAGCTCTGGGCGTTGCTCGAAGCCTACCGGAGCCGGGGCGGCACGATCCTGCTGACGACGCACTACATGGACGAAGCCGAGATGCTGTGCGACCGCGTGGCCATCGTGGATCACGGGCGCGTCATCGCCCTCGGCACGCCGCGTGAGCTCATCGCCTCCCTCGGCGCCGAGCACGTCGTCGAGTTCTCGCTCGAACGCGGTGACATCGCGGACGAGGCGCTGCGGGCGCTTCCGGGTGTGAAGGACGTGCGGCGTTCGGATGGCGCGGTGTCGCTGCCGGCGGGGCAGTTGCACGTGCTGATGCCGGCGCTGCTCGAGGCGCTCGCACGCGAAGACGCGGCGTTGTCGCACCTGACGACGCACCAGGCCACGCTCGAAGACGTCTTCGTGGCCCACACCGGACGGCACCTTCGTGATGAGTAAGCCAGCCGGCACTCGCCATCCGCTCGTCGAACTGACCCTGACGCGGGTCCTCGAGTTCGTCCGCGAACCCGAAGCCGTGTTCTGGGTGGTCGTGTTCCCGATGATCCTGGCGTTCGCGCTGGGTATTGCGTTCCGATCCAAGGGCGAAGAACCGGTGCACGCCGGCGTGCTCGGCGCGGACACGGCCGCCGTGACAGCCGCGATGACGTCTGCGGGCGGCATCACCGTCCACACGCTCGAACCGGATCGTGCGGATCTCGCGCTGCGCGACGGCGTGGTCCAGGTGATCGTGATTCCCGGCGATCCGCCGTCCTACCGATTCGATCCGACGCGTCCCGAGAGTCGCCTGGCCCGGGTCGTCGTCGATGCGGCGCTGCAGCGGGCGGCCGGGCGAGAAGACAGGTTCGTCGCTGGCGAACAGCGGATGGCGGTCGTCGGCGCGCGTTACATCGACTGGCTGATCCCCGGGCTGGTCGGCATGAACATCATGGGCACCAGCATGTGGGGCGTGGGGTTCGCCATCGTGTGGGCACGGTCCCGCAAGCTGCTCAAGCGGCTGGCGGCAACGCCGATGTCGCGCGTGCACTACCTGATGGGCCAGCTCCTCTCGCGCCTGCTGTTTCTCGTCGTCGAAGTCGGGGCCCTGCTGATCTTCGCGTGGCTCACGTTCTCCGTGCCCGTCTTCGGTTCGCTGTTCGTGCTCGCGATCGTGTCGTTCGTCGGGGCCCTGTCGTTCGGCGCGTTGTCGTTGCTCATCGCCAGCCGTGCGAAGACCGTTGAGGCCGCCTCGGGGTGGATGAACCTCGTGATGCTGCCGGGCTGGGTGGTGTCTGGCGTGTTCTTTTCGTCAGCGAACTTCCCGGCCGTGACGCAGCCGTTCATTCACGCGCTTCCGCTCACGGCGCTCATCGACGCCCTGCGCGCGGTCATGCTCGACGGCGCATCGCTCGTCGGCGTATCGGGCGAACTTGCCATCCTCGCCGCCTGGACGGTCGTTCCGTTCGTCATCGCGCTCCGCATCTTCAGGTGGCAGTGACCTCTTGCGGCGGACGGCGCGCGGCGAGGAGCCAGCGGCCAAAGGCTAGCGGCTGGCGGCTAGAGGCCAGGCGCGAGTCGGCGGGCGGCGGTTGGGACCGAACGGTCCCTGCGAGCATGCCGAAAGGCGTCAGTCTGCAAACGTGATCGTGAAGGGGCAACACGCTTGGGGCTGGGGGTCCCCAAGCCTGCAGCAGGACGAACTCCTGGTAAGGTCACGTTTGCCGGCGTGTCGAGCCGGGACCGGGAGGGCCCCATCGCCGCCCGTCGGCGCACGTCGCGAGCCGCGAGCCGAGAGCCGAGCGCCCGGTGGGCGCCCGAGGTGCTACAATCCGGCGACCCACCAGGGTCACGGCCTCAACCCGGAGCACCCATTCCATGATTCTCAGATTCGTCACTGTCGCTGCGGTGGCTTGTGCGTTGACGGCCGTGGTGGCCGCGATGCCCCAGGCCCCGGAAGATCCCCTCGTCGCGAAAGCTCGTGCGATTCACGAACGTGTCCTGACGCTCGACACTCACGTGGATATCGGTGGCACCAACTACGCCACGCCGGCGCTCGATCCCGGCGCGCCCACGTCGCCGCTCAAGTGCGACCTCACGAAGATGGAGAAGGGACGCCTCGATGGAGCGTTCCTCGCCGTCTACGTCGGCCAGGGCCCGCTAGACGGTGCCGGCTTCGCCCGGGCGTGGGAGCAGGCGATGGTGAAGTTCGAGGCGCTGAAGCGCCTGACGCAGCAGATGTATCCGGACCGCAGCGCGTTCGCGGCGTCGCCCGCGGAAGTCGAGCGTGTCGCGAAGACCGGCAAACGCGTGATCATGACGGGCGTCGAAAACGGGTATCCCGTCGGGATGGATCTGGGGAACGTCAAGAAGCTCTACGACCTCGGTGCCCGGTACATCACGCTGACGCACAGCGGGAACAACCAGCTCGGCGACTCGTCGAGCGCCCGCGAGCCGCTGCACAACGGCCTGTCGCCGTTCGGCAAGGAAGTCGTGGCCGAGATGAACCGCCTCGGCATGATGATCGACGTGTCCCACATCCACGAGAAATCGTTCTGGGACATCATCGCGATCTCGAAGGCGCCCATCATCGCGTCGCATTCCGGCAGCAAGGCGATCTGCGATCATGACCGCAACCTGACCGACGAGCAGTTGAAGGCGCTGGCGAAGAACGGCGGCGTCGTGCAGACCGTCGCGCTCGGCAGCTACCTCAAGAAGGAAGACCCCGCGCGCCGCGAAGCCATGATGAAGCTCCGGGAAGAACTCGGGCTGCCCTCGTTCGGCGGCCGCGGCGGTGGTGCCCCGGGCGCCGGCGGGCCTCCGCCAGGCGTTGGCGGCGGCGGCAGCCGGGCGGCGCTCGCGGCGATGACGCCCGAGCAGCGCGCCGAGTACGACAAGAAGATGGAAACGTTCCGGGAACGGATGAAGGAGGTCGATGCGCAGTACCCCGGCGCGACGCTGAAGGACTTCGTCGATCACCTCGACCACGCGGTGAAGGTGGCGGGCATCGACCACGTCGGCATCGGCACGGACTTCGACGGTGGGGGCGGAATCCCCGGATTCAACGACGACACGGAAGCGCCGAACGTCACGATCGAACTCGTGCGGCGGGGTTACACGGAAGAGCAGATCCGGAAGATCTGGGGCGGGAACCTCCTGCGCGTGTGGCGGGAGGTCGAGAAGACCGCCGCGACGCTGCAGCAGGCGAAGTGATACTCGTGGCGTCCGGCTTCCTTCGACTTGGCTCAGGACAAGTCAGCCGGACGTACAAGACAAGGGGGCCGGCGGAAGCCGGCCCCCACAGCGTTCTTTCCCGCCTGGCGTCCTACTTCTTCGCCTTCACGCCAGTCATCTCGTCGGCCAGCGCGTCGGCCTTGTAGATCTTGCGGAACGCCTCGATGATCGCCCGCGAGTCCACCGAGACGGCGCGGTTGATGCTCGCTTCGTAGATGTAGTAGCCCGGCAGCATCTGGATGTTGCCGTCGAAGATCAGGCCCACCAGTTCGCCCTTCTTGTTGACCACCGCCGACCCGCTGTTGCCGCCCACGATGTCGTTCGTGCTGACGAAGTTGAACGGCGTCTTGAGGTTCAGCGCAGCCTTGTTCTCGACCCAGCGCGGCGCGAGGTCGAAGGGCGATTCGTTCTTGTACTGCGCCGAGCGAGCGTAGAGGCCCGCGTAGTCGGTGTACGGCGCGATCTTCTTGCCGTCTTCGACGTAGCCCTTCACCGCGCCGTACGAGAGGCGCAGGGTGCCGGTGGCGTCAGGATAGGCCTTGGCGCCGTCCACGACGTAGACCGCCTGGCCGATCTTCGGGTACGCGGCGGCCTGGACCGTGGCCACTTCGTCTTCGTACTTCTTGGAGATGGCCATCGAGTCCGTCTCGAGCGACCGCGCGAGCACGATCATCGGGTCCGTCGAGGCGTCGATCGTTGCCTTGCCGCCCGCCTGGAGCAGCCGGCGGATTTCGGCGTCCTGCAGCCGGCAGCCGTCCACGAGTTCGGCGGCGCGCGCGTCAGGCGTCTTGCCCGCGAGGATCCGCGTCACGATGGCGTGCTGCGGGCCGAGGAACTTCTGCATGAACGTGAGCGAATCGGTGAGGTTCAGCTTCTCGCGCGCCACGTTGATCTCGG
>CAZJRM010000215.1:0-9246 GCA_964547975.1 uncultured Vicinamibacterales bacterium | reverse complement strand
GTGTGGTGGGACTCGACGCCGTGAACACCGCGGGTGGTAAGCGAGTGGCGCTTGCGGAATTCAACCGTCCGACCGGCGGGCCCGTGACGGGCCGCTGGCACTTCCATCCCGAGGCATTCCAGGTCGGACTCGAGTGGTGCCGGCAAGCCACGCAGGGCGATGCGCACCGACTCGATGTGGCGCAGGGCTTCCTTGCCCCGAGCGAAGTCGAAGGGAGCCCTGCGGGCATGGCAGGCCTGAAGCCCTGCCCCACACCAGATCAGCGGCCCCTGCTCGTTATCGATGAACTCGGCCCGCTCGAACTGGTGCAGGGACTCGGCTGGGCTGCGGTGCTGCCGCTGTTGCGCGACCACGACGGTCCCGTCATTGCCGTCGTGAGGCCGTCGCTCGTGGAGTCGTTCATCGCCGCGATGGGCAACCGCGCGTTGACGCGCATCGACGTCACGCCAGACACGCGAGACGAGGCGTTCGAGCGGGCGCTCGAGGTCCTCGGGTGGCCCACATGATTGCCCTGCGCGACGTGTCCGTGTCGTTCGACGATGTGCAGGCGCTGGCGGGTGTGAGCCTGACAATCCCGCGCGGGGATGTGGTGTTGTTTGGCGGCGCGTCGGGCAGCGGCAAGAGCACGCTGCTGCGGCTGGTCGCCGGGATCGTGCCGCAACTCGTTTCCGCGTTCGTGTCAGGCGACGCCTGGATCGAAGGTCGTCGCACGGTCGATATGCCCCGTGCCGACCTGGCGGCAGCCGTCGGCCTCGTCTTCCAGAACCCAGCGTCGCAGCTCTTCAACCTGACGGTCCGTGAAGAAGTCGCGTTCGGACCGCACAACTTCGGCCTGCCCGCTCGCGAGGTGGAGACGCGCACGGCGTGGGCGCTGGAGGTGACGGGCCTTGCGGACAAGGGCGGCCGGGACGTGCGCGCGTTGTCCGGCGGCGAACGTCAGCGCGTCGCCCTGGCGGCGGTTCTCGCCATGCGGCCGGCCGTGCTGGCGCTCGACGAACCGATGGCGAGCCTCGACGTGGCCGGCACGCGCCTCGTGGTCGATGTGCTCCAGCAGCTGAGCCGCACCGAAGGCACGACGGTACTCGTTGCCGAACACCGGCTGCGCGAAGCCGCTCTTGTCGCACGGCGCACGGTCCTCATGGACGAGGGGCGCATCGTGGCTGATGGCGCGACCGCGGATGTCCTGGGCGAACGCACGATGCTGCGCCAACTCGGGCTGCGGCGTCCGGCGCTGACGCCGCAGACCGACTGGGAATCGCTCATTGTGCCGGGCTCGCCGGCGGCCGGCCGCGCGGTTGTGCGCCTCGACGGTGTCGAAGCGTCGTACGGCCGAGAGGCGGTGCTGCACGACTTGACGGTCGAGATTCGGGAAGGCGAGTGCCTCGCGCTCGTTGGCGACAACGGCTCGGGCAAGAGTACCGTGGCGCGGTTGCTCGCCGGCATGCTGAATCCCACGCGGGGCCGATGCCGCTGGGCCGACGGCATGCCCGACCCCGGGCGCGGCGTCGGAGTCCTCCTGCAGGAACCACGCGAGCAGCTCTTCTGCGAGACCGTTGAGGAGGAAGTGGCGTTCGGCCCGATGAATCTCGGCCGCGACCCGTCGGCCCCGCTGGCGAGGTTCATGCCGGCGGCGGATCTCGACGCGGTGAGGACGCGGCCCGTGCACACGTTGTCGCACGGCCAGTTGCATCGAACCGCGTTTGCGGCGACGCTCGCGGCCGAGCCGCGCCTGCTGATTCTCGACGAGCCGACGGTCGGCCAGGACTGGCGTCATCTCGAACGGCTGATGGGCGAGGTCGAGACCATGCGCAGGGCCGGCGCGGCAGTGCTGCTCATCAGCCACGACTTCAAGCTCATTCACCGCCACGCCACGCGCGTGGTGCTGCTGCGCAGCGGGCGCGTGGCGGCCGACGGGGTGCCGGTCGACGCGCCGCCCGAACAGGATGCCCCATGAAATACGGCGTGCGTGACCTCGTGTACATCGGCGTGTTCGCGGCGTGCTGGGGCGCCGTCGAGATCACGGTCGGATCACTCTTTCACGCGTTGCGCGTGCCGTTCGGCGGTGTGCTACTCACGGGCGTGGGCATCGGCATCGCGCTCGTCGGCCGGCTGTACGTGCCGCGCCGCGGATCCGTGCTGCTGATTGCGCTCGTGACGGCGCTGCTCAAGATGCTCAGTATCGGCGGGATCGTGCTGTCGCCGATGATTGCGATTACCGTCGAAGGGCTGTTGGCCGAAATCGTCCTGATTGGCCTCGGTGCCGGGCGCGTGGGATTCGTGTCTGCCGGCGCCGCGGCGTGCCTGTGGCCGCTCGTCCATTCGGTGCTCAGCCTGTGGGTGGTCGGCCGCGGTGGTCTCATCGAGAGCTACGTCGCGATCATCAAGCGAGGCGCGGGTGCGCTGGGTGTGCCTGCGGCGTGGGGCATCGGCGTGCTGGCAATCTTGCTGGCGATCCATCTCGTCATCGGTGGCGTGGGCGGCGCGCTGGCGTGGCGCATCGGCCAGGGCCTGCGCAAACGTGGGCGCCAGTGGAGCGGAGGGGCGGCGCGTGCCTGATGTCGGCGGGCGTACCATCGAGGGCGGAAGGCTGGGTGTCACGGCCCGCGCGGCGGCACTCGTACTGGCGGTCATGCTGGCGCTCGTCCTCGACGGCCCGAAACTCGGCGTGGCACTGGCCCTGACGTGGGGACTCGGGGCCGTCATTCACCCGTCGGCGTTCGGTGTCCTGGCGCGTCCGGCGTTGTGGAGCCTGCTCGTGCTGCTGGTGCTGCCGACGCTCGTCATCGGCACGCCGCGGGACATCGCGCTGCCGTTCGGCCCAGCCGTCTCCTCCGAGGCCGTCCGCCTTGCCGCCGCCATGGCCGCGCGCTCGCTCATCATCGTGGTGGCGGCGGCGGGGTTCGCGTCGCGTGTGTCGGTCCGCGCGCTGACGGAGCTGCTCGAAGTCGTGGGACTGCGTGGCCTCGGCTTCTCGCTGGGCGTGGCCGTGCACGCGCTGCCGCTCGCGACGCGCACCTGGACGACGTCGGCGCGGGCGCTGCGGTTGCGGGGCGGGTTCCGGCAGGCGCGGATGCGCGACGTGACGCTGCTGAGCATGACGGTGATTGGCAACGCGCTGCGTCACGCGGACGAGGTGGTGGAGGCGGCGCAGGCGCGCGGCTTCGATCCCGCCGGGCGAAGCGGCGGCGGCCCCCACCGCTGGCGCACCGACCTCGTGTGGGTGACCGCCTGGACCCTCGCCGCCGCCGGACTCCTGCTCGCGTGAGAGGTCTTGGACAGGGCTCTTAGCCCACTCTCAGCCCTGTCCAATCGCCCCGTTGATTACGTCCGGCAGCTCCTGCCAGGGGATGGCGGTGACGGCCTTCGACAGCTGAAGCGCCCGGGGCGCTGTGCAGACGACGAACGCCCTTCGTGCCCCGTACTCCTCCAGAAACACCTCCAAGTGGCGTGTGTCCCGTTCGGTCGGGCGGTCGGTTCGTTTCACTTCGATCGGGATCAGGCCCTCCGGATGTTCGATGACCCAGTCGACCTCCGGGCCGTCAGGATCCCTCCAGAATCGAAGCCGCGCGTCCGGCGCGGCCAGTCTGCAATGACGGAGGATCTCGAGCCCGATGAAGTGCTCGAATAGTTCACCCAGCCTGGTCTGCGGCAGCCGCCGACCTTCGCGGGCCGCCGCGCGTGCGACACCCGTGTCGAAGACCAGGTAGCGGCTCGACTTCGTCAGCTTCTTGCGCGTCACGCTTGCGGTCAGCGGTTCGATTCGTTCGGCGACCAGGCAGTCGCAAAGGATCTCGTAGTAGTTCTGAATGGTGACGGACGACACGCCGACGTCCTGGGAGATTCGGGAGAAGTTCACCACTCGGCCGGCCTCCCGGGCTGCGAGTTCAAGGAACCGGCCGTACGCACCCACGTTGCGGACGAGCGCTTCCTGCCGAACTTCTTCTTCGAGATAGGTCTCCACGTACGACCGAAGGTCAACTTCCCGATCCTCCGGTGAAGGCGTCAACCTGATCGCCGGAAGCGATCCAAACAGCAGCGCATCGTCCAGGGACCGGGGGGAAGACTCGACGATCGTCAGCGGGTCGAGGCGCAGCGCGACGACGCGCCCTGGCAGCAGATTCACGTCGCGCCCGCGGCGGAGCTTGCGCGCGGACGACCCCGTGAACACGAATCGAGCGACCCCGCGGTCAATCAGGTCCTGGCCGACATCGAGCAGGGCCGGGACCTTCTGTACCTCGTCGATCACGACGAGTGGTGGGCGGCGCGCGACGGACCGCTCGGCGAGTGCCGCGACCTCCGCGGCCAAGAGGGAGGGCTCCCGTTCGTATCGCTGCCGGATGGAAGGTTGCGCAAGCGACACGGCGAGGTCGGCGCTGAGGCCGTCAACGAGTGTCGTCTTACCGGTCTGCCTGGGACCGAGCAACAACACGCTCTTGCCGCGTTCGAGATGGCGGCGCAGGACCTGCGCCAGCCTGCGCTCGATGTTCATCGTGGTTCGAATATTCGCCGAAAATCTAAACCGATGTCAAATGTGATCTGTGGGAGTCTGAAGCGGCCACCCAGGAACCCGGCATAGTCGCGCCAATAGCCAGGTTCGGGCAGTCTGGATGCGACCTGGTCCTGTTGCTTGCAGATTACCAATGGTATTGGTAATCTGTCAGGTGAATGCACTACCGGCCTCGGCTCATGGAGTCGACTCTCAGGTCGTACGCGGGGTTCTTCAAGGTCGTCCTCGTCACTGGACCCCGCCAGTGCGGGAAGAGCACGCTCCTCCGCCACGTGTTCCCGACGTACCAGCGCTGCGAGTTCGATGCGATGCTCGACCTGCACGACGCGCGTCGCGATCCCGAGCTCTTCCTCGACAACTTCTCGCCGCCTCTGATTCTCGACGAAGTCCAGCACGTGCCCGCCCTGCTCTCCGCCATCAAGCGACGGGTGGATACCCGCGATGCGCCAGGGCAGTACATCCTGACCGGATCGCAGAATCTCGCCGTGCTCCGCGGCGTCGCGGAAAGCCTGGCTGGCCGCGTCGGCATCCTGGAACTGGGGCCGATGACGCTGACCGAGATGCAAGGGCGGGGAGACAGTCGCTCCCAGTCAGCGCTTCAGGCCTGGATCGAGTCGGATGGCACCCGTACGCCTCCGACGCCACCCGCCCAGGAACGGCACGACGCGCCCTCGGTCGCGAGGCTCCTCTGGCGCGGGACGATGCCGGGCTTGCTGGACGCCCCGGATGAGCTGGTGCCCGGGTATCTCGATTCGTACGTCGGCACCTACATCGAGCGTGACATTCGCAGCATGGCGGCGCTGCGTGACCTGGGGGACTTCGGCCGCTTCCTGCGGCTGGCGGCGGCGCTGGATTCCCAGGAACTCAACTTCAGCCAGCTGGGACGCGAGCTCGGCGTCAGGCCTGACACCGCCCGGCGGTGGCTCGATCTCCTCGCCGCCGGATACCAGTGGCTCGAACTGCCTCCGTGGTCGGGCAACGTCGTCAAGCGCGTGAGCGGTCGCCCCAAGGGTCACTTCGCCGATACCGGACTCGCGTGCCGGTTGCAGGGGATTGGCAGTCCCGAGGCGCTCACGGGGAATCCCCGGGCGGGTGCGCTTTTCGAGTCGTTCGTCGTCCAGCAGATCCGGCGCACGCTGCTGGCGACGGGCGTGCGTCCGGAACTGCACCACTATCGCAGCGTGGGCGGAGCCGAAGTCGACCTGGTGATCCACCGCAACGGGAGGTTGCTGCCGATCGAGATCAAGTACAAGAGCCGTCCCGACGGGGCAGACAGCCGCGGCCTTGCGGCCTTCCGTGCGACGTATCCGGACCACTGCGCGCCGACCGGCCTCATTGCGCACGCCGGTCGCGAGAGCTTCCCGGTCAACGCCGCGACTCACGCCCTGTCGGTCTTCGACCTGTAGACCGACCCCGGCGCCGTGCTGCACCGTGCGCGCCGAGTGCTTGCTCAGGTTATCGAGTTGCGATAATATCGCTACCGTGATCCGCTCCTTCGGGAACCGTCTGGCCGAAGACATCTACGATGATCGGCGGTCGGCGGCAATTCGCCGGCTCCCTCCCGCGGTGTATCCGGCCGCGAGGCGGAAACTGCTCTACCTGAACGAAGCCGAAGAGCTTGGTGACCTTCGAGTTCCCCCGGGGAACAGGTTAGAGGCCCTGAAGGGCGACAGGCGAGGGTGCTTCTCTATTCGCATCAACGACCAGTGGCGACTGGTCTTCCGGTGGGAAGGCGGGCACGCAACAGACGTGTCCGTCGAGGACTATCACTGAGGTCTGGCAATGCGGCCACCCAAGAACCCGATCCATCCCGGTGAGATCCTGCTCGAAGAATTCCTGAAGCCGGCCGGCGAAACGCAGGCGGCGTTTGCGGCCAGGATTGGCTGGACGCGGGCTCGGCTGAACGAGTTCATCCGCGGCAAGCGTGGCGTCACTGCCGACGCAGCCCTCGACCTGGCCGAAGTGCTGGGCACGTCAAGCAAGATCTGGATGAACCTCCAGGCGACGTTCGACCTCGCCGAAGCGGTACGTCGGCGGAGCGCGGCGTAGCGCGGCGTAGCTGGGATGACGTCCCCGAGGTGCTCGAGTTCGATGGTGCCGTCAATCGTGAGGTCGGGCCGCGCGCCGCGCGGCAGCTCGCCGTCGAGCACCACGTCCACGGCGACGGTGCTGTCGCCTTCGATGCCACGACGGCTTCTGCCGGGCCGGTTGTGGAGGGGACCACCGTCCGGTACCGCTTTCCCTTCGTCTCGGACGACCGGCGGTGCCGACTGGCCCTGGGTGTTCAAGCTCCATGCGGTGCCGTTGCTCGCGTGCAATGGGATGAGTCGCCAGCGATTCCCGCCAGCGGGGCGGTCGAAGTGTCGGTGGAGACCACCGGCTTGTCCGGAAGAGTCGCGAGACGCTTCATCATGCGATCGACGACCAACAAGTCCCTGCCGCTCACGCTCACGCTGGATTTCGATGTCGTTCCGGAGTTCCTGTACTCGGATAGGGTCATTGACGTGGGCGATCCCGCCAAACCAGAAAGGACAGTAAGCGTAGACGTAGCGCCATCAAGCGTTGCGCGGTTTCTCGCAGTAAGATCAACTGCGACTGGGGCAACGGTGAGATGGACGGTGCCCGAGCCCGCGTCCGGCCGCAGTATTCACATCACGGCCTCGCGGAATCCGTTCGGTGGTGGTGCCGGCGTCGGAGGCAATGTCGTGATCATGACGTCCAGTCGCTGGACTCCGGAGATCCGAATCCCGGTTCGCGCACTCGTTCGGCGGAACCCCGGACGATGACCGGTCTGGCACCGTTCCGCGACCTCGGACCCGCCATCAGGCTAGGCTGGCGCACGCTGCGCCGCCGCCCGGGACCAGTACTTGGCGCCGTCGCAGTCCTGGCAGCCGGCGTCGGCCTCTCAACGATGTTGTTCGGCGCGGCTGCGGCGTTGCGGTTCAGACCCCTTGCCGTCACCGCCGCGCACCAACTCGTGTACGTGTCCTGGCAAGGGGCCCTCGGTCCAAGTCCCATCAGGGAAGACGAATTGAAGACCCTGGAGGCCAGTCTCCCATCTGGCATCGCGCTGACCGCCCACGCTCGCGACGTCGCCGTGATGCAGGTTGGCGAGCGTTCCACCCGGCTCGTCGGTGAACGAGTGGCCCCCGGCTACTTCGATGTGCTGCGTGCATCACCGATCCTCGGGCGTACATTCCGCCAGGAGGATGATCGTGGCCCCATCGGAGGGATTCCCCTCGTGATCAGCGGCAGGCTGTGGCGCAACGCCTTCGCTTCGAGCGCCACCATCGTCGGAACGCGAGTGGAAGTGGATCGCGCAGAGTACATCGTGACCGGGGTGATGCCGGAGCGATTCGTCGGCACACTGGGACCGTGGACGGCTGCCGACTACTGGGTGCCAGTCGGGGCCCGGGCTCGCCACCTGCTCGCGCGTCGCCCGCGGTACCGTCCTGAGCAGTTCACCTCGATGATGGGGATCCTCCGGTTGACAGGCGATTGGTCTGCGGAGGCCGTGCGGCCGGTACTGCGGACGATTGGCAATCATTTGCAGGAGAGTCGCGGTGGGATGTCGACGTCTGCCATGCTCGCGGTGCGACCCGCTCCGTGGGCTCCTGTGCCATTCGCCCAGCGCGACGGCCTGACAACTGATCAGCTTGCCGGCGTCCTGGTTGTCGTGGCGCTCGTCGTACTGGTCGTGGCTGCTGGCAACCTGTCGTTCATGCTGGCGGCACAGACGGGCGCACGCGAACCTGAGTACGCCGTCAAACTCGCGCTCGGTTCGAGCCGGTCGCTTCTCGTTCAGCAGGGATTCTCCGAGAGCCTGATCATAGGGGTAGTCGGCGGCACGGTGGGGCTGGGCCTCGCGACCGCAGGGTTGCGTGCTGCGGTTGCCGCCGCACCATCCGAGATTAACGGCCAGCCACTGTCAGTGGATCTGTCGGTCGATACGATCGTCGTATCGTTCGCTCTCGGAGCGGGTGTGATTGCCGGCCTCGTGGCTGGCGTGATTCCGACGGTGCATGTGCTCTGGTTCGGCAGGCATTCCGGCGCGAGGCCCGTTGGACGTGCACGTCGAGCCATGGCCCTGGTACGAAGCGTGGTGGTACCGCAGATCGCCTTGACCCTGGTCCTGCTGCTGCCCGCCGCGGTCCTCTTCAAGGCGATTTGGCTGAGTGAGCGCGCGCCCCTCGGGTTTGAACTGGGCGGAAGAGTCTTCCTTCGGTACGACTTCGACGCCACCGAATCACCACTGATGGCGCCGCCGTCCCGACACGATCGCGAGAGGCGGCTCTGGACCCGCCTTTCGGTGGATGGCGACGAAACGTGGCGCGATCGAGTTGCGTTTACCAGTTCGCTCCCGTGGGACAACCAGCACGCCTGGGTGGGCTCGGGGCAGGAGGGTGGCCCGCCTCGATACGAGAACCTGTTGACGGCACAAGTGTCTACCGGCTACTTCTCGGTGATGGGGATTCACCTTGCGCGTGGCCGAAGCTTCGACCAACGGGATTCCGAGGAGTCGACTCCGGTGGCGATCGTGACCGCCGGGTCGCAGACGCAATAACACCGCGTCCGAGATACCCGCAACTGCGCGCAGGCACGCCGCAGCACACAACCGGCGACACGCGGCCGGTTTCTTTGCTCAGTCGCCCGGATACCTCGAGTTGTTGCGAGTGCCTCGCGTTGGTGGCCGTCTGATCGACGAGCGCGATGGCTCTGGCGCTCCAGGCGTCGTCGTC
>CAZJRM010000214.1:0-9347 GCA_964547975.1 uncultured Vicinamibacterales bacterium | reverse complement strand
CGAGTCCCGTCAACCCCGCCAATTCCCACACTCATTGTGTCGCGAGGTTTCCGGATAGAGCGGGAGCCTGTCCGCGTCGGTGTCGTGTCAGACCTGCGCCGGCGGGGCCGCGCCTTCGGACGGTGCGGTTGGTTCGGCCTGCACGGCCACCGCGGCCGCCTCCGTGGCGCGCGCCCGCCGCCGGAAGCGCGGCCGACGCTTCGCGAGCCACCACCACCACTGCACCGCGCCGGCGGCCACAACGGTGCCCATGAGCAACAGGCCCGCCTGCGCCCAGGCGTCTGGTGCCTCCGCGTGAATCCACGCGCGTTCCGGCTGGCCGCCCGGGTACGCGACGCGCACGGCCGACCCCGTCGGGTAGAGCTGCACCGCGCTCCGCTGCGCGGAGGTCACCTCGTACGTCTTCCCACCCACTGTGAAGCCGACGATGGCCCGGAAGGTCCGGGTCGCCTGCGCTGTCTGGACACCGGCCGTCGGCCCGGGACGCGCGGACTCCCAATCGACGGACAGCGCCTCGATCTGGCGGATGACCGTGCCATCCACCGCGATGGCCCGGCCCGTCGTCCACAGATTCCGCCAGGCGCCCGCGCTGACGCTGACCGCCACGAACAGGCAGACCGCGATCGCGGCCCTCGTGCCGAGCACGCCGAACAGCCTCAGGACGAGGCGCCGGCCTTCACGCAGGAACACCATGGGCACGGGTCCATTGTAGTCGCTTCGCGACCGCGTCACCGCGAACGCCGGGCTTCGCGGATGGCCTTGAACTCGGTGCCGGGTTTCCAGGCCGGGTACGACGTCCCGTTGGCGACGGCGGCACCGACAGCCGCCAGCAGGTCTACGTCCTCGACCGCGCCGCCCAGATCCCAGTCCGCCTTCACGTCGTCCGTCACCTTGTGGTAGTCGTTCGTCGTGTAACGGTCACGTTGCCGCTGCCCGTAGTCCGCGGGTTTGTTCCGGTACTCCGCGCCCGGATGCAGGAAGTGCAGCGCGGGCACACCGAGCTTGGCGAGTTCGAAGTGATCGGACCGGTAGAAGTAGCCCTTCTCCGGCTCGGGGTCCGGCCATACCACCCGCCCCTGTTTCGCCGCTTCCGCGGCCAGCACATCGTCGAGGGTCGTCATGCCGTAACCGACGCTGACGATCGCGCGGGTGCGGCCCCAGAAGTTCATGATGTCCATGTTGATATCGGCCAGCGTCGAGTCGATGGGCCAGAGCGGGTGCTGGGCGTAGTATTTTGCACCGAGCATCGCCGACTCCTCAGCCGTCGGCGCCAGGAACAGGAACGATCGTTTCGGCCGCGGGGTCATCGCCGCCAGGCGTTCGGCGATGGCGAGCATCTCGGCCATGCCGGACGCGTTGTCGAGCGCGCCGTTGAGGATCTGGTCGCCCGTGAACGAGAGATTGCGGCCGAAGTGGTCCCAGTGCGCCGAATACATGACGTGTTCGGCGCGCAGCGCCGGATCGCTGCCCTCCAGCCGCGCGATGACGTTGCGCGTCGCGACGCGGCGGATCGTGTTGCGGACCGACGCGGTGAACCTGGCCTTCAGGGGCACCGGGCGGAACACTCGCGTGGCAGCCTGGGCCTTGAGCGCGTCGAAATCGAGCCCGCCGAGGGCAACGAGCTGCTTCGCGCGTTCGAGCGTGATCCACGCGTCGATGACGGCATGCCGGCGGTCGAGGTCGGACGCCTCGATATTGAAATTCTCGCGCCCCATGTTGCGCACGACGTCGTACCCGTAACCGGCGGGACCAGTCTCGTGCACGATGACGATCGCCGCCGCCCCCTGCGTGTGACCCATCTCGAACTTGTACGGCCAGCGGCCGTAGTAGGTCATCGCCGCGCCCTTGAACGTGGCCGGGTCGAGAACCGCCGGGTTGTCGGGCGACGGCACGGGCGGGTCACCGACGAGCATCACGAGCGTCTTGCCGGTGAGGTCGGCACCCTTGTAGTCGTCCCACGAGAACTCCGGCGCGACGACGCCGTAGCCCACGAAGACCATCTCCGAGTCGGTGACGGAGACATCGACCTGCCCGCGGCGCGACACGGCGATGTAATCGTCCGGATACGCCAGGTCGACACGTGCGCCGCCGGCGGTGAAGGAGGCTGTCGGCGTGCCGGTGAACCCGATCAGCGGCACCTGCTGCACGTACGTGCCGTCGGGATTTCCCGGGGCGAGGCCGAGCCGCTTGAACTGGGCCTCCAGGTAACGGATGGTGCGGTCTTCGCCGGGCGTCCCCGGCAGACGGCCCTCCATCTCGTCGGACGCCAGCGCCTTCACGTGCGCCAGAATGGCCGCCTCGCGCGCCGCCGCCGACTGGCGTGGCCCGCACCCGGACACGGTCAGCGCACCGCACGCCGCACACCCGCCCAGCACGATTGCCGATGGAATGCGCACACCCACCTCCGGCGGGGAGTGTAGCACTGGCTCACGGCTCGCGGCTCTCGGCCCACGGATCGCGGCCCTCTTCCCTATCGCCTGTTCCCTCTCCCCCTTTCCTGTCCCTTTCCCTCTTCCTCTCTCGCCTATTCCCTCTCCCCTTGTATAGTGGTCCCCATGGCAGTCACTACCGGTCTCACCCGTCTTCTGACGTCCCGCAAACTCGAAGGGCTGCGTGTCGGCCTTGTCTGCAACCCCGCGTCGGTGAACGAATCGCTGGCGCACGCGTCGGATCTCGTGTTCGATGCCCCCGCCGTCACACTGGCGGCCCTCTTCGGCCCGCAGCACGGCTTTCGATCGGACCTCCAGGACAACATGATCGAGACGCCGCACGACCGCGACGCGCGGCGCCGGGTGCCCGTGTACTCGTTGTACAGCGAAACCCGCGAGCCGACCGCCGAGATGCTCGCGGGGCTCGACGCGCTCGTCATCGACCTCCAGGACGTCGGCTCCCGGATCTACACGTTCGTCTATACGATGGCCAACTGCCTCACGGCCGCGGCGCGTCACCGCGTGCCGGTCATCGTCTGCGACCGCCCGAACCCCATCGACGGCGCCAGCGTCGAAGGGCCGATGCTCGAGCCGGGATTCGAGTCGTTCGTTGGGCAGTTCCCGATTCCGATGCGCCACGGTATGACGATTGGCGAGCTGGCGCGGCTCTTCAACGACGCATTCGGCCTCGGCGCGGACCTGACCGTCATCCCGGTGGAGGGCTGGCGCCGGGAGATGTACTTCGATGAGACGGCGTTGCCGTGGGTGATCCCGTCACCGAACATGCCAACACTCGAGACGGCCATCGTGTACCCGGGCGCGGTGCTCTTCGAAGGCACGCAACTCAGTGAAGGCCGCGGGACGACGAAGCCGTTCGAGTTCCTTGGCGCGCCGTGGATCGACGCCGAACGGTTCGCCGACGGCCTGAACGCGCTGGAGTTGCCGGGCGTCTTCTTCAGACCCGTGGTCTTCGAACCGACGTTCCACAAGTTCGCGAAGCAGACGTGCGGCGGTATCCAGTCACACGTGCTCGACCGCCGCGCCTACCGGCCAGTGCTGAGCGGTGCGGCGCTGCTCGTCCATTTCTACAAGGCCGATCCGGCACAGTTCGCGTGGCGCAATCCCCCGTACGAATACGAACACGACAAGGAGCCGATCGACATTCTGGCCGGCTCGTCGGCCCTGCGCCTCCAGGTCGAAGCCGGAACGGACCCGCGGGCCATTGCGGCAAGCTGGGAGGCTGGCGTCGGTGAGTTCGAGCGGCTGAGGGCGAAATACCTGCTGTACTGAGCCGGACCGGCTGAAGCCGGCCACAACGCAACCTGCGACGCAAGCTATTTAGAATCAATGCCTTGTAGCCACATGATCGACATCGGGCGGCGTTTCCCGGCGTCTCGGGTGTTTTCCCGATACGAATCGGGTATTTGTCCCCGGCGATTGCGACATTGGCCCGATGGTATGAAGCACCGAGCTGCCGTAATTTATCAATAGACAGTGACGGTGGCGGTGAGAGCGAACGGCGACCGGCGGTCGCACTTCATACAGGCGGAAAGAAGGACATCATGGCATTCGAAGGCGGCACGGCAGTCAAGAACGGGTTCTACTGGAGCATGAAGGCGTGGGACATGTCGATGGTGCCCGCCGAAGGCGGCGTCCTCCCGGGCGGTTCCGATCGCACGTATACCAGGATCCCGACGTTCCTGTTCCTGCTGATGGCGCCGTTCATGGGCGCCCTCTACGTGGTGTTCCTGCCCTTCGCCGGCTTCGCGCTTGTGCTACACTTTGCGGCGCGCGGCCTCAAGACGCTCGTGACCGACGCGTTCATGAACGTCGCGGTGACGATGATGCCCACGTGGGCGCCCGGTGAAGCCTACCTGGCAGCCCGCAAGCGCGAGAAAGCCGACAAGGCCGCGCGGCGCGCCCGCAAGGGTCACGACGCCCGGCACTAGGATCGTCGCGGGGCCCGCGAGGGCCACGCGACACAGAGGCAGCCCCGGGGGTTCGAGGGGCGAGCAGCGGATGGGGGCCCGCGGCTCGACTCGAGGACACCCGGGGCTCTTCGTTTGTGATGGGCCCACGATGCCGGACGACCTGTACCGCCGGGCCGCCGCCGCTCCCGCCGACCTCCCGACCTGCGGGCCACCGGTCCTGCTATCCTGACGGTGGCACCTGGGCTGCCACACATCGGAGGACGACATGAAGGCAAACGTCGGCGGAATTGATCGGGTCGTGCGGGGCGTGGCTGGAATCGGATTGATCGCGTGGGCCCTGACCGGCGGCCCCGTGTGGGCATGGATCGGCGTCGTGCCGCTGCTCACGGCCGTGATCGGTTGGTGCCCGCTCTACCTGCCGTTCGGCATCTCGAGCTGCTCGAAGAAGTAGATCGACCTCAGCGGGGCCGCCATCCGTCGGCCCCGCCGAGCACCTTTTCGGGCGTCAACTGCCGCGCCTCGGCCTCGGTCAGCGGTGTGGCCCACGCGACCCGCACGCCGGGATTGGCGCCGCTCCCCGTGCTGCCGAACTCGCGGTAGCGCGTCGTCCGTTCGCGTTCGGGCTTGTCCCAGTTGTGCCAGCCTTCCGGCTTCACGACACCGCTCATCTCCGTCCACAGGAACATCGTCGCCGAGTAATCGCGCCAGGGGCGGCCGAGGTACGTCGAGACGCCGGGTTCGCCGGTGATGCGTCCGTGCGCGAAGACGAATCCGTACGGCTGGTCCTTCTGGGCGGATGACGCGGTGATGTAGCCATCGCCGCGGACGTGGACGTGGCAGCGCTCGAAATAGGCTGTCGCACCGCCGAAGATGAAGTCGACGTGACCGGTGATGTAACAGTCCTCGAAGTATTGGCGGCCGCGGTTGATGAAGATCGTGTCCTGCCATCCGAGGAACCGGCACTTCCTGAACGTCGCGCGGTCGCCGTCGACGCGGATCGCGAGCGCCTGCCCTTTCGGCCCTGCCGCGTTCTCGAACGTAATGTTCTCGGCCACGAAGTCGTCGGCGTCGATGATGGTCGACGGCGTGCGGAACGTGCCAATGGGTTTGCCGTCGAGCCCGATCAGGTTCGCGTGCAGGTCCTGCGTGAGCACCGTCCGTTCGGCGTCTTCGCCGATGAACCGGAAATGCCGCTTCTCGCGCTGCACGTAGATCAGTTCCTTGTAGACCCCCGGCTTGATCCGGATGACGACGGGCCGCTCGGCCGAACCCGACGGCACCGACATCACGGCGTCCTGGACGGTCTTGAACTGCCCGCTGCCGTCCTGGGCGACGACGATTTCAATCGGGCCCTGGCCGGCTGCCGGGGATGCCAGGGCCAGCAACAGGGAAAAGGGGATCAGGCGAGAGGCGAGAGGCGAGAGGGCAGGGAATGGGTACAAGGGCTGCATAGGACTGCGGGCGGGTGACCCGTCTCGGCGTGCACCACGAAGGGAGTTGAGACTCTGTGGCAGCAATTGCGTCATTCCGTGACCTCCTCGTGTGGCAGAAATCGGCGACTCTCGCGGTCACGTGCTACCGGATCACCAGCGCCTTCGCGAGAGAACACCGTTTCGACCTCGTATCCCAGATTCGCCGCGCCGCGACGTCGATTCCCGCCAACATCGCCGAGGGGCACAATCGGCGCGGACGCAGGTTGTATGCGCATTACGTCGGCATCGCGCTCGGCTCGCTGGCCGAGTTGGAAAGCCATCTCGAACTCGCGCTCCGCGTGGGAATCGCGCCTCCTGAGGACACCGGGCGCGCGCTCCAGGTTGCAGAAGAGGTGAATCGAATGCTCCACGCCCTCGCGAAATCGCTCGAAGCCCCCCGCGGCAGCGATGAGGGTCTCTCGCCTCTCGCCTCTCGCCTCTCGCCTCTCGCCTCTTCCCTTTCCCTCTTCCCTGTCTAATCCCCAGTCTCCACCGCGCCCACGTCCGTGCGATCCAGCACCCGCCCCAGCACCTCGGCGCCGACCCAGCATTCGCCTACGGCCACAGCCGCAAACACGAGCGCCGGCCCGACGATGAACGTCGTCTGGAGCAGGAGCCGTCCCGCGAGGATCAGCGCTCCGCCGAACACCACCGGCGGGATCAGCGCAACGAGGAGGCTCAGCATGATTCCGCCCATCAGCACCATGCGCTGCCCCATGACATCGAGACCGCGGGCGCGCGTGTCGCCCACGGCGGACCAGGCCGGGAACACGATGGCCAGGCCGTTGTAGATCAGGATCTGGATCAGGATGGCCGCTGGGGCGACGATCGCGGCCGCCAGGCCGAACCACACGCGGTCCGGCACGAAGGCCATCGTGCCTGGCATCTTCGCCGTCAGTGCCTTCGCGAGTACCACGGCGACGGCAATCAGGATCCAGGCGACCGCGGTCAGTACCGCCGTCGGCGCCAGCAGGGCCCCCCGCACCATCGCCGGCCCGCTCACGGGCCACGTCTTCAGCAGGCCGAGATGCGCCAGATCCTGGCGAAGGTCGTTGCGCAACATCCCCGGGCCGAACAGCACGGTCACGAACAACAACGGCAGGCACAGCGCCGCGATGAACGCCGCGACGCCGCCTGTTTGACTGGAGTTCCGCGCGACCAGGGCCAGCACGACGACAAGCGGCAGCACACGGAGGAGCGTCCGCGCGGACGCGTAACGTCCGATCTGGATCAGGTTCTTCCAGAGGATGGCGAACTCGGGCAACCCCGACGCGCCAAGGTCGAACGGTGTCGGGCTCGCCGAGTTCGGCTGGGGCCGGGCGGCGGCGTTCGACGTCGCGGCGCGTTCGGCGTGTTCCGCGGATGCTTCCTCGAATGCCGCGTCGGACCGCAGGACCCAGAGGTAGTTCGCGACGATGAGCCCCAGGACGGCCGGAACATGCTGGACGAATTCGGACGCCGACGCGGACAGCGGCAGCCGGGCCAGCGCGCGGAACGGCCACAACACCACGCCTGCCGCGCCCGTGGACGCGAGACGCCTCAGTTCGACGAGGACCGCGTGTTCGTCGGGCAGCGCTCGCAGCGCGTCCCAGTGCCGTCCCAGCGTTCCGCCAATCACCGCCGCGGCCCCCAGCACGACCATCAGCGGGAGGCACTGCCTGAACCAGCCGATCCGGCCGTGCTGCGCAAGGCTCCGGCGTCCGAGCGCAGCCGCCATCAGGTGCAGGCGCGCGGTCAGCATCACCAACCACATGCCGGCAATGAGCATCCACGCGGCCGCGAACGAACGCGGACGGAAGAACACCGTTGCCAGGGCCGAACTGAGGAACAGGCCCAGCACCCCGCGCAGCACCGCGTACTGGACCAGCGAGCGACGGCTCACGGGCGCGGTGAAGAGGAACTGCACCTCGGCGCGCGAGAACTGCAGGGCCTTGCCGAGCCCGGGCAGCAGCCAGGCCGCCGCCGACGCGCCGAGCAGGAACACGGCGACGAGGAGTTCGAGCGGCTCGGCAATCGAGGCGAGCACGGTCCCGCCCGCCACCGGTTGACGGGCGTTGGGACGGAACACCACCAGCCAGAGGTACAGGATTCCGACGACGATGCCGATCGCGTACCGCGGTTCGCGCAGCCGCTTGAGCCGGCGCAGAATCCGGTTCTTGAGTGAACAGGCGGTCAGGTAAAGTCCCGCGCCGAGCATCTACGACTCGCCCGCGGTCGCCTTCAGGAAGAGATGCTCGAGCGTCGAACCCGCTTCCGCCATCCCGGCTTGCGCCTTCAACTCGTCGAGCGTGCCGTCCGCGACCTTCACGCCGTGGTCGATGATGACGATCCGCGTGCAGATCTCTTCGACGAGGTGCAGCAGATGGGACGACACCATGACGGCGGCGCCGTTGCGCCCGCGCGACACGATCGTCTCCTTCATGTGGCGGATGCCGAGCGGGTCGAGGCCGGTCAGCGGCTCGTCGAACAGCATGGCCGCGGGGTCGTGCAGCAGTCCGCACGCGATGGCGACCTTCTGTTTCATGCCGCGCGACAGCTCGACCGGCAGCGCGTGTTCTTTCCCGGTCAGCTGCAGCTCGGCAAGCAACGCCGCCGCCCGCCGTTCTACGTCCTCGACCCGATACAGCCGTCCGGTCAGGCGAAGGTGCTCCATGACCGTCAGGTAGTCGAAGAGCTGCGGCTCGTCGGCCATGAAGGCCAGGCGCCGCTTGGCTTCAACGGGCGCCGAGACGATGTCGTGACCGCAGATCGTGACGGTGCCGAGCGTCGGGGCGTGGATGCCGGCGAGACAACGCAACGTCGAGGTCTTGCCGGCGCCGTTCGGCCCGATCAGTCCGACGACTTCGCCGGGCGCCACGCGGAACGAGAAGTCGTCGACGGCCTTGAACGAGCCGTAGGTCTTGGTGAGATTCCGAACGTCAATCACCGGGCGACACTCCGGGACTCGTGGGATGAGACCTGGGCTCGGGGAGTTCCCCTTTTCCCTATCGCCTGTTCCCTGTCCCCTACTGTTGAACGACCTTCC
Organism: uncultured Vicinamibacterales bacterium; assembly: GCA_964547975.1. Lineage (GTDB taxonomy): Bacteria > Acidobacteriota > Vicinamibacteria > Vicinamibacterales > JAKQTR01 > CAYJPV01. The sequence goes on along the minus strand of CAZJRM010000214.1, from coordinate 490 downwards.
GCTTCTTGTTCGCGAACTCCGGCGCTTCCATGATGCAGGTCCCGAGAATGCCGACGGATTCCTTGAGCGCCTTCGCGCCCATGCGCGGCACCTCGGCCGGCGCGGTGCCGACGTCGGGATACCCGTTGGCGTCGGCCTTGACCGTCTCCCAGTTCTGGAAGAGGCGGCCCCATTCGCTCGACAGGACGTCCTTCATCATGCGGTCGGCGTTCATCGGGTACCAGAAGCTGTCGTGGTACACGACCGACGCGATGTAGGACCACGGCGCGAGCACGGTCTTCAGGCTCCACTCGATCGGCTTCTTGAGCGGGCCCCAGTAGATGAGGTGCTGCATCCTCGACGCGAAGGTCATCTTCTTGAACGGGCCGGTGAAGTGCCAGTTCTGCTTCGCCGCTTCGACGTCGCCGACGATCTCGATCTCGCGCGGGTCGCCGCAGCCGAGGCCGAGGTCGTGCGCCAGGCGGATGAACTTGATGTCCAGCGGGTTGAA
>CAZJRM010000213.1:0-9460 GCA_964547975.1 uncultured Vicinamibacterales bacterium | reverse complement strand
CCGGGGCGGTTCGCGCGTATGTCGCGGGCCGCCCCGTTTCCGTATACTGACGCCAATGGCCACGGAGTCCGACGATCGCGAGTGGCGCAACCCCGACAACTGGCGCGGCGGGTGGCTCGGTGTGTACTACGCGCCGGATGACTCGCGCCTCTGGGTGCCGAAACGCCGCCCATGGATGGGCACCACCCTGAACTTCGCCCACCGCGGCGCGCGGGTCACGTGCGCGGTGATGCTCGGCATTCCGCTCCTCGTGTCGCTCGTCGTCATCCTGACGCTGCTGGGGGCCGCCCGGTGACGGGGCCGGTCGTGCGTCCGCGCGTGGCTGTTCTCTCGCTGGTCGCGGCGGCCGTCGTCTTTCTTGGCTATGCCTCGCAGGTCCGCCATCCGGGCCGCGGCGCGACGTACACCGCCGATCCCGGCACCTGGCACGGCGCGTTTCACGTCCACACGACGACGTCGGATGGCATCGGCACCGAGGACGATGTCGTGCGAGCGGCGAAGTCCGCAGGCGCCGACTGGGTCCTGGTTGCCGATCACAATCGCATGGGCCAGCGCCAGTTCCGGATCGTGGACGGCGTCCTGGTGGTGCAGGCGCCGGAAGTCGGTGTGCCGAACGGACACGTCACCGCCCTGGGCGTCTCGAGGGCGCTGACGACACCAGAGCGCCGCGCGTCGGACGCGCTCGCGACGATCCGCCGTCTGGGAGGTGAATCGGTCGCCGCGCACCCCCTGGGCAGGAAACGCCCGTACAGGCGCCTCGCCGATGCGGAGTTGATCGGGCTGGAGGTGTTGTCGGCGGACGCCGAGTTCCGCGAGGCGCTGGCCCAGCCGCACCGGTTCGTTCCGTCCGTGCTGGCGTACCTGGTGAATCCGGCGTACGGCGTCGGGCGTCTCGTACGCCGGCCGGCCGCGACGTTCGACGTCTGGGACGGCCTGCTGGCGACCAGGCGGATGGCCGGGTTCTGCGCGATCGATGCTCACGGACGGCCCGCGTACGACGTCATGATGGGACTCCTGCAGATGCACGCCATGACCGGCGCGCCCCGGACGGGAGATGCCGAGGCCGACGGGCAGGCGCTCCTGGACGCGCTCCGGGCGGGACGGTCGTTCTGCGGGATCGAGTCGTTCGCGCCAGCCGGAGGCTTCCGGTTTGCAGCGGTCACGCCCGACGGCGTGGCCCGCATGGGCGAGGGAGTCTCGCTGGCGGCCGCGCCGGTGCTGCGCGTCGACCTGCTCTACGAGACGTGGCCCGGAACGGTGCGACCGTCGATGTTCTGCGGTGGCACGCGCGTCGGCCTCGTGGAAGGGAGCGTGTCCGGCGGGCGGCGGTTCGAGTATCGCCCGGCGCGCGCCGGCGCCTGCCGCGTCGAGATCGAACTCGGAGACACGTCCGGCAGCGCCCGGCCATGGATCGTGTCGAACCCCATCTACGTCGAGTGAGCGGCGGAACCAGATGACCGTGACGTCGGCGCTCGTCGTGCTCACCGGGTCCCTCGGCGACGTCGTGCGGGCGCTGCCGCTCGCGTCGATCCTGGGCGCGGCGCGTCCGAAACCCCGGGTGACCTGGCTCGTCGACCAACGCTGGCGCGAGATCGTCGACGCGCACCCGGCGGTCGACCACACCGTGACCTTCCCCGCGCGGCGGACGGTCCCGTCGCTCGCGGCGCTCTGGCGCGCGCTGCGCTCGGAGCGGTATGACGTCGCGCTCGATCTGCAGCGAATCCTGAAGAGCGGCATTCTCGGGGTACTGTCGCGCGCGCCGCGGAGGATCGGGTTCAATGGCGCAGACACCAAGGAGTTCAACCACCTGTTCACGACCGAGCGCATCCGGCCTTCCGCGCAGCGTGAATCGAAGTTCCGTCTCTACCTCGCCTTTGCCGACGCACTCGGGTTGGCGGTACCGGACACACCCGACTTCGGCCTGGCGTCGCTCGCGGTTCCTGAACGACTGCCAGAATCCCTGCGCGCGGTGTCGACGCCGATGCTCGGCGTCATCGTCGGGTCGTCGTGGCCCTCGAAGAACTGGACGGTTGACGGATACGCCGATCTGCTGGCGCGAGTGACGGTCAGCACGCCGGTGAGTTGCGTTCTGCTCGGCAGCGCCGGGCACCAGGGGACGGCGGACCAGATAATGACACGCGCCGCTTCGGCCCCTGTCGTCAACATGGTCGGCCGAACCAGTCTGGTTCAACTGGCTGCCGTCCTGGCCTCGTGCCAGGCCGCCATCGGGCCCGATACTGGCGCCGGCCATCTGGCGGCCGCCGTTGGCACGCCGTACGTGACCCTCTTCGGCCCGACCGACCCCGCGGTCGTGGCCCCGTTCGGCTGTGAGTCGCTGGCGGTGTCGGCCGGCGTCGACTGCTCGCCGTGCCGCCGCCGACGCTGCCGGAAGTGGGGCGCCGGTTGCATGACCACGATTACCGCTGATGCCGTCTGGAGCACACTCGCCCCCCTGATCCGACACGACACGCCTGCGGGAGGGACCCGCGTATGAGAAGGGCCGGACCGAGGCGCTGGCAGTGGCTGGGTGCGGTCGTGACCGTCGCCGGGGCGGCAATCGTGGGTCTCATGGCGTGGCTGTCCGCGCCGCTGCCCGACCCGAGCCCGCCACGCCAGGCGGCCGAGCCCTTCCGGCAGTCCGGTTCCTACGATCCAGTGCCCGGACAGCCTGGCAAGGACGTGGTGTGGGTGCCGAGCGCCGAGCCGATGGTGGACGTGATGCTCGATATGGCCCGCGTCACGGCCGATGACCTCGTCATCGACCTGGGGTCGGGCGATGGTCGGACGGTGATTGCCGCCGCCCGCCGCGGGGCCCGCGCGCGTGGTATCGAGTTCAACCCCGACCTCGTGGCGCTCTCCGAGGCCAACGCGCGAGCCGCTGGGGTCGAATCGCGAGCGACGTTCGTGCGCGGCGACATCTTCACGAGTGACCTGTCCGACGCGACCGTGATCACGATGTTCCTGCTTCCCGAACTGAACCGGAAGCTGATGCCGGTGCTGCTGGACCTCCGGCCGGGCACGCGGGTGGTGTCGAATACGTTCGCGATGGAGGAGTGGCTGCCCGATGCGACCTCCAATGCCGGGGAAGGCTGCCGGACGTGGTGCGTGGCGATGATGTGGGTCGTTCCGGCCAAGGTGGCCGGCACGTGGCGGATCGGGCGCGAAACGCTGAGGCTGAAGCAGTCGTTCCAGATGTTGTCGGGGACGCTGCAGTCGGCGGCCGGGACGTTTCCCATCGAAGGCGGGAGGATGAGGGGACCCGCGATCGAATTCACCGCGAATGGTGTCCGCTACTCGGGCGAGATGACCGGCGACCACGGCGCCGGGCAGGCGGCGTTGCCCGACGGTCCGAGCCCGTGGAGTGCGACACGCGTGAAACAGGAGTGACCATGCGTCGATGGTTGTCCGGGTCGTGGGGCAGGGCTTCAGCCCTGCCTGTCATCGTCATGTTCCTGTTCCTCGCCACTGGTGCCGCCCAGGACCGGCAGGACCCCCAGGCCATCCTGTGGCGCAACGGTCCCGTCAACGTCTCCGCCGGCGGCACGTCCTGGTGGCTGGCCAACGACTCGCTTGTGGTCACGTGGGACGTCTCCGCCGGGATCCGCGTGTCGTCCGTGTACGACCGCGTCGGTGGCCGGACCGGGACGAAGCCGGGGGATGCGTTCGTGATCGAGACGCCAGACGGGCGCGCGATCAGGAGCACCGAGTGTCGAGCGCAGGGGAGGCCGTCCGTCGAGGACGTGACCGGCACGCCGCCGGGAATCCGGATGTCTGCGTCGTTCGTATGCCCGGACTCGACGCGCCCCGTGACGTGGCGCGCCGAGTTGCGGCCGGGCGACGACATCGTCCGGCAGGCGGTGGAACTGAAGCCCGGCGAAGGCTTGGTTCGGGTGTCCGACGTGGGATACCCCGCCTCGTCCACGCGGGCGGCACCGCCGGCTGAGGTGCGCGTTGTGGCGGGCCCGTACCTGCAGGTTGCCGGCGCGTCGGCCATGACGGTGATGTGGGTCACGGATGGGCCGGCGACAGGATGGGTCGAGTACGGGCCGCCAGGGGGGCCGGTGCAGCGGGCGGTGCCCGTCGAAGATGGACTCGTGCGCGCCGGAGGGCGGATCCAGTCCGTGTTACTGCGCGGCCTGATGCCGGGTGCGCTCTACGCCTACCGCGTGGCCACCCGGCCCATCCTCTCTTACGGCCCCTACAAGGTCGAATACGGCCAGACGATCTGGAGTGAGGGCAAGGAGTTCAGGACCAGTTCGCCCCGGGGACAGTCGTTCTCGTTTCTTGTCATGAACGACCTGCACGAGAACGTCGATATCATGCGGGCACACGCCGCACGCGCGGCCCTCTCGCCCTACGACCTCGTGTTTCTCAACGGCGACTCGCTGAGCCATCTCGAAGACGACACGCAGATCGTCGAACGCTGCCTGCGGCCTGCAGGGGAGCTGTTTGCCGGCCGCGCGCCGCTCGTCGTCGTGCGCGGGAATCACGAGACCCGGGGCAAACACGCGCGCGTGCTCAAGTCGTACCTCGCGCTGCCCGGTGACCGTTACTACTTCGCTCTGACGCACGGGTCCGTGCGGTTTGTCGTGCTCGACACAGGCGAAGACAAGGAGGATTCCCACTGGGCGTACAGCGGCCTGACGAACTTCGAGGCGTACCGGGCGGAGCAAGCCGAGTGGCTGAAGGCGGAAGTCCGTTCGCAGGCGTTCCGCGACGCCACGTATCGCATCGTGGTCGCCCACATGCCGTTCTTTGGCAACGAGCGGACGAGGGTGTCGGGGGCGGGGCCGACCAGTTGCCGCGAGCACTTCGGCGCGATCCTCAATGAAGCCGGCATCGACTTGCACATTGCCGGGCACACGCACCGCGCGGACTGGGTGGAACCGACGGCGGGGGCCAACCGGTTTCCGATTGTGGTGGGCGGAGGATCGGCGGCGGGGTCGAACACGCTGACGCGGGTGGACGTCTCGGCCGAGGGACTGACGATCACGCAGACGACGGACGAGGGGAAAGAGATCCTGAAGCGAACCGTGCCGAGACGACGCTGAAGGTGTGTTGACAGGGCTGAAGCCCTGTCCCACATCTGGCCTCCCGAGCCCCGAGCCCCGAGCCCCGAGCCCCGAGCCCCGAGTCCCGAGTCAGAAGTCGAGGCGCACGCCCAGCTCAACGCGGCGCGGCGGCAGTGACGCCGTAGGGCGGCCGAAGAGTGGTGACGAGATGACGCCGCGGTAGCCGACGCGGTTCACGCGGTTGAGAGCGTTGTAGACCTGCCCGTAGAACTCCAGCCGGATCCTGGACGCCTGCCCGGTCAGCGCACCGAGCGCGCCCATGGGATCACGTTCCGCGTCCCGCCTGATCGCTCGCAGGTTCGGGCCGCCCTGGCCGTCGGTGGCCTTGCGCGTGCCGAAGCCCGCGGACCACCCCAGGCGGAGCATCACGTCGGCTTGCGCAGACCCCCGGCTGCTGTTCCTGCCGACACCCCTCGGACGGTCGTTGAAGACGGCGTCACCGTTGCTGTCGATGCCGGACGTGATGTTGTACGGCGGCGCCGACGAAGCCGCCGCGATGGCGGTGAGCCGAAGCCTGAACGGTAGCGAGCCCATGAACAGCAGCGATCCGCGGTGCCTGACGTCCGAGGCGGACGGCCCCCAGTCGGCGCCGGGATTGGTGCCGTCGGCGGGTACGCTGAATGCGCCGTCCGTGTCGTTGCGCTGACGGCCCAGCGAATACGTCGCGCTGAGCATGTAGCGCAGCGTCATCTGCCGGAGGACCGCATGGGAGGCGGTAACGTCCAGCCGGTCCACGGCCGAGCGGCCGGACGATTCGACCTGGGTGATGTTCCCGAACTCGGGGAACGGCCGCGCGCCTGAGGCGAAGGGAGCATTGAGGTTCAGTCCCCGGAAGAGCGACGAGCCGCGCTGGCGGGTCGCGGAGATGACGAGGGTCGTCATCGGCCGGACCATCGACTGCACGACGAGAGACGCGTGCCGGATGCGTGGCAGCCGGAGGTCCGGGTCGCGCTGGAGACGGCTTGGAGGCAGCACGTCGGCCTGCCCGCCGTCCAGCGGATCCGGATACCCCGGATTGCGGACGACGACGTCGTACTGGTGGAGGCCGTCGACGCGGAGCGTCTGCTCGTAGAGCGCCGGTTCGAACCACTGGTAGACGACGCCCGCGCCGCCGCGCAGGACGAGCTTCGCGTTCGGGCGGGGCGCCCACGTGAAGCCGACGCGCGGAGACAGGTTGAGCTTGCCGTCGACTCGGCTCTGGAACTCGTGGCGCAGGCCGAAGCTCAGCGTCAGGGTCTTGTGCGCCTTGACGTCGTCCTGCACGTAGACGCCGGCTCGATAGAATTCGTACGCCACCGTCGGGTTGCCCTCGCGTCTCGTGAACGAGGCGGGGCGTCCGGAGGTATACGCGGCGAGTCCCGGGAACGTGAACGTGCCGAGCGCGTTGCCGGCGTCGGTCGCCCGGAAGCGCCCGGCCTGCAGCAGCGCACCCGCGCGCAGCGCGTGTCGCTTGCCCGCGGTGCCATCGACGTTCCACGCGGCGTCGACTTCCCACGAGCGCCGCTCGTTCGAGACCTGCGCGCCGCCGGCGCTGAAAGCGTCGAGCACGACGATCGCCGGCGCAATGGTGTCGGAACGCGATTCCTGGCGACCCCACGTCGTCTGGAGGCGCGCCTCGCTGTAGAGGCGCCTGCCGATGGGACCGGCGTCGGACAGGCGGAGGGTCGTGATCGACTGGTCCGTGCCGTACGCCCGCTCGGGCAGGTTCGTGCCGCCGACGCCGAGGTTGTCGATCGACGTGCGGTTCGAGGTCAGTTCGAGGCGCGCCGTGTGCGTCTTCGTCAGCGCGTGTTCGACCAGGAGCGCCCAGGCCCCGCGGGACGTGGCCCGCGCCGGCGCCGCCGTAAGCGTGCCGGCCGGCGTGGCCGCGAGAATTGTCTGCACGTCGGAGAGCGCAGTGCCGTCCAGGCTGAACGACAGCGACGTGCGGTTCTTCCAGACCGGGCCGTCGAAGAAGAAGCCGCCCCGCCACACCGACTCGTCGCCCGCCCCGTTGCCGTACGCGTAGCGCGCGGTGAGCGCGTCGTTGCGGAACCCGAAACTGAACCCGCCGTGCCAGCGATCGAGGCCCGGCTGCGTCGTGATGTCCACCATCGGCATCCCGATGTCGTGGGTCTCGGCGGAGAAGGTGTTCAGGCTGAATCGAATCTGGCGAATCTGGTTCTTCGGCGGCAGGCGGCCGCCGCCGAACCCGTTGACGCGGAACGAAGCGCCTGGGCCCGCCATCTGCGTAAGGACCTTCTCGAGTTCCTCCGGGTCGTCAGGCAGCTGCGCGATGTCGGCCGGTGTGAGCACGCGCGAGAAGGTGTCGCTCCGCGGGTCCATCGCGCGCTCGCGCGCGTCGCGGGCGACGTCTACCGTCATCGAGAGCTTCTCGATCTGCAGCCGGACGTCGACCCGCGTCACGCCCTCACGCACGCGGTGGCCTCGGAGGTCGCGCGGTTCGAAGCCGGGAGCCTCGACGCGGATGTCCGCGCGGCCGGGGGTGAGGCCGTCGATCAGGACGTCACCCACCGGCCCGGTCGTGCCCGTACGCGCCGGGGTGCTGCCTTGCGTGGCCGACACCCGCGCGCCGACGATCACGGCGCCGGTGTCGTCGGTCACCCGCACCCGGACCGACGCTGCAGGCGCCTGCGCCGAAGCCGCGGCGGCAACGAGCCACAGCGCGAGCACGAGGTGCGGACGCGGTCGAACCATCGCACTCTCCGGCGGTTGCGCTACTTCTTGACGGCGAATCGATCGGCCTTGATCGTCGGGTTGAGTTTGAACGACGAGAACGTCCAGTCCTCCTGCGCCTGGTTCTGCGCGCCGCTAACGCTCATCTGGTGCGGGAACGAGACGCCGTTCACGACCCGGTAGTCCGCGAACCGCGTTTCCATCGTGACGGTCTTCTTCGGCATCGCCTGGGCGGCTTCCATCATCTCCTTCGCGAACTTCTGGGCGTCCTGGGGGTTCGCGGCGATCTTCTTCTTCAGTTCGTCCTGGAGGGCCTGCATCTTCTGGCGGTCCAGATCGACGGTCTGCACCTGGTGCGTCGCCATCAGCAGCCGGTGCGTCGCCGTGTCGAAGAAGAGGCGGATGTTGAAGTCGTCCGGGCCCTTGAGATCGAGGACGTCGGCCTTGCCGTCCGGCGCCTCGGCCGTGCCCGCGTGCGTCAGGGTGAAGGTCGGGCCCTCGGGGATCACGAGCGCCAGGGTCGCGAGCATCCGCGCGAGTTCGTGCTTCATGGTTCGGATGGCTTCGACCCTGCGCGGCCCCGGGGCGAACGGGTCCATGCCCATCGCGGCGGCCGCGCCGCCGTCTTCGTAGATCGGGTCGTCGCCGTTGAGGCCCATGGTGATTTCGCGCGAGAGGCTGCCCATGCTGATCGCCTCCGTGCGGCGAAGCTTGTCGGGCACCTCGACTTCGATCCGTACGTCGCTCGCGATCTCGACGTTCAGCGTCGACTGTACGCGGCGGACGTTCGCGTTGATCGCGAGGCTCGTCACCGGCGCTGTGAAGCCGAGCGCCTGCCGGGCCTGCGTGAGCACCTCCCTGGCCCGATCCTGTGCGGAGGCGGCGGACGCGGAGCAGACGAGGGCGCCGACGATCAGCAGGGCGGCGGCACGTTTCAGCACGGTGACCTCCACGCGGGCGGCGCGCCCGCTCTATCGAACCAGCGTGAGCACGACAGCGACGAGGGCGGCTGCGGCGATAGTCGCCAGAGTTACGACGACCCAGCGGCGCCCGAGAATCCGTTGGCGGGCCTGGTAGGCCGTGCTGACGACGCCGCCGAGCACGACGAGAGCGAGGAGATCCCAGGGGCGTTCGCCGTGCGCGAAGCTGCGATACGCCACGTCGAACAGCAGCGCGTAGCTGAGGAAGAGGTACGCGAGGCGATAACTCGCGTGTTCGACCATCGTCGTGCGTTCGTCGCGGTCAACGGTTCCGATCGTCACGATCCGTCTCCTTCGGTCCGGAGGAAGAAGAGCCCGGCTACCGGCTGGTCGAGGGCGCGCGCGAGGAGGAACGCGAGGAGCGCCGACGGGCAGTACTGCCCGGTCTCGATCGAACTGATGGTCTGGCGGGTGACGCCGACCATCCGCGCCAGCTCGTCCTGTGAGATGTCGCGTTCGGCCCTGGCTACCCGCAGACGGTTTCCCAGCGTGGGCTTGGTCTCCGGTCCGTTCATGGCGCAAATGTATGCCCAACTAGTCACATTGTCAAGCAAACTTGTCATTATGACTAGTATGGCGGTCCAGTTATCGCCCCGTCTGCCGATCTGACATGGTCAACAGAAGCGGGGTCACCTGGTGTTCTCCCGGGCCCAGCGTCACCTTGGTCGCGAAAGGTCGGAGCGCGTCCAGCACCTCTGGATCCTCCCAGGAATCCTCTTCGAGGAACTCGAG
>CAZJRM010000212.1:0-9497 GCA_964547975.1 uncultured Vicinamibacterales bacterium | reverse complement strand
TGCACCATCGAGGAGATCGAGGAGTACGAACCGCACATCGTCAGCGGCACGATCATCTACGCCGGCGTGGACTACGGCGACATCCTGGCCCAGGCGCAGGCCGAGGCGGACGTCATCCTGTGGGACGGCGGCAACAACGACACGCCGTTCTACCGCTCCGACCTGCACATCGTCGTCGCCGATCCGTTGCGCGTCGGAAACGAATTGACCTACTACCCCGGCGAAACGAACCTGCGCATGGCGGATGTCATCATCATCAACAAGGTCGATACGGCCGACATCGCGAACATCAACAAGCTGCGCGCGAACATCCGCCGCGTGAACACGACGGCCGTCGTCATCGAAGGCGCGTCGCCGATTTCCGTGGATTACCCGGATCGTATCACCGGCAAGCGCGTGCTCGTCGTCGAGGACGGCCCGACGCTGACCCACGGCGAGATGAAGTTCGGCGCGGGCGTCGTCGCCGCGGGCAAGTACAATGCCGCCGAACTCGTGGACCCGCGCCCGTACACGGTCGGCACGATCACGGAGACGTTCAAGAAGTACTCGGACATCGGCGTGCTGCTGCCCGCGATGGGGTACGGCGACAAGCAGGTCAAGGACCTCGAGACGACCATCAACCGTACGCCGTGCGACACGGTCGTGATCGGCACCCCCATCGACCTGAATCGGATCATCACGATCAAGAAGCCGACGGTCCGCGTGGGCTACGACCTGCAGGAGATCGGCAGGCCGGATCTGGTGGACGTGCTGGAACCCTTCCTGAAGAAGGCGCGGAAGAAAGGGAAGAAGTAGCGTTGCTGACGTGGCGCGGGGTTTCAGCCCCGCGCCAGTCTCACTTACCCGAGGACCGCGCGGACTTTCGCCGCGATCTGCGCGGGCGTGAAGGGCTTCTGGATGTACCGGGCGCTCTGGTCGGCCGTCAGCTCGCGCTGGAGCACGTTGTCGGTGTAACCCGACATGAAGACCGTCCGAAGCCCCGGCCGCACGCGCGAACACGCCTCGGCGACCGCCGGGCCCGGCTTCCCCGGCATCACGACATCCGCCAGCAGCAGGTCGATCGACCCCGCGTACGACTCGCAGATTGCCAGCGCTTCGTCGCCGTGTCCCGCCTCGAGCACCCGGTATCCGAAGTGCGTCAGGGATTCCACGACGATCCGGCGCACGTCGGGATGGTCTTCGACCACCAGGATGGTCTCGGTGCCGCTCAGCGCGGTGGCCTCGGCGGCGCTGTTCGGTGTCGGGGAGACGACGGAGCCTTCGGCGCTCGGCAGGTCGATCTCGAAGGTCGTGCCTCGGCCGGGCTCGCTGCGAAGCCGGATGTGACCGCCGCTCTGCTTGACGATGCCGTAGACCGTCGACAATCCCAACCCGGTACCTCGCCCCCGTTCCTTGGTCGTGAAGAACGGCTCGAAGACCCGTCCCTGGATCTGCGGATCGATCCCGTGGCCGGTGTCGGTGACGGCCAGCCTGACCACGGCGCCCGCCAGACCGCCGGCTTCGACCGGCCCGTCGTCGGGAATCGAGACGTTCGCGGTCGTGATCGTGAGCCGTCCACCCGACGGCATCGCGTCGCGCGCGTTGACTGCCAGGTTCATGATGACCTGCTGCAGCTGTCCCGGGTCCGCGCGGACGTTCGACAGCACCGGATCGAGGTGGGTCTCGAGCGTGACGTCCTCGCCGATCACCCGGCGCAACAGTCCACGGATGTCCCCGATGATCGCGTTCAGGTTGATGACCTCGGGCTGGAGGTGCTGCCGCCGGCTGAACGCCAGCAACTGCCGTGTGAGCGACGCGGCGTGCTGGGCGGCCTTCTGGATTTCGCGCAGCATGGGCGCGCCGGGATCGTCGTCCGGAAGCGAAGACAGGGACAGTTCCGCGTAGCCGTTGATGGCCGTCAGCGAATTGTTGAAATCGTGAGCCACGCCGCCCGCCAGCAGGCCGATGCTCTCGAGGCGCTGCGCCTGGCGGTACTGTTCCTCGAGCTCGCGCTGCCGCGTGATATCCAGCACCGTGCCTTCCACCGTGGACGATGTGCCGTCGCCGGCATCGATGAGCGTTGCGCTCTCGAGCAGCACACCGGTCGTTCCGTCGGCGCGCTTCACGACGATCTCGGCGTTGGCGATCGACCGTTCGATCCGCAGCCGGTCGATCAGCGCCTGCCGACCGGCGCGATCGGGATAGAAGTCCCACGCCTGGCGGCGCATGACGTCGTCGCGGGAGGCACAGCCGAGCATCCGGGCGAAGGCCTCGTTGCAGTCGAGGACACGGCCGGTCACGTCGGTGCGAAACACGCCCGCCACGTTGCGCTCGAACAGGATCCGGTACCGTTCTTCCTGCCGCGCGTGTTCTTCGGCCGCGCGCCGGGCCTGCCGGTTCCGACCGACCTCGAACAGCGCGATCGCCAGCAGGGCCGCCAGGAGGGTGAGGCCGTACCGGGACAGGCGGCCGCGGAAAGTGGCCTGTTGCAGCGCGTACGCGAACAGGAGCTCGTTCGCAGTCGTGAAGGACCAGTCGGCATGGATCCGCGCCAGGGTCCCGTCCGCCGTCATCTCGGCCACTTCGTCGCGGAGTCGATCGACCACCCGCGCCGCCGTCTTCGTCGACCCGATGCCGTACTGGAGCGCGGCACCGTCCACCAGGAAGAAGCCCAGCGGAACGCCTTCGCAAGCGGTGGTCCTGGACAGGAGCATCCCCTGGCCTTCGCGACCTTCGATGAACGCCGCCCGGGCCTGTCCGGCACAGACGGCCTCAATCTTCTGGGGGGTCGCCTCGACGAATCGTGGCAACGCCCCAGGCAGCGCGGCACCCGCCAGTTCGCCCTCCAGCCGGTCGCGCACCATCGTCACGATCTGGCCGGACACGTCGGCCTTGGTGCGGATCGGTTGATCGCGCCGGAAGACGAGGAAGTACGCGCTCTGGAGCCACGGGGCGGTGACGTGCGGGACCTGCCGTTCGAGGGTGATCGGTACCGTGGGCCAGGCGTCGATGCGGCCTTCGGCCAGGGCCGCGTAGCTGGTGCCGCTCAGGAAGATCCACTCGATGGTGTACCCGGCCCTCGCCGCGGCCCGCTTGATGACGTCTACGGCGAGGCCCTGAGCCTGGCCCTCGGCCGAACGGTAGTAGAACGGCGGCGACTCCCGGAATCCGACGCGGAGCGGCCCCGACCACCACGGCGACGCGCTCTGCCACCACGCGGCCGCGCCTGCAACGACGGCCACGAGGGCCACGATCGCCGTGACGGCGCGCCGGGAATGCCGCATGACCACCTTGATTCGACACAGCCACCGGGCACGGAGCGTCACCCCGCTGGTGTTGTCCTCACACCGTCAATTGTCACCCGAGTCCTGCGAGTCTAGCACAGGCCCGGGCCTCAGTACCGGCACGCCGACGCGTTCGCCTTCACCACGTAGGACTTGTAGTTCTTCGCCTTCGGGTCCGCACACCCTTCGAGGTTCAGCACCTCGATCTTCCGGAAGTCGGTCGGCCCCGTCTCCGCCTGGATCGCGATGTAGCCGGACGACAGCGGCGTCCCGTCGACCTTGACGGCCGGATCGGTCGGGCTGGCCGAGCCTCCGCCAATCTGGGGCTTCGTGTACTCGAGGACGACCTGGCCATCGACGATGTGCCGGATACGCTCGTGGCCCAGCACCTCGACCTCGACCCTCACCCACTGATCGCCGTCGTACGTCTTCGCCGTCGAGTTGGTGCAGTGCGCGGTCTTCAGCACTCCGTCGAACACGACGTGCGTTCCCGGCGTGCAGAGGTTCAGCGTGGGCCGCGGCTTGCCGTCACCGAGCCCGCCGAGCAACTGCACCTCGACCGAAATCGGGAAGTCCTGGTCCTTGAGCATCGTCCGCGGGTCCTGCGAGTGGAGCATGAGCCCGTTGTTGCGCCTGGCCCAGTCAGGACCGCCCGCCACCTGTTCGCCGACGAACCGATACTCCGCCACGATCCGGTAGTACGAGAACGGCTGCCGGTAGAAGACGTGGCCGAACTCGCCGCCGAAGGGCGTGTTCCAGCGATCGTAACGGATGCGCAACAGGCCGTCCTCGACCCGCACCGTGTCGTTCAGGTTCACGCCGAGGTCGGACTTCGTGAACTTCACCGTCCAGCCGTCGAGGTTCTTCCCGTTGAACAGCGGAATCCAGTCCTCGGGCGCCTGAGCCAAGGCCGGGGAGGCACACGCCAGGGCGACCAGGCCGCACAGCAGCGAACGGAGCGACATCGGAGTCTCCTGAACGAAAAGGGCCCCGGGCCTGCCAGCCCGGAGCCCATAGTGTAAAGCAGGAAGGCCTCAGCCGTTCTTCTTCTCGAACTCCCGCATGAACGACACGAGCGCGCCGACGCCCTCCTCCGGAAACGCGTTGTAGATGGACGCGCGCATGCCGCCCACCGACCGGTGCCCCTTGAGGCCGTCGAGACCGGCCGCCTTCGCTTCCTTCGCGAACTTCGCCTCGAGTTCTTCACTCGGCAGGCGGAAGGTCACGTTCATCAGCGAGCGGCAGTCCTTCTGCGCGTGGCCCTTGTAGTAGCCCGTCCGGTCGATTTCGGCGTAGAGCGTCGCGGCCTTGCGCTGGTTGATCGCGTGGATCCCGTCGAGGCCGCCGATGCCGAGCAGCCACTTCATCACGAGGCCGACGATGTAGATCGCGAAACACGGCGGCGTGTTGTACATCGACGTGTTCTCGGCGTGGATCGCGTAGTTCAGCATCGCCGAGAGCTTGGGATCGTCGACCCGCTTCTTGAGGAACTCGTCCTTGACGATGACCAGCACGACGCCGGCCGGGCCGATGTTCTTCTGGGCGCCGGCGTAGATGAAGTCGTGTTTCGTGATGTCGATCGGGCGGCTGAACATGTCAGACGAGGTGTCGCAGACGAGCGGCACGTCGCCCGTGTCGGGCACGTACTTGAACTCGACGCCGTGGATCGTCTCGTTCGACGTGAACGACACGAACGCGGCCTTCGGATCGAGGATGAGGTCGCCCTGGGCCGGGACGGCGCTGAAGTGGTTGGGCTCGCCGTTGTAGGCCAGTTTCACGCCCCCGACCTTCTTGGCTTCCTTGACGGCCTTCTGCGACCACGCGCCGGTCACGATGAAGTCGGCCGAGCCGTCGCGCGGCAGGAAGTTGAGCGGCACCATCGAAAACTGCAGGCTGGCGCCGCCGGGCAGGAAGAGAATCCGGTAATTGTCGGGGATGTTCGCCAGCTTGCGGATGTCCGCTTCGGTCTGAGCCAGCACGCCCTCGAAGAACTTGCCGCGGTGGCTCATCTCGAGAATCGACATGCCGACGCCGGGCATGCTGACGAGGTCGCGCTGCGCCTCTTCGAGCACGGGCAGGGGAAGCACGGCCGGTCCGGCCGAGAAGTTGAAGACGCGGGGTGTAGCGGTCATGGAAATCGTCTCCTTCACGACTGGGCCTGGCCTCAGCCCTCCTGGGTCACGGCCACGAGATGGACATCGAGCACGTCGGTATTGCCAGCCTTGATGGCGGCCACGACGTCGGCGGACGGCAGGCCCTCCAGGCTGACGCGCGCGACGGCGGCTTCGGCGTCGGCAAAGATGATGTTCTCGGTTTCCTGGACGTTGATGCCGGCCTCACGCAGCCGATCGAACACGTGCGCCAGGACGCCGGGCTTGTCACGGTGGCGAACCACGAGGACGTGAGTGGCGGGCGTCTTGCGCGCGAGGTTGATGACGTTCGGCACGCGGCCGGTCCGCGCGTAGGTCTCGACGATTCGCACGGTCTCGCCGGCAATCGCCTCCTGGGCCTGATCGGTCGACGCGCCGATGTGGTGCGTCCCGTACACGTTCGGCAGACCGACGAGCGCGTCCTGGAAGTCCCCGCTCGGCGTCGCCGGCTCTTTCGCGTAGACGTCGATCGCCACGCGGAGATTCTTCTCCCTGACGGCGGCTTCGAGCGCCTTGTAGTCGACGACCTCGCCGCGAGCCGTGTTGACGAAGAACGAACCCGGCTTCAGCTGGCCGAGGACCTCGGTGTTGACGAGGCCTCGCGTCTTCTCGTTGAGCGCCACGTGGAAGCTGAGAATGTCGCAGTTCGCGGCCACCTCCGCGGGCGTGTCGTACACGCGGACGTTTGGCTCGAGAGGCGCGCCGGACGCGGGGCGGAGGCGCACCATCAGCGGATAATCCACAGGGACGCCGTCCTTGCCGACCTGGACGCCGATCTCGCTCCAGACCGCCACGCTCATGCCGAACGCCTGGGCGCGCTTGGCCATCTCCTGGCCGATGCTGCCGAAACCCAGCAGACCGAGCGTCCTGCCGTGCAAGCCGCGGGCTTTCGAGTATTCCTTCTTGTTCCACTTGCCCGCGCGCAGTTCCGCGACGTTGTCGGGAATGCGGCGGTCGAGCGCGAGGATGAGACCGAACGCCAGTTCGGCCACGGCAATCGAGTTCTTCCCCGGGCAGTTGGACACGTAGATGCCGCGGCGCGAAGCGGCCTTGACGTCGATCGTGTCGTAACCGGCGCCGGCGCGCACGACGAGCGCCAACTGGCTCGCCTCGAGGATCGCTTCAGTCACCTTCGTCGAGCGCACGACGAGCACTTCGGCCTTGGTGGACGCCAGGGCCTCGGCGAGGCTGGCGTCCTTCAGATCGGGTTGGTAGAGCACTTCGCAGCCGGCGTTCTGCAACGCGTCGATGCCGCTCTGTTCGAACTTGTCAGCGATTAAGACCTTCATAAGAACCTCATGGGCTTCGGGCTCGCGGCTTTCGGCTCGCGGCTCTCGGCCTTGTTCCTGGCCCCTAGATGGTGTGAATCAGGAGCGCATCCCTCAGTTTCGGCTCGAACCAGGTCGACTTCGGCGGCATGATCTCGCCGGCGTCGGCAATGCCCATCAGGTCTTCGCAACTGACCGGGAACATCGAGAACGCCACGGCGGCCTTGCCGCCGTCGACGAGTTTCTCGAGTTCGGCCGTGCCCCTGATGCCGCCGACGAAGTCGATACGCTTGTCGGTGCGGACGTCGCCGATCTTCAGCACGGGTCCGAGCAGGTGGTCCTGCAGGATGCTGACGTCGAGTTTGCCGATGACGTCCTTGCCCGCTCTGCCGGAGAGATCGAGCGTGTACCACGTGTGCCCGAAGTACATCGCCGCGTGACCCTTTTTCACCGGCGACGCAGGGCCGTCCGCGTCCATCGGGAACACGGCTCTCACCGCGGCGAGGAACGACTCGGGCGTGTGGCCGGCGAGGTCTTTCACGATGCGGTTGTACGGCAGCACCTGCGTCTGGTTGTCGGGGAACGCGACGGCGAGGAACCAGTCGGCTTCGACGACGCCGTCCTGGCCCGTGACGGGCGCCAGGGCCTTGCGCGCACGCGCGGCGCTGGCGGCGCGGTGATGGCCGTCGGCGATGTAGAGGGCGGGCAGCGCGCCGAACCCGTCGATGACCGCCTTCAGATCATGGCCCGTCACCTTCCAGATGGTGTGCGCGACGCTGTCTGGTGCGACGATGTCGTAGAGCGGCACGGTCGTCATGACACGGGCGGCGACGGCGTCGATGGCGGCGGACGCCTCGTACACGAGGAACACGGGGCCGGTCTGGGCGCGAAGCTCGGTAATGTGGCGGGTCCGGTCGTCTTCCTTGTCGCGGCGCGTCTTCTCGTGCTTCTTCACCAGGTTCGCGTCGTATTCGTCCACCGAGTAACACGCGGCGAGACCGGTTTGCTCATGCCCCCCCATCCGCAACCGGTAGAAGTACACGGCGGGTTCGGCCTCTTCCACGAAGTGCGGTCGCATGTCGTCGAACCGCGCTTTCGCGGTGGCGTAGACGAGATCCGCGTACGGGTTGGTGTCGGCAGGCAGGTCGATCTCGGACCGCGACACATGAAGGAAGCTGAGCTGGTTGCCCGTGGCGAGGGCCCGGGCTTCTTCGGTGTTGACGACGTCGTAGGGTACGGAGGCTATCGTGCAGACGGCCGACGGCTCGGGCCTCAAGGCTCGAAAGGGTCGAATCTTCGCCATGTGCGTACTCGTTTCTGCGGCAACGCGTCCCCAATTGGGCGCGAGGCCACCACTGAGAAAGGTGGAGGGGCCTGACAGCATGCCCCGGCCGATGGTGAGCGGTCCGCAACCGTCCGCTCGTCGTGCCGGGACCGGAACGTGGCGCCGGAGTGGCCGATCAGGCCATCCCCGTATGGGCGGTACTATAGCAAAGGCGGCGGCCGGGACCTAGCGACTGGCGACTGGGGCCTGGAGCCCGGCTCACGGCTCGCGGCCTGCGGCCTTGCGGCCTTGCATGTGGGGTCCGGATCTGGCCGGACCCTGCCGCAGGGCCCTGCCCGGGCGACATCTGGGCTTTCTCCGTGGGCCTGCATCTCCGACACGCACGATCCTGCACTTCGAGAGTGGACCCGAGTCCAACATCCGGACACCTGACGACGCTCTCTGGTGGGCCTTCGCGACCATCACGACCGTCGGATATGGGGACCGCTTCCCCGTCACGGGCGAGGGCAGGGTCGTCGCGACAATCCTGATGGCGGCGGGGGTTGGGTTGTTCGGGACGTTCTCCGGGTTCCTGGCGGCGTGGTTTCTCGGATCCGGCAAAGGGGATTCGGCCGGCGCTGAGTTGGCCGAGATTCGCCAGGAGTTGACCGCACTGCGGGCGACCATTCAGGGACTCGGTCCATCTGCCATGGCATCCCACGAAGCCGGGACAGACATTTGACGGACCAGACGTGATCGCGTACGTTATTACGTACGATTGAGGGACTCCCCATGACGACGATCACGGCGACCGAAGCACGACGGCGCCTGTACAACCTCCTCGAAGATGTTGAAGACTCGCACGAACCCGTCCAGATTGCCGGGAAGCGGAACTCCGCCGTCCTTGTGTCAGAGAGCGACTGGCGAGCCATTCAGGAAACGCTCTATCTGATGGCCATTCCCGGGATGAGGGAGTCGATCATCAAGGGACTGAAGACTCCTGTCGCCAAGTGCGCCAAGGAGCTCACCTGGTGAACTGGACCCTGGTGTATACGTCGCAGGCCAGGAAGGACGCCAAGAAACTCGCATCGTCCGGCCTCAGGCCAAAGGCGGAGCGGTTGCTGGCCGTCCTGGCCAAGAACCCCTATCAGACACCGCCACCCTTCGAGAGACTGATGGGAGATCTCTCGGGTGCGTGCTCCCGCCGAATCAACATCCAGCACCGACTCGTCTACCAGGTCCTCGATGAGATCAAGACCGTGAAGGTCATCCGGATGTGGACGCACTACGAGTAGCGTCGGTCGCCTCGGGCTGCCAAGTCCACAGGCTCGAGTTGACCGGGGAACAGTGATGCCTCAGTGGATTGAGTTCCACGATTCGTATCTACGGGAGGCGAGAATCACCATCGGCGCTCCGGTAATGGGCTCCCCGACTCAGCAGGAACTGGACATCTACTCCAGCCGCTTCACTCTCGGCCCAGACGTCATCAACGGCTTGGTACCACTTCCGTTCGCTGACGGGCGGCCCGTGAAGCTCTGGTTTCAGGGGCGTG
>CAZJRM010000211.1:0-9505 GCA_964547975.1 uncultured Vicinamibacterales bacterium | reverse complement strand
GGGGCTGCCCCGCTTCGTCGATGGTGATCACCGCGCAGATCCCGGCGGCGGCGGCGATCTCCCGCCCGGCCTTCAGTACGGCCTCGCGCGACGGTGCCTGCGGCGCCTGCGCGCGCGCATCCGCCCCCATCAGGAACAACACCAGCGCGATCACGATCGGTCTCATTGCCATGTGACCCCATGAAGGCCCGGCTGAAGCCGGGCGCTACGCCCGCGTCCCTCTCGCCTATTCCTTTGCCCCTGTCTCCGAACTGACCTCGACAATGAGCTTCCCCATGTTGGCGCCGTCGAACAACCGGTTGACGGCCATGGGCGCGTGTTCGAGCCCCCGCACGATGTCGGCACGGTACGTCAGGCGCCCTTCCCCGATCCAGCGCCCGAGCGCATCGAACGCCTCGCCGTAACGGGCGGCATAGTCCATCACGATGAAACCTTCGATCCGGGCGCGCTGCGTCAGCACGTTCACGAGGAACCGCGGCCCCGGCGGCGGCACCATCTCGTTGTACTGCGCGATCATTCCGCAGAGCACGATTCGCGCCCGCTTGTTGATCAGCATCAGCGACGCATCGAACACCTCGCCGCCGACGTTCTCGAAGACGACATCGATGCCCGACGGGCACGCTCGGCGCAGCTTGCGCGGCAGCGATCCACCCTTGTAGTTCACCGCCGCGTCGAAGCCGAGTTCGTCGGTCAGCCAGGCGCACTTCTCATCGCTGCCGGCAATCCCGACAACGCGGCAGCCCGCGATCCGGCCGATTTGCCCGACCAGTGACCCGACCGCCCCTGCCGCACCCGACACCACGAGCGTGTCGCCCGACTTCGGCGTACCGATCTCCAGCAGGCCGAAGTACGCCGTCGCGCCGATGTGGCCGAACACGCTGAGATACGCGTCGAGCGGTACGCCGGGCCTCCGGTCGAACCGGGTGAGCCCGCGGCCGTCGCCCACGAAGTACAGCTGCCACCCCAGCATGCCCTGCACGTAGTCCCCGGACACGAACTCCGGGTGCCTGGATTCTTCGACGACGCCCAGGCCGAGGCCTCGCATCACGGAGCCGAGCGGCAGCGGCGGCAGGTAGGTCGCGGTGGGATTCGCCCAGCCTCGGTTCGTGGGGTCGAGCGACAGGTGGATCTGGCGGACGAGCACCTGGCCGTCTTCGACCGCGGGGACGGGCGACTCGGCCCACGCGAAGTCCGTCGGTTTGAAACGGCCGTCTGGTCGCGCGGCCAGAGTCCAGGCACGATTCGTTCTCATGCCCGGATTGTAGCCGAGAGTCAGGGGCGGGTCAGTGCCTGGCGGACCTTCTCACGCAGCGCGGCCATGGAATACGGCTTCTGAAGGAACCCCGCGAGGCCCTGGCCGGCCAGCCTCGCCGTGATCTCCTGCTCCGTGAATCCGCTCGACATCACGACCGGCACGGCGGGGCGGATTCGCCGCAACGCGCGGAACGTCTCCTCCCCGTCCATGCCCGGCATCGTCAGGTCGAGGAGGACGAGCGTGACGTGGTCGGAGTGGCGTTCGAACTGCTCCACCGCCTCGGGACCGTTGGCCGCTTCGATGACCTCGAATCCGAGGCGCACGAGCATACGCGAGGCCAGCCCGCGAACTCCATCTTCGTCGTCCACGAGCAGGACGCGGCCGTGCCCGGTCCACTGGGACGCCCCGTCGTGCCCGGCCGCCGCGTGAGCGCCGGCGTCGATCCGCTCCCGGGGCGCGACCGGGAACAGCACGCGAAAGGTCGTCCCTTCGCCGGGGGCGGTGCGGATGGCAATGGTCCCCTTGTGGCCGCGGACGATCCCGAGTGCCGCCGCCATCCCGAGCCCGCGGCCCGTGAACTTGGTCGTGAAGAACGGCTCGAAGACGCGGCCCACGGTGAGGTCGTCCATACCGCACCCGTTGTCGTCCACTTCGAGGAAGACGTAGTCGCCTTCGGGCAGCCCGTCACCGACGATGGTCTGCGAGAGCACGTCGCTGGTGCAGGCGACGACGCCCGTCGTGACACGGATCACGCCGCCCTGGGACCCGACCGCTTCCGACGCATTCGTCGCCAGGTTCATGAGCACCTGGCGCACCTGGGTGGCATCCCCCTCGATCGGCGGCAGGGCCTGGGCGAGATCCAGGACCAGCGTGGCCTTCTTCGAGATCGAGGCCTTCAGCAGATGCATGGTATCGGCGACGAGTTCGCCGAGGTCGATCAACTCGATCACGAACTTGCCCCGTCCCGAATACGCCAGCATCTGACGGCAGAGTTCCGCCGCCCGCCGGGCGGCAATCTCGATCTCGCCCACGCTTTCGCGCGCCGGAGAGGACTGGGGCAGTTCGGACAGGGCGAGATCCGCGTAGCCGAGCACCGCGACGAGGATGTTGTTGAAGTCGTGCGCGATGCCGCCCGCGAGCACGCCGAGGCTCTCGAGCTTCTGGACGTGCTGCATGCGGCGCTCCATGTCCAGCCGCTCGCCTTCGGCGCGCTTCCTGTCGGTCACGTCGCGCGAAATCGACAAGGCCGCGTGCCTGCCGAGATACCGGAAGCGCTTGACGCTGCTTTCGACAGGGATGCGCCGCCCGTCCTTCGCGACGTGAATCGACTCGATCACGGCCGAGCCGTCCGCGCCAAGGCGCGTGCTGATGGCAGACGCCCGTTCGTAGGCCTCGGGCGTCGAGATGTCCCGCGGCGACAGCCCGAGCAACTCTTCGCGCGTGTACCCGAGCCGCCGGCAGGCGACGTCGTTGACCTGGAGGAAGCGGCCCGGCCTGTGGTCGGGGCCGACCTCGTTGACGAACACCGCGTCGTTGATGCTATCGAACAGCGCCCGGTACCGCTGTTCGCTGTCGCGCAGCGCCGCTTCGGCACGTTTGCGGTCGGTGATATCGGCGGCGACGGCAATGAGGACATCCTGGCCGAAGTAGGTCCCCCGGTACACCCGGACGTCCTTCGGGAAGATGTCGCCGTTCTTGCGGCGGCCCCAGAATTCGAACTGCTGGGGTTCGCCCTGGAACGCCCGCTGGATCTGCGCGCCGACCGCCGCGAGATCGTTGAGCCCTGGGGCCGCCACCATGCCCGGGTCCATCCCGATCATCTCGTCCCGCGTGTAGCCGTACATCTCGAGCGCGCCGTCGTTGACATCGATGAACCGGCCTGTCGCGTCCTGGATGTAGATGGCCTGGCGGATGGTATTGAACAGCCCGCGGTAACTCGCTTCGCTGTCCCGCAGCGCACGGTCGGCCGCCCGGGCTTCGGTCACGTCGGTGGCGAAGTTCAATGTCGCCGGCGCGCCGTCCCACTCGATGGCCTGCGTCCGGATCTGGAACAGCCTCGCATCGCCCGGTCCCAGTTGCACGGCGAAGTCGCCGGTGTCAGACGTCAGGTCACCGGACGCGAACTGCCGCGTGCGCAGCGCCACGGCGTGACGCTCGCGTTCCGGCACGAGCGCCGTGATGGGCAACCCGACGAGCTGCTCCTGCGTCAGTCCAGTCAGCCGCAGGCACGCTTCATTGGCGAAGACGAACCGGCCGTCCTGCACGACGAAGATGGCCTCACTGGTGTGGCTGACCACCACCCTGTAACGCTCTTCGCGCTCCCGCACCTGCTGCTCTGCGCGCAGGCGATCCGTGTTCGAACGGAGGATCCCCTCTGCGTCTCCGGCGAGCAGTCGTCCAGGTGTGCGTCCGGGCTCGTCACTCATGAATGCAATCCTGCCGTTCGGAAGTATCGGCCGGAATCGCGCTCGACCGCAGGGCTGCGCAGCCACGTGCCATAATGGGACGAGTCCGTGAGTGCCCTTCGTACCTCCTTCGTCCTCTCCTTCTGGATTCCGCTGGCTGCCACGTGGCTGATGATGGGTCTGGAAGGCCCGTATATCGCCGCGATTGTCGCGCGGATGCCGGATGCCGCCTACAACCTCGCGGCCTATGGCGTGGCCTTCTCCATCGCCTGGATCGTCGAGTCGCCGATCATGATGCTGCTGACGGCGTCGAACGCGCTCGTCCGGTGCGCGGAGTCGCTGCACGCGCTCCGGCGGTTCGCCTACCGGCTGAACGCGCTGCTCTTCGTCCTGCTGGCGGTCATCGCCCTTCCGCCGGTGTTCGACCGTCTCGCCGCGCTCATGGGCCTGCCTCCGGAGATCGCGCGCCTGGCCCAGATGGCGACGGCCGTCGTCATCCCGTGGCCGGCCGCCATCGGGTACCGCCGCTTCTACCAGGGGCTGATGGTGCGGGCCGGCCAGACGAGGCGCGTGGCCTATGGCACGGTGGTGCGGCTCGCGGTGATGTCCGCGACTGCGGCGGCGCTCGCCTGGGGGGCGGCGATTCCAGGTGCCGTCATCGGCGGCATTTCCCTCGTGACGGGTGTCATGGCCGAAGCGGTCGCGAGCCGCTGGATGTCCCGGGACCTGGTCGCGGCTCTCGAACGCACGCCGCGGCCGCCGGACCAGCCGCCCCTGACCACCGCCGGCATCCTGCACTTCTACGTGCCGCTCGCGCTGACGTCGGTCCTGTCGCTCATCACGCTGCCGGTCATCACGTTCTTCATGGGACACAGCCGGCGCCCGATCGAGTCGCTGGCCGTGCTGCCGGTCATCAATGCGTTCGTGTTCCTCTTCCGCAGTGGCGGTTTCGCGTACCAGGAGGTGGCCGTCGCGCTCGCCGGCGTCCGCGCGGAACACGCCCGAGACATCTCCCGGGTCTCGTGGATGCTCGGCGGCGCCGCGTCCGGCGTGCTGGCGCTGGTCGCGCTCACTCCGCTCTCGCACGTGTGGTTCGTCACGTTGTCGGGGCTGACACCCACGATGGCCGCCTTCGCGATCGGGCCGGTCCGCATCCTGGTTCTGTTGCCCGTGCTCGAGTACCTGCTCCAGACGCAGCGCGCGCTGCTGATTCTCGGCCGCCGGACACACCGCGTGACGGTCGGCACGGGCGTCGAGGCCGTCGCGCTGATGCTCGCGCTCGGGCTGTGCGTCGGCGGGTTCGATATGCCCGGCGCCTTCGCCGCGGTGACCGCCGTGATGGTCGGCAGGGTCGCGGCCAACCTGTACTTTCACCGCGCCCTGCTGGCGCGCTGACGGAGTCCGATGACGAAAGCGGTGTTGTGGGATCTCGATGGAACGCTCGTGGATTCCGTCGACGGGCACTGGCGGGCGTGGCTCGAGATCATGAACGCGGAAGGGGCTCCGCTGACCTTCCCCCAATTTGCGGCGACGTTCGGCAAACGGAACGACGAAATCCTCCTCGAGTGGTTCGGTGAACGGATGAGCGCCGCGCGTCGCGAGGACATCAGTGTCGCCAAGGAGACGTTGTTCCGGACGACGGTACGCGAACACGGCCTGGCGCTCCTGCCCGGCGCGGCCGAATGGGTGGCCCGCCTGAAGGACGCCGGGTGGAAGCAGGCCATCGCCACCTCCGCGCCGCGGCTGAACATGCTGGCGATGGTGGACGCCACGGGTCTCGCGCCGTGGTTCGAGACGATGGTGGCCGCCGAAGACGTGGTCAACGGCAAGCCCCACCCGGACGTCTTCCTGACGGCCGCGGCCCGCATGGGAATTGCGGTGGACCGGGCCATCGTCGTCGAAGACGCCGCAGCGGGAGTCGAGGGCGCCCGGCGCGCGGGGATGCGCGTCATCGGGGTTCGTGCGGGGGAACCGCTGGCCGACGCCGACGTCGTGGCCGCCTCGCTGACCGATCTGCCCGGCGATACGTTCGAGCGACTGCTGCTGCGCTAGACTGTCCGCCTCGTGGCTCGATGTGGGGCGGCCTTGCTTCGACTGCGCTCGGGACGAGTCAGGCCTGCCATGCCCGCAGGGCTGAAGCCCTGCGCCACGCCAGCACGTTGTTCCGGGAGGACCGTCATGCGAGTCGTTCGTCTCGTCGCCGCCGGCATCACCGCGTTGTCCCTGGGCGCCGTGCCGGGCGCCTCCGCCCAGGTCACGGCCGCGGACTACCAGCGCGCGCAAGGCCTTCGCGAGCGGTACGAAGCCGCCGCGACGAACATCGCGGGGCCCGCCACCTGGATCGACAAGAGCCCGCGCTTCTGGTACCGCGTCACCGTGCCCGGCGGCTTCAGGTTCATGCTGGCCGACGCGTCCACCCAGCAGAAGCGCCCGGCGTTCGATCACGAGCGCCTGGCCGCGGCGTTGTCGACGCTGACCGGGCGCGCCATCAAGCCGCTGGCGCTGCCGTTCAGCGGACTCTCCCTCCTGAACAACGAACAGACGCTGGAGGTCCGCTTCGACGGCGCGGACTGGGCGTGCAGCCTCCTCGACTACGCGTGCACGCGCACACCCGTCGTCAGCCCCTGGGAACGGGAGCAGCCGCCGCCGCCGTGTTCCGCGCAGCCCCCGAACGCCAGGCCCCGCATCTCGCCCGATGGGAAGCTCGAGGCGTTCATCGTCAACTACAACGTCGCGGTTCGAGACACAGGCAGCCGGAAGGCCTCGGTGCTCACGACCGACGGTTCGGAAGACAACTGCTACGAACTCCGGTCGGTGGTCTGGTCGCCGGATTCGAAACGCCTGGCGGCCTACCGCACGCGTCCCGGCTACCGTCGGATGGTGCACTACGTCGAATCGTCGCCGGAGGATCAGCTCCAGCCGAAGTCGTCGTCTCGCTTCTACGCCAAGCCAGGGGACACGCTCGACATCGACTCGCCGGTCATCGTGGACGTCACCGCCCGCACGGCGCTGGCTGTGGACCACGCGCTCTTCCCGAACGCGTACGAACTCTCCCGGCTCGAGTGGCGGCGCGACTCTTCGGCCGTGACGTTCGAATACAACCAGCGCGGCCACCAGGTCTACCGCATCATCGAGGTGGACGCGGCCACGGGCGCCGCGCGGACGGTCGTCTCCGAAGAGCCGAAGACGTTCTTCACCTACTCGAGCAAGTTGTACCGCCACGACATCGCGGGTGGTCCGGACCTCATCTGGATGTCCGAACGAGACGGCTGGAACCACCTCTACCTGATCGACGGAGCGACCGGGCAGGTCAGGAACCAGATCACGAAGGGCGAGTGGGTCGTCCGGGGTATCTCGAAGGTGGACGACGAAAAGCGCCAGATCTGGTTCAGCGCCGGCGGCGTGACGGCGGGCAGGGACCCGTACTTCGTGCACTACTACCGCATCAACTTCGATGGCACGGGACTCGTCGCGCTCACGGAGGGAGACGCCCATCACGTCGTCGCGTTCTCGCCGGACATGGCGTACTACACGGATCTCTATTCGCGCGTGGACGCGGCGCCGGTGCTCCAGGTGCGGCGCACGGACACGCGCGAACTCGTGTTCGAGGTCGAACGGGGCGACCTCACCGGGTTGGCGAAGGCCGGATGGAGAGCGCCAGAGGTCTTCGTCGCCAAGGGCCGCGATGGCGTCACCGATATCTGGGGCCTCATCTACCGCCCCACGACGTTTGATCCCAAGAAGAAGTACCCGGTCATCGAGAACATCTACGCGGGCCCGCACAGCTCGTTCGTTCCGAAGTCGTTCTCGGCGTTCAACGCCATGCAGTCGCAGGCCGAACTCGGCTTCATCGTCGTGCAGATCGACGGCATGGGCACGTCGAACCGATCGAAGGCATTCCACGACGTGGCCTGGAAGAACCTCAAGGACGCCGGGTTCCCCGATCGAATCCTGTGGCACAAGGCGGTGGCGGCGAAATATCCCTGGTACGACATTGGACGCGTCGGGATCTACGGGACGTCGGCGGGCGGCCAGAACTCGATGGGTGCGCTGCTCTTCCACCCGGAGTTCTACAAGGCGGCGGTGTCGGCCGTGGGCTGCCACGACAACCGGATGGACAAGATCTGGTGGAACGAACAGTGGATGGGCTGGCCCATCGGCCCGCACTACGCCGAGTCGTCGAACGTGGAGAACGCCTCCCGCCTGCAGGGCAAGGTGCTGCTTGTCGTCGGCGAACTCGACACGAACGTCGATCCGTCATCGACGTTCCAGGTGGTCAACGCGCTCATCAAGGCCAACAAGGATTTCGAATTGCTCGTGATTCCCGGCGCGGGGCACGGTCCCGGCGGCGCCTACGGTGAACGGCGACGTTTCGACTTCTTCGTCCGGCACCTGCTCGGGCAGACGCCGCCGGACTGGAACCGTTCAAAATAGAGGTGATGCTGCCGCTGCCGATGACGTCGCTCGTCGCGTTCGTGGGCCTCACCGCGCTGCTCGTGCTGACACCGGGCATGTCGACGGCCGTGGTGCTGCGTAACACGGCTGAAGGCGGGCGCGCGGCCGGCCTGGCCACGGCGTTCGGCATCGCCCTCGGCAACGCCAGTTGGGCGGTGGCCGCCGGCCTGGGGCTGGGGGCGCTGCTCCACCGATGGCCCGGCGCGCTCGACACGCTGCGGTTGGGAGGCGCCGTGTGTCTGACGTGGCTCGGGGCAGGCAGTCTCAGGCGGGCGTGGACGCTGCGTCGCGCGGCCGCGGAGGATGCGGGACCGGGCGCCCACACGCGGGCGCCGGGCTGGCCGGTCTTCTTCGGCGAAGGCGCCGTCACCAACCTGCTCAACCCGTCGATCCCGATCTACTACCTCGGGTCGGTGCCGCAGTTCATCGGCCGGGGGGACCGGTTCGCCGGGGCGTTCGCCCTGCTCGGCGGCATCCACGTCGTGATGGCGTTCCTGTGCCACGGCGCGTACGCCGTGGCGTTCGGCCAGGTGGCCCGCGAGCTGTCGTCACGAGGACGCGCGTGGATCCTCCATGCCGTCACGGGTGCCGCGCTGATCGCGCTCGCCGCCGCAAGCGTGCGCTGATCGCTTATTGCACGTCGACCAGTTCGACTTCGAATACCAGCGTGGAGTTCGCGGGAATCGAGCCGACCTGCTGTGACCCGTAGGCCATGTCGGGAGGGATGACGAGCCGGCGCATGCCGCCGACCTTCATGCCCAGCACGCCCCGATCCCAGCCGGTGATGACCTGGCCGGCGCCAAGGGTGAAGGTAAACGAGCCGCGGCCGGAGGACGTGTCGAACAGCTGGCCCTTGTGATCGGCCGCTGTCGCGCTGTAGAGCCAGCCCCAGTAGTTGACCACCATCTTCTTGCCGTTGGTGGCCTCGGTGCCGGTGCCGACGCGGAGGTCGGTGGTGGAGTAGGGTACGTTCACGTTACTCGACGGGGAAGAAGGGTTCTTGTCACACGCCGCGGCCGTCAGCGCCACGAACGCACACAGAAAGACACCAGACCATACGCGCACGTCATCGACTCCCGGGAAGAAAGGCAGGCCCGTCCATTCTACAGGGGCGCGCAGCCGGGCGCACGCGCCTCACTTCGCGGGAGGAACGACCCGGCGATACCTGAAGACCGGATACACCACCGGGTGCTCGTCGAGCCCCAGGGCTTTCAGCGGCGCATCGAGCATCCCGGCCCCGGCGAAGCCGTCGGCCGCCTGCGGCTCGAGGTAGTAGAACGCCGCGTTCGCCATGGGCTGTGCGAGGTCGACCAGGAACGATCCGGTCGGGAATACGCGCGTCGACAGCCCCGCCATCGCGCCGTCCAGCACCGTCAGGTTCAATCCTCCC